>JBDVSG010000057.1:0-5043 GCA_039967155.1 Sulfitobacter sp. | reverse complement strand
TTAAATCCCGATGCGCGCCCCCCGCAAAGCGGACAACCAGCCCCCCGCCCGAACTGTGACCGCCCAGAATGACCTTTTGATTTGGCTTAGCCACGGCTGTGATCAAATCGGCCAGATCATCCTCAAACTGGCCAATATAATCGATATCGCCACGGCGATTGGGGGCCGTCCCGTGGCCACGCAGATCAACCGCAACCACATCAGCATGGCCCTCTAATGCCTTGCCCAAGCTATCAAATTGCAACCCGTGCCAGCCTGATCCATGCACCAAAACCAGCAGCGGCACATCATCAGCACCCCCATAGGTCCGAAGCTGCAACGGGTAGCCGTCGCGCATGGGAAGGCTCTGCAACGGAGCAGGATGCGCACGGCCGTTCGCCAATTGCTGACTGAAATCCAAGCCACCCTCACCGGTCAGATCCATTGGCCCTTGGGTGAAAATCAAACCCATCGCCACAAGCAGCGTGATCGCTAGCGAAATCGCAATACGTTTGAGCCCCCCTGAAATCACTTATCTTCCCCTTTATCGCGGATCAGTTTCCAACGGATCGCGTCCAATAGCGCCTCAAAAGACGCGTCGATGATGTTGGCTGAAACCCCCACCGTGGACCAGCGCCGCCCCTGTGCATCCTCGCTGTCAATAATGACCCGTGTCACCGCTTCGGTGCCGCCTTGGGTGATCCGCACTTTGAAATCAATCAGGCGCCAGCCCTCAAGATGCGCGGAATACTGGCCAAGGTCTTTGACCAATGCGCGGCTTAGCGCGTTGACCGGACCACGGTCGCAACCCGATTCATCCACGCTTTCTGACACTGACAGGCGTTTTTCGCCGTCCACTTTCACCACCACAACCGCCTCAGAGAGGCTGACCACACGGTCGTATTTGTTTTTGCGCCGCTCAACAGTGACACGGTAGCGTTTGACCTCAAACAGGTCGGGCATACGCCCCAAGACCCGCCGCGCCAGCAATTCAAAACTGGCCTGTGCAGTATCATACGTATAGCCCATCGCTTCGCGGGCTTTGACCTCGTCCAAAATCTCGGCGAGCGCGGGATCGCCTTTGGTGACTTCTAAGCCTGCGCTGGACAGACGCCGGCGCAGGTTGGACTGGCCCGCCTGATTGGACATCGGAATAATGCGCGCATTGCCGACAATCGCGGGATCGATATGTTCATATGTTGACGGGTCTTTCAGGATCGCGCTGGCATGCAGCCCCGCCTTATGCGCAAACGCAGACGAGCCGACAAAACCCGCCTGCTTATGGGGCACGCGGTTCAGGATTTCATCCAGCATCCGTGACATGCGTGTCAGCCCGCCAAGCGCCTCATCGCTGACGCCCGTCTCATACTGGCTGGCATAGGGTTCTTTCAGCTTGAGGATCGGGATCAGCGTGGTCAGGTTGGCGTTGCCGCAGCGTTCCCCCAGCCCGTTCAAAGTGCCTTGGACCTGCCGTGCGCCCGCGTCAATGGCAGCCAGAGAACAGGCCACGGCGCTTTCGGTATCGTCATGGGTGTGGATGCCCAGACGCGCGCCCTCAATGCCTGCGGCAATCACTTCGGCAGTGATACGCCCGACCTCAGCAGGTAGCGTGCCGCCGTTGGTATCACACAGCACAATCCAGCGCGCGCCCGCATCATAGGCCGCACGAATGGCCTCCAACGCATAATCGGGGTTGGATTTATAGCCGTCAAAGAAATGTTCGGCATCAAACAGCGCTTCGCGCCCTTGGGCCACCAAATGGGCGATGGATTTAGAGATGTTTTCCGTATTCTCGGCCAATGAAATGCCAAGTGCCGTATGCACGTGAAATTCATGGGTCTTGCCCACAAGGCAAACACTGCTGGTGCCTGCATTCATGACAGCGGCCAGCACTTCGTCGTTTTCAGCCGATTTGCCCGCCCGTTTGGTCATTCCAAAGGCGCTAAGCGTGGCGCGGGTTTGCAGGGCTTGTTCAAAAAACGCGCTATCGGTCGGGTTCGCACCTGGCCAGCCGCCCTCAATATAATCCACGCCCAAGGCATCCAGTGCTTGTGCGATGGTGATCTTTTCCTCGGTCGAGAATTGCACGCCTTGGGTTTGCTGCCCGTCGCGCAGGGTCGTGTCGTAAAGAGAGAGGCGTTGCTTGGTCATTGGTTCACCCTTGCTTCGCGTGTATTTCTAGGTTTGTACCCGTGGTCTTATCCGCACCAACCCGCCGCAACGGGTTGGCCCTATTGTTTGGCTTGGGGCGGGTCAAGTTAGCGCTTCTAGCTTTGATGGGTCAAAATCGGGTGTCGGTGTTAATGCGACCCCCTCTTTGCTCATTTGCACCTGAACCCCCGCTGCCAACAGCATCGTCTTGACGCGGTCCACTTCGGAAAAATCTTTGGTTTCCATCGCTTGTGCGCGCACATTTCCCAACGCCGCTTCATAAGAAGACAAATCAAAGGAGACCTGCACAGCCCATTCTGGAACGCCACCGCTCAACAATCCGGTCAGGGTCAGCGCCCCGCGCAATGCCGCCGCTTCTCCTGCATTGGCCAGCTTGTGCATATGCGCAATTGCGCCAGCCGTGTTCAGGTCATCCGCCAGCAGGCCAACCGTATCCTCATCGATCACTGCCGTCTGCACGCTTGCCGCCAAACCATACCATTTGCGCAGCGTTTTCTCCGCCTCTTGGGCCTTCTTTTCGGTCCAATCCATCGGCTTGCGGTAATGGGTGCTCAGCATGACAAAGCGGATCACCTCGCCCTTGACCCCTTGGTCCAGCAGGTCGCGCACAGTGAAGAAATTGCCAAGGCTCTTGGACATTTTCTTGCCCTCGACCTGCAGCATTTCGTTGTGCATCCAGTAGTTGGCAAATTTGTCGCCCGAGCAGCAGCTCTGCGCGATTTCATTTTCATGATGCGGGAACATCAGATCGTTGCCGCCCCCGTGGATGTCAAAATGCGCGCCCAACAGTTCATGCGCCATGGCCGAGCATTCAATATGCCAGCCCGGGCGGCCACGGCCCCATGGGCTGTCCCACCCTGGCGTGTTTTCATCCGAGGGCTTCCACATCACAAAATCCATCGGGTTTCGTTTGTAGGGGGCGACCTCTACCCGCGCGCCAGCAATCATGTCGTCCACACTGCGACCGGACAGCGCGCCATAATCCTTATAGCTATCCACCGAGAAAAGCGCATGGCCTTCGGCTGCATAGGCATGGCCCTTGGCGATCAGGTTCTCGATCAGCGCAATCATCTGCGGCACAAAGGCTGTGGCACGTGGCATGTGGTCGGGTTCACGCGCGCCAACGGCGGCCATATCATCCAAAAACCACTGAGTGGTTTCAGCCGTGATCACGCCGATCTCTTTGCCGTCACGCAATGCGCGGGCGTTGATCTTATCGTCGATGTCGGTGAAATTGCGCACATAGGTCACGTGGTCTTCGCCGTAAGTATGGCGCAGCAGGCGGTTCAGCACGTCAAACACGATCACAGGGCGCGCATTGCCCAGATGGGCACGGTCATAGACCGTCGGCCCACAAACATACATCCGAATGTTTTTTGCGTCGATGGGGACAAATTCCTCGCGGTTGCGGGTCTTTGTGTTGTGCAGTTTTATCAGTGTCATAGCTTTGGTCCTATCGGCGCGGGATTGCGCGGGACATGGCACAGTTTTGGTGAAATTAAAACAACGTGATCAAGGCCCGCGAGAGGTATCTCAGCAGGTAATTGTACAGCAAATAATGAGTGTCATCGTTGTCATGCCACATGCCTAGCCCAGGACGCCCATGGCGGTCAAGCAGTCCGCACACATTTCCCAAATGACACCGATTGACAAAGCGTCACTGCTCTGCGCCCCTGCTGGAAGTTAGAGAAGGAATATGTCATGCAGGCATCACAACGCATCAGCACAATTTTTAGCGGCGGCTCAGACGGCTGGGAGGTTTTCAACCGTGCACGCCAAATGATCGACGACGGCACGCCTGTGGTGGAACTAACCATCGGTGAGCATGACATCCGTACGGCGGCCCCAATCTTGCAAGACATGCACCGTGCCGCCATGGGCGGTCACACCGGCTATGCCTCTATTCCTGGGGTACCAGCGCTGCGCAAAGCTGTCGCCGACCGCGTGACCGCCGCGACAGGCGTGCCAACCGCCCCCGAAAACGTGATGATCACCCCTGGTGGACAGGCGGCGTTGTTTGCCACCCACACGGCTGTCTTGGACCCTCAAGATACCGCCCTCTATATCGATCCATACTATGCCACCTACCCTGGTACGTTACGCGCCGCGGGGGCAAAGCCAGTAGCCATCAAAGCCCACGCCAGCGATGCCTTCCAGCCACGCGCCGAAGAAATTGCAGCCGTTGCACAGGGGGCAAAATCGCTGTTGGTCAATTCGCCCAACAACCCCACAGGCGTGATTTACACCCGCGAAACATGGGATAGCATTGCCAAAGTTTGCATTCAAAACGACCTGTGGCTGATTTCAGACGAGGTCTACGACACCCAGATTTGGGAGGGCGAACATATCTCTCCGCGCGCATTGGACGGCATGGCTGAACGCACGCTGGTGGTCGGTTCCATGTCCAAAAGCCACGCGATGACAGGATCGCGCATTGGCTGGATTGTCGGGCCTGAAGACATGATCGAGCATCTGATCAACCTAGCCACAAACACCAATTACGGCGTTGCCGGATTCATTCAGGATGCCGCCCTGTTTGCGCTGCAACAAGGGCCTGAATTTGAAGCCGAAATCGCAGAACCTTTCCGCCGCCGCCGTCTGTTGGCTATGGATATTCTGGCGCGTCAGAATGTTATCTCGGCGGTGCCCAACGGGGGCGCGATGTATATGATGTTGGACATCAGCCCCACAGGCATGAGCGGTCTGGACTTCGCCTATGCTTTGCTGGACGCCCACCACATCGCCGTCATGCCCGGTGAAAGCTTTGGCGAGGCGGCGGCCGGCCATGTGCGTGTGGCCATGACGATTGAGGACAAAGCCTTTGAGCAGGCGATGGAAACCTTATGTCGTTTTGCCGAAAGCCTGACAAAAACGGCCTAATCCGGCGCATTT
>JBDVSG010000056.1:0-6764 GCA_039967155.1 Sulfitobacter sp. | reverse complement strand
GTGAGCATGGGCGGTCGCTCACTGCGCTGGGTTACTAGGGCGGCCATGACCATAGGCCCCCCCCTCTGGCGTGAAGGGGCGGTCTACGGGGGCAACACTGGCACCGAGATGTTCCAACATATGGCCAATCACAGGGTCATTCTGGATCAGCAGATGATCATCTTCGATCTGGCAAGGCGTGTGCCGGTTGCCAATATGCCAAGCCAGTTGAACAAGGTTATCACCTTTGATTTCCAACAACTCTTCGGAGGCGGCAACAATTGCGATCAGCGCGCCCTCGGAGGTCTCCATTGCTTCGCCGTGGTTCAGCGAGGTCGTGTGCTCCAGATCGATCAGCACGCTTTGCCCGTCCGTGGTTTGCACGACCTTGCGGCGCAAAAACCGCGCGTCATAGCTCAGCTCACACGAGGCAACAGCCCCCTCCCATGAACCTGTCGCACGGATTTTCTGGGTCAAATGGTCAGGCATAGTCTTCTTTCAAATTGCAGGGCTAGAGGTGTCTTAGAACATGAAATACCGCTGCGCCATGGGCAGCACTTCGGCGGGCTCACAGGTGAGCAATTCGCCATCCGCGCGGACCTCATAGGTTTCTGGATCAACCTCAACGCTGGGCGTTGCATCGTTAAGGATCAGATCCTTCTTGCCGATATTGCGTGTGTTCTGCACGGCCACTGTTTGCTTGGCCAAACCCAAGGACGCGCCCAAACCATCTGCATGGGCAGCGGCCGATACAAATGTCACCGAGGTTTCCGTCAGGCTGCGTCCATAGGCGCCAAACATCGCGCGGGTATAGACCGGCTGCGGCGTGGGGATCGACGCATTGGGATCGCCCATTTGCGCCACCACAATTGTGCCTGCCATCAGCACCATTTCAGGTTTCACCCCAAAGAACGCGGGGTTCCACAGCACCAGATCCGCGCGTTTGCCAACCTCAATCGATCCAATCACATGGCTGACCCCTTGGGCAATCGCGGGATTGATGGTGTATTTCGCGATGTAGCGGCGCACACGGAAGTTGTCGTTGTCGCCTGTTTCCTCGGGCAGACGCCCGCGCTGTTTGCGCATTTTATCCGCTGTTTGCCACGTGCGGATCAGCACCTCGCCCACGCGCCCCATGGCTTGGCTGTCAGACGCGATGATCGAAAACGCCCCCATGTCATGCAAGATATCTTCGGCGGCGATTGTTTCGCGGCGGATGCGGCTTTCGGCAAAGGCGATATCTTCGGGAATGGATTTATCAAGGTGGTGACACACCATCAGCATGTCCAGATGTTCTTCCAGCGTGTTTTTGGTGAAGGGACGCGTCGGGTTGGTCGAGCTGGGCAGAACATAGTCTTCGCCGCAAATCTTGATGATGTCTGGCGCGTGGCCGCCGCCCGCGCCCTCGGTATGGAAGGCGTGGATGGTGCGGCCTTTCATGGCGTCAACAGTATGTTCGACAAAACCGCTTTCATTGAGCGTATCAGTGTGGATCATCACCTGCACATCCATCGCATCAGCCACCGACAGGCAGCAATCAATGGCAGCGGGTGTGGTGCCCCAATCCTCATGCAGTTTTAACGAGCAAGCCCCGCCGCGCACCATTTCCTCTAACGCTGCGGGCTGGCTGGCGTTGCCTTTGCCCGAAAGGCCCACGTTCATCGGAATACCGTCAAATGACTGCAACATACGCCCGATGTGCCATGGTCCTGGTGTGCAGGTGGTCGCCAGCGTGCCATGCGCAGGCCCCGTACCGCCGCCAAAACATGTGGTTACACCAGAGTGCAGGGAATCCTCCATCTGCTGAGGGCAGATGAAGTGGATGTGGCTGTCCATCCCGCCAGCAGTCAGGATACGCCCTTCGCCCGCGATGATCTCGGTGCCAGGCCCAATGATAATATCTACGCCCGATTGCGTATCAGGATTGCCCGCTTTGCCGATGGCCTGGATCAACCCGTCTTTCAGCGCCACGTCAGCCTTATAGATGCCAGAATGATCCACAATCAGCGCATTGGTGATGACGGTATCTACCGCGCCGCCTGCGCGGGCGATCTGGCTTTGCCCCATCCCGTCGCGGATCACCTTGCCCCCGCCGAATTTCACTTCTTCACCATAGGTTGTCAGATCGCGTTCGACTTCGATCACCAGATCTGTATCGGCAAGACGAATGCGGTCGCCCGTCGTGGGGCCATACATGGCGGCATATTGGGCGCGTGGAATTTCTACTGGCATGGGGCTCAGCTCCTCTTCAGGCCGCGTTTGCCAAGACGTTTGGCATTGGCGCGGGTTTTCTGGCGATAAGGTTTTATGGCGGCCGCCGTAATCTGATTGGGCGTACCACCGCGCAGCATCACATAGGTCGCATCCGTGCTGGCGCGCTGCATAGCCTGTACTTTTTCAGTGACCATCCGCTCGTCCTCGGCTGCGGTGACAGACCATAGGCCCGCCATGCCCAGCATCCGCATTCCAATCACGGATTGCGCTTCGACCATCATATGGGTCATCTGGGCTGCATTTTCAAAATACCCAAAAAAATCGTTATATTTCATAAAACTACACTTTACCTTGGCACTCAGTACGCGTGAAACTCTAACAACATGCGCGTGCGCTCTGCGGTCAGTTCGCTCAGACAAGTCGAGCGGATCAGCGATCTGAGAGAGCCGCCTTCGAACGGGCTGGAGTGAGCTTCGCAGGCTTGATCACGATACGATATCCACGCCCGCTGCGCCTTGAGCAAAGACGGCCCTTGGCCAATTTGATCGGCAAAGGATTTTGCGGGTTTCCATGCCGCATTCAATGCCGCATCGGCCTGTTTATACTCCCGCGCGGCACAGGCATTCATCAGCTGCTGCGCTTGCGGTTCTATGCAATCGGCGGCGGTTTGCGCCTGTGCTGGCGGCGCTAAGAACGTGCTCAGCGTGACCGCGACAGCGACCGCCAGCGGGCCCATGACCTTTGCGTTAAACCCAAACACCCGCCGCGCGCCCCCGATGGGGATCAGCTGCACCTCACGGCGCTGGCCAGGCTCAAACCGCACGGCGGTGCCTGCTGCGATGTCCAAGCGCATGCCGTGGGCGGTCTCTCGGTCGAAGTCCAACGCAGGGTTGGTTTCGGCGAAATGATAGTGGCTGCCGACCTGCACGGGGCGGTCGCCCGTGTTGGCGACAATCAGCGTGACCGCGTCCGCCGCTTCATTGAGGGTCAATGTGCCTTGTGCAGGCATGATTTCACCAGGGATCATTTACGGGCCCTCGCCTTTGCCTTTGCGTGCAGGGATGTTGCCAGTGCGGTCGCCCCTGCCGCCGTAAGTGTTGCGAGCCCCAGAAAAACCGGAACCCATTCAGCGCCATGCGCAATGACATGCACTGCGTCATGTGCAAACGCTGGGCCTGCCACCAAAAACGCACTCAGAAAAGACACATATTTCATCGCAATTCCTTTCAATTATCTGATCGGGTTATGAACGGTCACCAATTTGGTTCCATCGGGGAAGGTGGCTTCGACCTGCACATCGTGGATCATCTCGGGCACGCCCTCCATACATTGATCACGGGTGATGACATGGCCGCCTGCCTCCATCATATCCGCAACGGAGCGGCCATCGCGCGCGCCCTCCACCACCGCATCGGTGATCAACGCAATGGCTTCGGGGTGGTTCAGCTTCACGCCCCGCGCCAAACGTTTACGCGCCACTTCGGCAGCCATTGAGATCAGCAGTTTATCTTTTTCACGAGGGGTGAGTTGCATGGGTCATAGTCTCCAGACAGCGGGAAGAGATTGGCCAGAGAGTTTCTCTAGCACGGGTATCATATAGCGGCGCAAATCCAGACTGTCGCCTGCAACTGCGCGCAAAACCAATAATTCAGGGCTGCGCAGGCTTGCCCCTGCCGTGTCCGGCAACAATGCGCGCACATGGGGCAGCAGTGCCTCGGCATCGGGGGCGGCGAACACCAATGTGGCCAGCGCCCCTGCCCCGTTTGTGATGGCACCACGGGCCAATTGTGCACCGATATCGCCTTCAAATCGGATACCATCCAGATAGACAGGCCGCCCGTCGCGCATCACACGGATACGGTCATCCAAATACAGCTGGCGCAGGTCTTCGCCCATGGCTGCACGGCCAAACACCAGCGTTTCACACAGCAGCAAACGCGCATCTGCAGCCAGATTAAACTGCAAATCACGGCGCAGGCGGGACTGGTCAAACAAAATGGTCTCTTGCGGCAGCCAGTTCAGCCGCGCGCCTGCTTCGACCTCGATCCGCGTATCAATCCGGCCGTTTGTCCCGTCAGAGGTGCGGTAAATCCGTTCAGCCGCCTGTGTTGTCATGCTCAGCTGGCTATTCGCGCCAACACGGGCGCGTACACGGATCGCATCGCCCCCCGTCACCCCGCCAGCCGTGTTGACCAAAACCGCTTCTGCGTCTGGGCGGAAAACCTGCGGTAAGATACATTTCATGCAGCCCGATTGGCGCAAGCCCGACAAATGCGTGGCGCCATCACGGTGGAACATTGACAGGTCAACCTCCCCCTGCGCGCGCGGCACAAAGGTCCCGCGCTGGTCCTGCGCGCCCGAGATCGGAGATGATGTATCAAGGCTCATTAAATTCACTTCGCTAATTTTCATCACACCTGCACGATGAACGGTAGCGCTTTCGCCGCCCACAGCTCTCAAAACAGGCAAGCCGTCCAAAAAATAGGCAGTTCGTCACTGATCCGTAATGGTGATCTGCGGCTTTGTCCCGCCGAGTTCGGCAAATGCCATCTGACGGCACGAAAAGACGATCACCTGCTGGTCATGCGCAACACGGTGCAGCGCATTGAACATCGCAATGATGCGGCTGTCATCAGAATAGACCAGCGCATCGTCCAAAATCACTGGCATGGGTTTGCCCTGACGTGCAAAAAGCCGCGCAAATGCGAGGCGGGTCAGGATCGCGATCTGTTCTTGTGTGCCACCGCTGAGGCTCTCCATTGTTTCATCGGTGCCCCCCCGTGCGATCCCCTGAGGCAACAACGACGTGGGATCAAAGCTGAGCGCCGCATCCGCGTGGAGCAACGCCAAAAGCGGTGCTAACTCTTGCTGAACAGGGCCAAAATAGGCCTCTTGGGCCGCGCCGCGTTTGGCCTGCAATTCGCCCAACAAAAGCGACAGCCCAGCGGCCTCATGGGCCAGTTTTGCGGCGCGGTCTTTGGCTGCGCGCATCAGGCCTGCCGCCTCGTCGCGTTTTTCCTCAACGCCGTCTTCGGCGCGTGTACGGATTGTGGCGCTCAGATCGGCGCTGCGGGTTTGCAGCTGGCTGCGTTCGTCGCGCGCATTGCCCGCCGCAGATTTTGCGCGGGTCAGATCGGCCTGCGCCATGGCCAGATCGGGGGCGTCGTCGCGCAGGTTTTGCGCAGCCGCTTGGCTGTCTTGGGCCGCGACAAGGGCCACGGAGTGGGCCCGTGCTGCGGTTGTTTTACGGGTCTCGAAGCTCATGGGGTCGCCAAAGGCAACGGCCGCCCTTTCAAACGCCGTCTGGGCAACACTCAGCTGCGCCTGCGCATGGGCCGCCGCATGGGCCGCCGCATCGCGCGCATCACGGCTGCGGTCATAGGCGGCCTGTGCGTCCTCCCATCCCCGTTGGGCGGCAGCGTGATTTTTCGACAAAACCTCAGGGTCAGCGTTTGGCGCGCCAGCGGCGTCACACAGGGCATCTAATTTGGCGCGCGCCTGTGCGACCTCGGCTTGCAGTGCCTCCACGCCACTGGGCGCCAAAGTGGCAAGGACATTTTTCAACAGGGCAATTTCATCATCATTGCCTTTTCGCGCCAATGCCGCCGCACGCGCCGCAGGTAGATCCGCCATGTTCACGGCGGCCAGTACGTGGTCCAGACGCGTTTGGGCTGATGTCACAGTCCCTGTATCCACGCAGGCTGCTGCGGGATCAATTTCCAACCGGCCAATACCGGGCAGATCAAAGGCCTGCGGGCGGCTTACTTGGTGTGTGCCTGCATCCAGCGCGGCGCCCTCGTGCGAGACGCGCGCAGTGCCCGAATAGTTCAGAATGATCTGAACCCCGCCCGCCGCCGCCTCTGATTGCGCACGGGTCAAAGTGGCCTGAGCCGCCTCGATTTCCGCAAGCACGGGAGCGGTGACAAGAAGGGTCGCGGTCGCGGCCTGAACGCTTTCTAGGCGTGCGCGCTTTTGTTCAACCTGCGTCAATAATTCCTGTGCTCTGGCGTGTTTTTCAGCCAGCGACTGTCGCAGTGCATCTTGTTGTGCCGCTTCCTTCTCGGACGCTGTTTTGGCAAGCATTTCTGCCGCGTCTCTCACCCGAGCCTCTGCCGCCTGAGTGGCCTCTTGGGCCGTTTGCACCGCCTGTGCCGCTGCGGCCTGCGCGCGGGTGGCTGTTTCATGCTGGTCCTTGGCCACCCCGTGCTGTTCTTGGGCCATGATCAGCCCATCCAGCGCGCGCTGTGCGCTTTCTAATTCTAACTGTCGCAGCGCCGCCTGCGCATCTGCTTGGGCCACTTTATCCGCATGGGCCAAGGCAGCGTCATGGGTCTTTTGGGCGGTCTCTACTGCCTTTTCCAGCGCCTCTTGCGCGCCAGGGGCCTCTAGCATCGCCAGCCGTTTCGCCACTTGATGGCGTTCAGACAGGGCGCGCGATAGTTCGGCGCAGGCGCGGTCCAGATCAGCGTGGCGGGTAGCATGGGTTTGCGCCTCGATCTCCGCTTCTTTCCATGGGCCGTTGGCTTTGGGCTGTCCTGTAGCTGTGGCGATGCGCGCAAGGGCTGATTTGG
>JBDVSG010000055.1:0-20058 GCA_039967155.1 Sulfitobacter sp. | reverse complement strand
GAGGAGAAGGTGTCGATCTGCGCACAAACATGCGCGTCGGGAGTATCGGTGGCGCAGGTCGCACGTCGTTACGCTATGAACACCAATCTGATCCACAAGTGGCTGCGTGATCCTAAGTTTGCGCCTGAGCCGGAGATCATTGAGGAAGAGGTTGGTGATACGCCATGCTTTCTGCCTGTGGAGATTGTTGACCGGCCTGCAACCGAAGAACCGGGTCCCGCGCGTGCAGCGAATACCACATCCGGCCACAGCACGATTGAGATCGACATCGCGGGCGGCCATCAGCTGAGGATTGTTGGTAGCTACGACCCCGAGGCTTTGGCTCGGCTCATCCGAGGTCTTTCTGCATGATCCCTGTTCCAGCGAACACGCGTGTCTGGCTCGCTGCCGGTGTGACTGACATGCGGCGCGGGTTCACGACGCTGGCAGCCCAAGCGGAACAAACACTCAAGCAAGATCCGTTCACCGGGCACCTGTTTGTCTTTCGCGGACGTTGCGGCGATCTGATCAAGATTATCTGGTGGGATGGCCAGGGCGCGTGTCTGTTCAGTAAACGTCTTGAGAAAGGACGGTTCGTGTGGCCATCAGCCAAAGAGGGTAAGATCGCCCTGACTGCCGCGCAGTTGGCGATGCTGCTGGAAGGGATCGATTGGCGTCTGCCGCAACGGAGTTGGACACCGCTCCAGGCAGGATAAATAGGCTTGGAACGGGCATGTGGGGATTCCTCTAACATGCGGACCTGCTATGGTTCGACCATGTTGGATGTCGACAAAACCCTGCCGAAAGACCCCGACGAGCTTAGGCAGTTCACAGCGCTACTGCTGGCTGAGGTCAGGTCGCAGGCGGTCTTGATCGAGAAGCTGCGGCATCAATTGGCCGGTCAACGCCATCACCGTTTTGGATCGTCATCAGAAAGTATCGATCAGCTTCAGTTGGCACTTGAGACCAGCGAGATCGTAGTTGCCAAGATGACGGCAAAGCTGCGCCTTCCCGACGAGGAACCGAAGGAAAAGCCAAAGCGACGTCCGATTCCTGACCACATCCCGCGCATGGAAGTCGAGTTGACCACTGGCGAGGACGATTGCCGCCAGTGCGGTGGTGGATTGCGCCGTCTGGGCGAGGATGTCACCGAAGAACTGGAATACGTTCCCGGTCGGTTCATCGTGAACCGCATCGTGAAACCACGCTTTGCGTGCTCAGGCTGCGAAGCCTTCACACAAGCCGCATTACCATCGCGCCCTATTGAACGCGGAAGGCCGGGACCGGGTTTGCTAGCTCATGTTCTGGTCAACAAATACGCCGATCACCTGCCGCTGTATCGTCAAAGCGGCATCTTTGAGCGCGACGGGATCGATATTGATCGCTCAACATTGGCTGACTGGGTCGGCAAATCCACAGCCCTTCTCGAGCCACTAGCAGATGCAATCGGACGGCATGTGCTGGCGGGACAAGCTATCTTTGCGGACGATACCCCTGTGAAGATGCTGGCCCCCGGCACCGGCAAGACCGCGACCGCAAGACTGTGGGCTTATGGCCGAGACGAGAGGCCGTGGGGTAGCGATGTCCCACCCGCAAGTTGGTATCAGTTCTCACCAGATCGCAAAGGACAACACCCCAAAGATCATCTCGCAAAATATCAGGGTTGGATGCATGCGGACGGATATGCCGGGTTCGAAGACCTGTATCGTTCCGATGATATCCGCGAGGTTGCCTGCATGGCCCACGTCAGACGTAAGTTCGTAGATGTTCACCGCGCCCAAGGTTCTGCCATCGCCGACGAGGCCATCAAGCGCATCGCACAGTTGTATGCGGTCGAGAAAGAGGCCCGTGGATCACCACCAGATCAACGCGCCGATCTCCGACAAGCGCAGGCAAAACCGATCTTCGATGATCTGGAAACATGGCTGCACGCCCAACTTTCCAGCATCTCGGGCAAATCGCCGCTGGCAGGCGCAATCCGCTATGCCCTGACCCGCATGGCGCGGCTGCGTCCTTACATCGACCACGGCATCTTGGAGCTGGACAACAACACCGCCGAAAGGGCGATGCGCTCAGTTGCAATCGGGCGCAAGAATTACCTATTCGTTGGATCACAGACCGGCGGCCGCGCCGCCGCAATCGCCTATACCCTGATTGAAACCGCCAAGCTGAATGGTGTCGACCCACAGGTATGGCTTGCGGACACACTCGCCCGCATCCCTGATTACAAGATTAACCGCGTCAGCGACCTGCTGCCTTGGAGTATTAACTAATGCAAATGATTGGCTTCCATACACCGGAACTTCCCGCGCCCCTCGGTCTCGATCTTCCTAAGCTTCGTGGTGGTGGGTCGTGCCCGTCTCAGTTCTATGGGGAAACCCATGATGAATTGGATGTGTATGTTCGATATCGCGGGGGTTCACTGCGTGTCCATGTTGGCTATGAACCGGGCGATGATGCGCTGCGCGACGGCAATTGCATTCTTGATGCAGACATCGGCCCCCCATTCGACGGCTCTATGTCATTGACCCAGTTTTGCGCAAACTTCGGAGTAACGGTCAACGGCGTTATCCCGGACGAGACTGATCCAGACGCACATCGCTATGCAAATCTGACAGGACAGACCACATTTTGGAAAGCACATCTTAACACGATCACCATCGAGACTGCCCGCAAGATTGTTGCAAAAGCGTGGTCCGCCTTCCCAAGCGCACTTTTGGTGAAGCCGATAACGAACGACAAGTTTAAGCTGGAGCATCTGGAACTCAGTGTGCCAGAACGGATCGACACCTCGAGCGTATGGTTGATCGATGGCCCGGCTCTTCTGACAGAGATCGATACAAGTCCCGAGGACTACATCTTGCCGAAGTCAGATCAGCTTCAAATCTCGATCGGCTTCTCAAGTTGGCAATATCCGACCCCTAAATACACAAGCCAACTACGCCAAGCCGAAAAAGAGTTAGGCCAGACATTCTTCGTGCCCGGTGAACGCAATATGCCAAATGAGATTGCGCTTACCACAGATAGCCTGAGCTTAAGCGCGAGCTTCCCAAAAGAAGACCAGTTCAAGCGAGATGCACTTGCCAGTTTGGGAGAAGCGATCTCAAAGCATCTCCCGGTGACCCAACTGGAACGTATTGATCTAGCGACAGCAAAACACATCGACAAGGCAATCGACCCGGTCATTGTAAACTGGTGCAACTCTGCTGCTGACAGGTGGACGGCGGTCATCCGAGAGCAACGAAATGGCCCGTGGATCGGTGTGCGGCCTGCTAGTCAGTGAATAAACAGCGCCTACACCGGACGCTTACGTATGAACCGAGTTTAACTTGCTTTCATGCTGAACGCGGACATCACTGCGACTCTCGCGCGAAGTACGCGGTCGCCTTTTTAAGGTGGTAGGTTCCTCATCACGCGGGCTTCAGTCATCTGATCTCGGCAGCTTCATCTTCCACCTCTGATCAGACAAGTGGCGACTTCGAAAACTGCGCCTTCCAAATGAACAACAATTTGGTGCTGATCCCTTGTCGCTCAGCCACTTCGCTGAGCGCATATCCACGCCAAACACCTTGTGCCACAACGGCCTGTTTGATACGCGACCGCAAAACCTATTCCCTTGTTAAGATCCGTCTTCCATTGGTTCTAAAATTACCAAGCTAACCGTCTTCAGATCTTAGCGCTATTCAGATCTATCTCTGGATCAAACCAGATCGACAACGCCCCCCGCTGCTTCAAGCTGTCATTGTCATACGACCAATTCTGGATCTTGTACTTCGTGGGCGCCCAACGGTTCATACCTTCAGCTATCACGCTCGATACATATCGCGCATCCCTTCAGACGATCTGTGAAACATAACATTCTTCACTGCAACGAACGGGAGAAAGGAGCACATAATGCCGAATGCTGTACCATGTGCGAAGGTACTTGATGCTTACCAAGCAGTCATCTCCGTTCGCAACTGCATCATTTCAGGAATAGCGATAAACCAGTACGCAAATTTCGGGATTTACCTGCGTCGCAGAGTTCGCCTCAGGGTGTTACGCGATCAGTCCGCTGAGAACTTTTTCACCTTCGAATTCTATCAAGAATAAAGCTGCTCCAGCTTCAGAATGGTGATTTCTTTCCTGCTCACTCTAAGGACACCTTCATTTTGAAGTCGGTCAAGTGATTGCGTCACCCATTGACGTGTCGCACCCACAATCGTTGCGATTTGGTCATATGTGATGTCACGATCAACAACGATGTGGCCTTCTTCGTGACGGCCATATGTTTCGGCCAATATCACCAGCAACTGCTGAAGCCGTTCAGAAACCGTACGCGTGCCCAGCATCTGGATCAGCGCAGAATAACACTTTCCTTTGTTGACCAAGCCATTGATCACAGCGACCGCAACGTCTGGGATTTCTCGCACCAGCCGAAGGAGACTGGCGCCGGACACAAAGAGCAACTCACAATCCTCAAGTGCGTCAGCGGACCAAACATGACGTCCCATACCGAACACCTCTGGTCCACCGATAAAATGTCCCACACTCCAATAGGCCAGCGTGATCTCACGCCCTGAGGGTCCAGCATAGAAGGTTCTTATGCGCCCCTTTTCGACAACCCACACCCCCGTGTGCGGATCGCCCTGAAAAAATACCCCCTCCCCTTTGGAGACTTTGCATCTGGTCCCGTGTCTGCGCACCTGTTTCTGGTCGTCAGCTGAAAGCGACGATAAGAAACCAGCCCCCTTGTTAATCTCAAGCAAGTATTCCGACAAAAAAATCGCACTGGGGTCGGTGTCGGGAATGGGTTTCATTTCTGTCATGGGGACCTTTCCAGCGATGAAAAATAGGCGGCAATTTGATCGATGTCATCGTCCATCGATTGGAAAACGTCCCTGTGCATATCAGAAGCTGGCCCATGGGCGCGCACACCATCGCGAAAGTCAAACATTTGTTTCGCCAAATATCCAGCGTGTTGAGCCGTGAGGTGGGGCACATCCTGCCCGCCACCTTCGCCATGACAATTCAGGCACCCTGCCCCTGTGGTCAATTCTTTGCCGACATTATCTGCGGGTGCAGCTGACGCCCTAGGAGGGTCTTGTTCAGAGAACCATTTCACCACCACATCGAAATCCTCTGGTTTGAGCTCTGTCACGATGCTTGTCATCTGTCCGCCGTCGTTGGAACGCTCCCCCGAAAGGAATGCGTCCAATTGGGCGCGCAGGTAGGCAGGCTTCTGTCCAGCCAAGTGTGGGAATTTCGCTGTCCGTGATTGTCCAAACAATCCATGGCACAACGCGCAGGTCTCATAGGGAGGATAGCTGGCCGCGTCAAAATCAGCCGCCGCAGGCAGCGCCAAAAAGAACGCAAATGACGCGACCAAATGTTTCACGATCCGCCGGACCGAGATTTGATTTCTGCTGTCACTTCAAGCGTATCACCATCCGCAAACAAGAGTTTTAGATCAACTTTGTCGCCAACTTTGGCCATCGCTTCGGGCCGCATCAGCATGATGTGCAAGCTACCGGGCTCCAATGTCACGCTTTGCCCCGCTGCGATGTCCAACTGGTGCACCATCGTCATTGTGGCCACACCGTCTTTCATCTCGCTGCTGTGCAGATGCGCCATGCCGTACCCTTTCGCCTCAACCCCGATCACACTGCGCTGTTTTTCGGTGGTGTTCTCCAGCTGCATGTATGCGGCCTGTGCCATTGAGCCGGGCGGCGATTGGGGCACATAAGCATTGGTCGCTTTAATGTCCTGTGCGGCAACGGCTGCCGGGATCATCAGGAATGCGATGGCTGAGGCGTAACGGATCATTGAGAAAGTTCCTTGCGGTATGAGATTTGAAGACGCAACAGAAACTCTGCCGTGAGACCTGGATCAAAGGGCGGCTGTAGTTTGGCGCGCAAAGTGCCATCGGGTGCGATAACCGATACCGCCGAGGTATGCTGGACGTCATAGAACCCGTCCGCATCGCGTGGCATCAACTGGTAGTATCCGTCAGAGACCTCGACAAAGGCATCGATGTTCTCGCGGGTGCCGGTCATGCTGCGAAAATCAGGATGAAAAAAGGGCCCGTATTCGCTGACGTATTCTGTGTCGCGGTCCGGATCGACAGACAAAAACCAAACCTTTGGCACGTTGTCAGGCCGCACGCGCATGCCTGTCTCGGCAACCGCCGCCTCCAGATTGCCCAAGGTGAACGGGCAGACATCAGGGCAGGTCAAAAACCCGATCATGATCACCGTCCATTGATCTTTTAGATCAACGCTTTCGTAGGTCTGGCCGTTTTCGTCAAAAAACGACAACGCAGGAAGCGTGACAGGCTCATCGAGCATCACACCTTGTACTTGTGCCTGCGCGCTGGTGCTCAGGAACACCGCAAACAAGACCGCGGCCAAACGCATCATTGGTTCTGCTCCGCAAAAGCCTTGCGGCTTTCGGCCTTGATCGTGTCCAGACAGAATTGCCGGGCTTCCATGTATTCAGGTGTGGCGGCCATATCGGTGGATCTTGGGCGTGGCAGCTTGATCCGCACGTCTTCGATGATCCGGCCGGGCGCCGCGCTCATGATCAGCACGCGGTCGGCAAGGAACACCGCCTCGTCCACATCGTGGGTCACAAAGACAACCGTGGTGCCAAACTGACGCCAGATATCCAGCAGGCTTTCCTGCATCATCAACCGCGTCTGCGCATCAAGCGCGCCAAAGGGCTCATCCATCAGTAAGACGCTGGGATAATTGGCCAGTGCACGCGCAATCCCCACACGCTGTTGCATGCCGCCCGACAGCTCTGCCGGATAGCGACTTCCGAACTTTTTCAGACCAACGAGGCCAAGGAATGTGTTCGCAACAGACCCCGCTTCTGTTCTGGTGGCCCCCGCCATTTTGGGACCAAAGGCGACGTTCTCATAGACTGTTTTCCAAGGCAGTAATGAATACTGCTGAAACACCATGCCACGGTCTGGGCCGGGGCCTTTGACCTCGACGTCGTCAACCGTGACCTTGCCGGTGGTGGGCTCAACATATCCCGCCACTGCGTTCATCAAGGTGGACTTACCGCAGCCGGACGGTCCGAGGATACACACGAACTCTCCTGCTTTGATGTCGATGGATGTGGTTTCAACTGCTCGGTACTCAGTCGGGCCGCGCCCAAAAGTGATCGAGACATCTTTAATCTTGATTTCGCCTTTGCCGGCCTGAGCGTGAGGCCCGCCATCGGGCTTTTTGAAGTTTAGAACATCAAGCATGTTTCAGGCTCCCAGAGTGGTGTTGCGGGCGGCGCGTCTTGCGCCACGCCAGATAAAACGCCGTGCACAGCAGCAATCCAAAGCCCGCGAGGTTCAGCGCAGGGCCCATGGATTCAAGCGCCAGCGAGGTCGATACACCCAGCCCAAGCATCGCAAGGCCAACAACCCAAGAAGGGGCTGCGCAACAGACGACCCAGCTCATTGTGGCGTTGGTCATGGCGATCAGGATCGCACCCAGCCCCGTTGTGGCGCGAAGCGTAGAGCTGGTGGCCACATCACATTGCTCTGTGCGCAGCAGGCTGAGGCACAGGGCGACCAAAGCGCCAAGAACAAAGAGTACCATCATGCGGATGGGCACGACGTTAAGGCTCCATTCGGAAATGCCCATGCCGTAATCATAATTCATTTTGCCAATCTCGATCAGCCATTCTTGGTTGACGATGGGCAGGATGTCGCCCCAAGAAGGGGTCGATTTGATGATGTGGATGACGTTGCCGAACCAATCATATCCAACGACGTAATTCGGGAACCCTTGAAATCGCACCATCAGGGCGATCATCATGAGCACCTGCATCAGCAGCGCGAGCATCAGACCCGTGAACACCATACGCCGCCAATCAAGGCGTATGGCGTGGCCAAGTGTTTTAACGATCTCCATCAGCGCGACCTCTTTTGCCATTTCAACATCGGGGACGTGGCGTATTTGACGGCGGCTGTTGAGGCGGTGCCAAGCCCCCCGATCACCAGCATGCCCACGACGATGTCTTGATAGTTGATCAGGCTGTAAGCATTCCACGTGAAGTAGCCGATGCCGTATTGACCGGAGATAATTTCGCCGGCGAGCAGCGAAAACCAGCTGACCCCCATGCCAATCGCCAACCCCGCGGCGATGGACGGTAAGGCCGCTGGAATAACCACATGGCGGAACACATCGAGACGCGATGCACCCAGTGACTGCACGGCACGCACCAGCACTTCAGGTGTCTGCTCAACCCCGTGCAGGGTATTGAGAACAATGGGAAACAGCGCCCCCAGAAAGGTGATGTAAATGATCGAGCTCTCCTCGGTCGGCCACATCAGGATGGCCAGCGGGATCCAAGCCACGGCAGGAATGGGACGGATGACTTCGATGTAAGGCATCACAAAAGCGCGTGCGATGCGCGATCGGCCCATAATCAAACCGATCCCGATGCCCAAGACCACAGCGATTGAGTAACTAAAAAGGATCCGGCGCATTGAGACGCCGATATGTGTCCAGAAAATCTCGGTTTGAATGTGGGCGATGAAGGCGGTGAACACCTTGAGCGGGGCCGGCACATTTGAGAAGTTGATATAGAAATCAAGATTTATGGCAGTTGCGATGTGCCACAAGACGACGCCGACACTCAGTGAGATCAAGGCGAACCCGGCATTTTGCACCATGTGCGGCGGGATATGAGGTCGTTTTGCTGTGGGCCTCACGGGTACCTTTGTGACTGCAGGTTCATCGACTGCCTGTGTTGGCGCGTCATCGCTCTTTGCAAGGGGCTGCATGAAGGTACCTTCCGTTCAGGTGGGTAAGTGCAATATGTGATCCCAGGCAGGTGTGCCGCCCGGGATCCGCATTTGTATGGTTCAGCTTTCGGTGGCAAAGTCCGCAATCGCCTCGTCAAAGGTAACGACCGCACCTGAATTTGCGCTGGCAAAATCCTCGGCCTCGCCCTTGCGCAGGAAAGTGGCGTAGTCGTCGCCAGCTTTGACCCAGAAGGCCGTCTTGCCGAACAGCTTCAGACCGGTTTCTGCGTCATAGACATAGGTGGCATTGACCAGTGCGGCTGTCGCGCGGATGTCTGCCATGCCTTTGAGGAACTCAGCAGGTGTCCCATAGGTGCTGACCCCATCGCGGGAGTGCCAGATTTCCATCGGCAGGCCTTTATTGGCGACCTTGGGATCCACCATCTTGGCTTTGTCCGCCTCATAATCGACACCCATGTCAGTATAAGCGGCTTTGAGGTAATCCTCTGTGATCCACTCATCGAAATCGAGCGGCGGGATCGCCTTTTCATTGACCAGAACGCCGTGGTTGAACTTTAACGCGTCAATCCATTCGGTTTTGATCGACGGCTCCAGCGTCAGATGCCCCCCTTCAGAGAAGTAAAGATACAGCACCTCTTTCTCGACACCCGTCCAGCTTTCCATTTCGGTCACAGCACGCATGGGATCTTCGCGGATCCATTCACCAGCTTCATAAACGGACTTAATAAAGGCCTGAACGACCTCAGGGTACTCTTCCGCAAAGTCCTGCCGCACGACAACACCGTGCAAGTAAGGCACGCCTGTTTCTGAACCGTCATAGATTTTGCGACCAGTACCACGGTACTCCATAATCTCGGACCATGGGCAGAAGTCAGAGTGCGCATCGATCTTGCCCGCGGCGATGTTGGCCGCGCCCACAGCGGGGCTTTGGTTCTTCAACACATACTCAGAGGTTGGAATGCCGTTGTCTTGCATCGCTTTGAGCAACATGCCCCAAGCAGCAGATCCCACAGGTGTGGATACCTCTTTGCCTTCCAACTGTTCGATGGAATAGATGTCACTTTCTACCGGCACGACAATTGCGTTGCCAGACCCCTTGAGATTGTAACCCGTGCCCGCGACATACACGGTGCGCAAGCTGTCGGTTTCCTGAAACTTGGCTCCGTTCACAATCAACGGATAGTCGCCCATCACACCAAAGTTCAGCTTGTTGGCCAACATCTGGTTGGTGATCGGCCCGCCCGAGCTGTAGTCGGCCCAGCTGATGTCATATTCCGCATCGGCGTATTTGCCGTCCGTGGGCAGATGTTTTTCCAGTAGGCCCAGCTCCTTGATAATAATACCGGCTGTGTAGGTGTCAGTACACATCGACTGGTGACCGACCGAAATTGCGATCTCTTCCGCTTGGGCCGCATACCCGAGGGGAACCATCGTGGCCGCCAGCAATGCGGATCTTAAGTTTGTTTTAAGTTCCATGTCATTCTCCATTGTCGGTTAATATTTTATTTTTCTTGCAACCAGTATTGGAGCTACTTCCGGATATTCGTAGCGTTTTTGCCCCAAGATTCGTCAGATTCACAAACAGCCCAAAAAGAAGGCATCAAAAGCGGTGTCTCGGGTGGAATTTAGACGTATTGAAAGGGAAAAGCAGGAAAATGACCAAGAATCACTCAGGTATTTTATCTTTTACTTTCAATTACTTAACTTACTTTCGCTGAACACAATTAGCACCCCTCAGCCAATGTCAAAGGGTGCATAAATCTTAATCAAATTAACGTATTAGCGGGCTAGACGACGCCCATTTTCCCCAATGCCCAGCGGACATTTTTGCGTACGTCCGGGTCAGGGTCATCTTTGTATTTTTCTAAGAAGGGCGCCGTTTCTGGAACCGCCATCTCCCCTAACACGGCGGCACATTCCTTGCGTAAATTTGGCACTGGAATGTCCATCATTGGAGCGATCTCAATTGCGGTTTCAGTCGCGTTCAGCTTGCCCAAAGACCGGACCGCTTTGACCCGTACCTGCCAGAACTCATCTGACAAAGCCGGACGCAAAGCGGCCACGCATGCGGCACCTCCCGTCTTGGCCAGCGTTTCAGCGGCCGCCTCGCGCACCAGCCATTCAGAATCTTTCAACCCTTCGACCAGCGTCGCCTCCGCATGTTCGGACTTCGAGAAGCCCAATGCCGCGAGTGCAGTGCGCCGCACTTGGGTCTCGCTGTCTTTTGTAGCCTCGCGCAGAGCCGGCAGCGATCCTTCGTCCTGAAGCCAACCGATTACGCCAACCGCCTCGATACGGACACCCGCGTCGGCATGTTGTAGCGCAGTGATTGCAGGGCCCATTGCCTCAGGGCGGCGCAATTCCTTGATCCCTGCAAGACATGCATGCAGTTTGACGGCATCCGTGTCCCCCAAATGCGGCAAGATTGCATCGCCTGCTGCAGGATCTTTCAGCTCTGTAAGGCTGATCGCTGCGGCGTCGATCACAGCCGCATCGGTATCTGTCAGCACCGAGACCAACGCGGCTGCCGTCTCTGGCCCATCAAAATCGGTCAAAGCCTGAGCGGCCTGTTTGCGCACGCCAGGATCTTTGTCCGCAATAGCGCGGGCCAGATGGGGGATCGCCGCTGGATCAGCACTGTCCGCCAGTTCCATGACCGCCATGATCCGCGCACCAGACGACGCGTCGTCCAGTCCTGCGGCCAGCTCGGCAATTTCATCAAAGTCTTCAAAGAGCGCATTCATATCCGTCTCACTTCAACAAAAATGGTAGGTTTACGGTGACAGCACCCGTGGGGCAGTCTGCCTCGCAGGGCATGCAGTACCAACATTCGTCGTACTTCATATGTGCGGTTACAGGGCTGCCATCAGGCCCTTCGACAATGCGCAGAACATCCAAGGGGCAGACGTCAACACAGACGGTACAGCCTTTGTCGGCGATGCAAAGTGCGTCATCAACAACGACAGGAACAATGGTAGAGGTTTGAGCCAAAGGCATGATTTTATTCCTTATTCCGCCGCGACTGTTTTGGTCACACGTTGGTTGTTGTAAGCGTCTTTTTCGTCATCATCGATTTCGACGATGTAGTCATCGACCGCCCTTTTGGCATGCGCCGGCTTGCCATCGTCACCCTTGGTCAGGATCGTGTGGCAGAACCAGTTCTCATCGTCGCGTTCGTATTCCACGCGGTTGTGATACAGGCCCCAACGGCTCTCTGTTCGGTAGAGCGAGGCTGCCGCCGCCATGTCGGCACAATCCATGATCGCGGAGGCCTCAAGCGAGCGCATCAGTTCATGGCTGTCGCGCACATACATCTGGTTTTCCATGTCATCACGGACTTCGGCAAAGCGGCGCTGAGCCAGCTCCATCTTGGCCGTCACTTTCGGCGGCTGAAGGTAGTCGTTCACAAAGCGGCGCGTTTTGTATTCGATCTGGTTGGGTGGGATGCCATCATCGCGCTTGGTTGGGGCCAGAACGCGGGTGCGCTCTGCGTCCACTTCCCCCATGTCGAAGTCAGCAAAATCCACGTCCTTGATAAAGTCAACAGCATCCAAACCTGCAAAGGCGCCATTGGTGAAAGCCCCCAACATATAGTTATGCGGTACGTTCGCCATATCACCAGCGGCATAAAGCCCATCAATGGTCGTACGCGCCCGCTCATCCACGAACACGCCACTGGCAGAGTGGCCCGAACAGAACCCGATCTCAGAGATGTGCATCTCGATCATATCTTTGCGATAGTCAGTGCCACGGCCTTTGTGGAAATGTCCGCGTGTCGGGCGCTCCACGATGTGCAATACGCGCTCAATCTCCGCAACGGTTTCTTCCGCCAAGTGGTTGAGCTTGAGATACACAGGCCCCTTGCCGCCCTGCAGTTCATCATAAAATTCCTGCATCATCTGACCGGACCAATAGTCGCATTCGATGAACCGTTCACCCTGAGCGTTAGACGTATATCCCCCCATTGGGCCCGCGACATACGCACAGGCTGGCCCGTTATAGTCCTTGATCAACGGGTTGATCTGAAAACACTCAAGGTTCGCAAGGCCAGCCCCCGCATGATAGGCCATGGAGTATCCTTCGCCCGAATTTGATGCGTTTTCATAAGTACCGTAAAGATAGCCGGAAGAGGGCAAACCCAGACGCCCCGCAGCCCCCAGTGACATGATCACGGCCTTGGCGCGCACAACCAGAAACTCAGCCGTGCGGGTGTTCACACAGATCGCCCCAGCAACCCGACCTTCGCCCGTCAGCAGGCGTGTCGCCATATAGCGGTTAACAATATTGATCCGCGCTTTCCGCAGCTGGCGGTAAAGTGCCTTTTTAACGGTATCGCCATTTGGCATCGGCAGAACATAGGTGCCAATGTGATGCACTTTTTTTACGTCATATTCGCCGTTCTGGTCTTTTTGGAAGCGGATGCCGAACTGGTCCAGCTCTTCGATGATGCTGTAGCATTCCTCGGCATAACGGTAGACAGGCTTTTGATCGACGATGCCGTCGTTGGCGATGGTGATCTCTTTGGTATATTGCTCCGGCGTGGCGTAGCCCGGAATGACAGAGTTGTTCAGCCCGTCCATTCCCATCGAAATCGCGCCCGAGCGTTTGACATTGGCTTTATCCAGCAAAATCACATTCGCATCTGGGTTTTTGCGCTTGGCCTTGAGAGCTGCCATCGGACCAGCTGTGCCGCCGCCGATGATCAGGATGTCGCAATCAATCTGCGTCGTTCCATCCAGTATTTCGTCCATGAAAAGGCTCCAATCCTATGAGGTTGTTTGCAGCCTGCGCGTTGCTGCGGCGCGGCCTATGTCAATTAGTTTCCGAATTGGTCGGAAAGTTCGCGAAGGTAGACAAATGGGTAGACGGCGCGGTCATGACCGTCTGAAAAATGGACGTTTACGCCCGCGGCCCCTACCTGCACGAGGTTGGTGATGGTCAATCCGTCGGCGACTTCGATCTCGCCATGATCGATTCGAGCCCGTGTAGAATAGGCGTCTCGCGCCTCGCGGCGCAGAATGGCGGCGGACAATTGGGATTTGGTCCCGCCCTTCCATTCAACAATCAATGTGCGGCAGTCTGGTGTGGCGGAAAGGCAGTCAATCATAAGTATCCCCTGTTGTTGGGATCAGATTGCCGCACTGCAGAGCAGCTCAATAGCAATTTGTTTACGGACAGGGATTCTGCGCTGCGGCAAAATGGCAAAAACAACGAAGAGAGAACGCCATGACATTCGTCGTCACCGACAACTGCATTGCTTGCAAATACACCGACTGCGTATCCGTCTGCCCAGTGGATTGCTTTTATGAGGGCGAAAACATGCTGGTCATTGACCCCGACGAATGCATCGACTGCGGTGTATGCGAACCGGAATGCCCCGCCGATGCCATCCGCGCCGATACGGAGGACGGGATGGAAGAATGGATCACCTTCAACGAAAAATACGCAAAACTCTGGCCTGTGATTACCGAGGCCAAAGACCCCCTGCCCTCCGCCGAAGAAATGGACGGCCAGGAAGGCAAGCTTGCGAGCCATTTCTCAGAGAAACAGGCCGCTGAGGCGGTATAAAGGACGTTGACATGACTGTTCAAACCGCGACCCCAACCAAGATCATGCCCGATGCACAGACGGTCACTTCAGTGCATCACTGGAGCGAGACGCTGTTTTCGTTTCGGGTCTCTCGACCCCAATCCTTGCGCTTTCGTTCAGGGGAATTTGTCATGATCGGCTTGCTCAAAGAGGACGGCAAACCGTTGTTGCGCGCTTATTCCATTGCCTCACCCAGCTGGGATGAGGAGCTGGAGTTTTACTCCATCAAAGTTCCCGATGGCCCGCTGACCTCTCGCTTGCAAAAAATTGAGCCAGGAGATGAGATTATCTTGCGCCCCAAACCTGTGGGCACGCTTGTGTTGGATGCTTTGCTGCCGGGCAAGCGGTTATGGATGATCTGCACTGGCACGGGCGTGGCACCTTTCGCTTCGCTTCTGCGTGACCCTGAGACCTATGAGCAATACGACGAGGTCATCCTTGCCCACACCTGCCGCACCAACGCTGAACTGGCCTATGGCCGCACGCTGGTCGAGGCCCTGCCCGACGACCCGCTGATTGGCGAATTGGTCGGCGACAAGTTGAAATACTACCCCACCACAACGCGCGAGCCATCAGATATCGAAGGCCGGATCAGCGATCATTTGCGCGACGGACGCGTTTTCGAAGCACTTGGCACCCCCGCATGGAACAACGCAGAGGACCGTGTGATGGTGTGCGGCAATCTGGCCCTGAACAAGGACATCATGTCGATCTGCGAAGCCCATGGCTTGCTTGAAGGGGCCAATTCCGATCCCAAACATTTTGTTGTCGAAAAGGCCTTTATTGATTAAGCCAACCCGTCACCAAAGCCTCTGCGTCCGCCCCCCCAAAGCTGACGGAAGTAGGGGTGACAAAGGCAGGTGTGCCAAGGATTTGAAGATCGATCGCAATATCTCGATTGGTGTTGATACGGCCCGACACAGCATCGCTTTTCATCTCAGCACGTAAGGCGGCCCAATCCAACCCATGCTCCAGCGCAATCTTTTCAAAGGTTGGCTCCCGTAGCGGGCCTTTCAACGTCCACAATGCCTCATGCACTCTGTGGTATTGCTCGGGGGTGCCGATATTCTTCACCGCCAGCGCAAAGCGCGCGCCACGCTCGGATCCGGGCGATAGAATGGGCAGATGCCGCATCTCAACCCGGAGCGTGGGATGTTCTTTCAGAGCGGCCTGCAATTGCGGATGCAACACCTTGCACGGGGCGCAGCGGTAGTCAAAAAACTCGATGACAGTGTGTTCAACCCCGTCTGGGCCGATGCCCAAAACTGGCGGCTGTTCAAAGATTTCCGCATGTTTGGCGATTTGCGCGGTTTGCGCCGCACGCCGCTCTCGCTCTGACAGCGTCTCCATCGCTTCGAGGATGACCTCAGGGTGCGCAAGAAGATAGCTGCGCAGTCGCTCTTCGAATTCCTTATCTGTCATGTCAGCCGCGGCCGGTTGCAAAGAAAACATCAGAGCACTTAGGCAAAGTGCACTCACCCTTTGACGCAATTCAAACCACCGGACGGCAGCGACACTCACGCGTTTCAACTGCATCACCTCACTTCTTTCCAAGACATGCCAAGTGGGCCCGATCATCACGCCCACCATCCCAGGTTAGGGGATTTTCAGCGCCGCCCCCTGACCCATCGACAGCGCGGGTCCTCTATTTATAACGAGCGCCGCAATTCGCAGCGCGAGAAGCCTCAGGTGTCAATAAATTGAGCAGACCGATGACCGCAAATCACGCATCGCGAAGATCTACAGAAGGATATCCAAAGTTTGGAGGTCGCTCGGGGCGTTGCCATGAGGTGCAATCAATACTGCTTCCTATTGTCATTCAGACCCTGAAGCGCCTTTTTAATATGCTGAGAGCTGTGGGGATACCCCATGTCCGAGCCAAAAAACGAGCGCATGCTTGTTTGCTCTGACATACTTTCGTCAACTGAATACACTCTGGATCCGTCGCGTTTTAGCGCTGCCCCAAGTCCTGCTTAAGCCATCTTCGGCTGAAAACGATTGGCCTTTCCAACCCGATACTGAGGGACAAAGACGCGGGACATGGGCATCTTGGAACAAGCAGAGAGTGGTTTACCCGTTTCTGAGGTGAAGACATTATTGTGCAATGTCCTGCTGGGCAGTGGATCGCCATGACCGCGCTCACAAAACACGGGGTCAACATTGCGCTCGACTGCCTTGGTTTTGAAATCAGTGAGACCTGTTATCGTTCCTGCCCTGGGCTGAGCGATGGTCAGGTATCTTGCGTGCCCGATTACTGCACAATAACCACGTTTCCGGTCAAAGCGCCTTCTACGCACTTTGCATATGCCAGCCCTACGTCATGCGAAAGGACCGGTTTATGACCTTGAAACCACGCGCCATAGCGCGGTTCTGACACATCCAACATTCCTGGACTGACGACGTTTACGCGCAGGCCACGGTCCATCTCTATCGCAGCGCTTTTTACGAAACCTGCCAATGCCCCGTTAGCCGTCGCCGCATTTGTTCCCATGCGGATTGGGTCGCGATCAAGAACACCGCTTGTCAGGGTAAATGATCCGCCATTTGCAATGACATCCAATCCAGCGAGGACTAAATTGACCTGTCCCATTACCTTTTTCTGAAGACCGACCATGAATGTCTCCTGATCCAACTCGGCCAGAGGTGCGAACGTGGCATCGCCTGCACAGGATACGACCGCATCGAAGGTCCCAACAGTCTCATACAGTGATTTCACCGCGTTCAGGTCGCACACATCGACTTGGTAGTCTCCACCGGTGCGGCCAACGGTGATAATCTCGTGTCTTTGCTCAAGCGCATTGCACGCTGCTTGCCCAATATCGCCTGCCGCACCAACTACGATTATTCTCATGTCTGTTCCTTCATTATTTCATCGTATCTTTGCAGTTTCTGGTCGAGGGTTGTGCGGCACCTGTCCAACTCGGCTTGTCGATCAGCAAGTCTCTTTTTGTGAACCGTTAGTGCAAATTTACGCTCGGGAATTGTTTTGTCTCCGGCGGCATACAGGTTTGCGAAGGCGTGCATCTCTGACATTGGCATCCCAGTTGCACGCAAAGACGCCAATAAGACGAGCCAATCCGTATCAGGTCCAGAGAACACACGTTTCCCATCGGCCCCACGCCCAATGTCCGGACAAAGCCCTGATTTCTCGTAGTATCGAATTGTGGAAATGCTGAGTCCTGTGCGTTCAGCAACTTCTGAAATCTTCATGACGGTGCGACCTTTCCAAACATCTACATACCGACCTGAAGCTACTTCAGGTCAAGCAATTTTGTCTGGCCTGTTCGCCCAAGCAATCATCCGTGTGATTTGCAGCAGCGGTCAAAATGGGCTCATGGCCAACTTACACAGCCTTTTCCCATGATATTTATGCCAATTAGGAAGGTGAGAGGCGGCATTGCGGGGTGATTTCAACGGGTGAGCGCACCACTTTGTCTTTTTAGAAAGATGTATTGCGGCGATCAGATAGAACCGCCCCCGCATAGCCGACCTACTGTTATTGCACTCTTGTTGTCAAAATCTTGAAGCTTGCAGCGCCAAATCCGATTGCAAAGGCGCCTTCGAACCAACGCCGGAGCTTAAGGTAGAAATTTGTCATGGCTTGTGACGAGAAAAGCAGAGCATAACCATGAAACACCAGAAAGCTCTGCAACCCGACAGACGCAATTACCAAAGCGAGTTCCTGTGCCCCAATTCCAGCTGGAACGCCAAGCGAAAACAAGGACCCGAAAAACAAAATAGCTTTGGGATTGGTCAGGTGGAGAGCAAGGCCTTTCGCATAGAGTGACCGCTTCCCGCCTGTGAATGATTTGGTGGCTAAGTCCTTGTCAGAAAACGCAGACCGCGCTGCCTTGTAAGCAAGGAACATCAGATACGCCGCTCCAAAGTACCGTATCAATTCGAAGACCCATGCATTGGCGAGCATCACGGCCCCCAAGCCGAGCGCCGCAGCAACCGACCACATAAGCGAGCCTGTGGTAATCCCCGAGGCAAGAGCCAAACCCGACGTACGACCAGAGGCCATGGACGTCCCAGCAAGTGCAAGCGTTGCAGGCCCAGGACTGATCATTGCAACAAGTGCCGCTAGGAGTATGAGTGGGAGGTTTACTTCTAAGGGCATAGGATATCCTCACTGATTATTTTGTTCAGCTTTCTGCAATTGCAGCGTAAAGTCAATCTGAGGGCAATCCCCCCATCTGTTGGGCTGCTTGAAACTGAAACTATGCGGCCATGTCTAATGGGTTCATTTTTATAGCGAATGTGATGCCGCTGATGCCCATGTTGGGACGGCCTTTGTTGTACGTCCAAAACCCAGTGTATCGCATTCTTGCACCTTCTGAATGCGGTGAAGGATAGGTCTTCCAATCCATTCGTTCTGGACAGCTCGATTGTACCGCTAGATATATTGGTTTTGTTGTAGCTTACCTGATCAGTCGAATAGCACGACAGGTCACAAAATTCTGGACAGCCGGTTTTGTGGGTTCTCCCAACGCCGCTTCTGATCCTCGATTTTGCCAAAGGTCTTATCTTTCGCCAGCGTCCAATAGGTCTCCAGCGCATGCGTGAAAGTCAATGCCGGAGGCTGCTTTGCCCCCAGACCGCTGCTGCCTCCACCGGATCTGGCAGTTGGTCACTATGAGCTATCGTTTCAATCCGATCCAGCAGAGTGTCGATCGGCAGCTGGACCACCTGATCCAGCAGCATGTAATGCCCTCCTTGGCCGACGCCGAGCTCCGAACGGCCTCGAAATACTTCACCGCATCGTCATCCTGACCGGACAGCCGTTCTTTCCAAGCTGCCACCTGTTCGTTCCAAACCGCCGGTGCTTTCTCACACGCAAGCCGCCGAGACTCCGTTTGCAAACTGATCCAAACCTCCGACCCAGATTCGACCGTCTGAAATTCCACAGGCACACGGTGGCGCGGGCACCACTGATTTCCTCTTTTATCACAGATATAACGCCCCCCGCAACGAACCTGCCGTGCAGCAGATTATGTAGCAATTTCAGGATTTTAGATTATCCCACACTGCACGAAAACTCCCCTCATAAGGGTAAGTACGCGTATATTTGGGTTTTCAAATTTTCATTGAAGGTGTCTATGGCGGAGGCTCAGGGATTCGAACCCTGGGGACGCTTCCACGCCCGTCGGTTTTCAAGACCGGTGCATTCGACCACTCTGCCAAACCTCCGCAGTGCGGGCTTCCTAATCCGCCTGAAATGATTCTGCAATCGGGCAAATTTCACGCGCATGTGTGGGGAAATTTGCCGATACCCAGCACGGGACCTTGTCGCAAGGGGGCTGGCGGGGTTAGAGTGCTCCGAATGCCCCAAAAAGGGGTGACGCAGCGTGCCTTATGAAAAGGCCGCGCACAGGCAAGGACGAGGGACTATGGGCAGTCAGATCAAACGAGCACGCAACACGCGACCAGTCTATGCGCTGACGGGGGCGCTGTTGGCCACCGCGCTGCTGGCTGGCTGCGACGATCAAGGGAAGTTTGCGTTCCCCACAGCAAATTCAGGCGCAAAATCAGGGCAAACTTCAACGCCATCTGGCCCAACGGTTGAACGCGATATTGAAGCACCTGAAGTTTTCTCTGTCACAGATGAGGCTTTGTGGGATGGCCGCCCCAGTTTGGGCGGTGTCTGGGTCGCGCACCCTGATGTGACCGATCCCGAACGCGTGATCATCCGCAATCAGGACAACGGCAAATTCGTGGTCGGCGCTCTTTTTCGCCGC
>JBDVSG010000054.1:0-1560 GCA_039967155.1 Sulfitobacter sp. | reverse complement strand
TTTTGTTCAGGCTGTGTGGGGGCCGCGCCGCCCAATGCGCCTGTCAGGCCGCCCAAAAGGCCCCCCGCACCAGCCGCGCCCGCCAGACCGCCAAGCAAGCCACCCAAGCCGCCAGTGGCGCCAGATTGCGCACCGCCAAGGTTCTCCAAAAGCCCCCCAAGACCGCCCTGTGCCAAACCTCCGCCTGTCGCACCACCGCCCAAAAGACCGCCCAGCATGTCCTGCAATCCGCCCGCTTGGCCTGCACCAGCCGAGGTGCCGCCCGCCAGACCACCCAGAAGCCCGCCCAAGCCGCCCGCTTGCGCGGTACTGCCGCCTTGTTGGCCGCGGTTCATGACGGCGCCTGCGCCTTTGGCAATTGCAACGCCTACGGCCACTTTGGCCAATGTTTTCATAAGGCTCATGCGTGAGCTCCCCCTGATTTGATTCATTGATGCCGTACCATTGCACATTCTACCCCAAGCTGTCGGGGGAAAAACGATGCAAGACGCACAGTTGCGTTCTGTCGCGCAGTGCCCAATGCGCGCGTTATGTGCCGCAGAAGGTAGCAGGCACCACCTGATCTGGCGTGGGGGCGTTGGCCAAATCGGGGTCGGTCAGCTGATAGGGGGTCGCAAGGGCGTTGCTTAGCCGTTCAAACGGGGCCATGTCGCCGTCTACGGCGGCTTGGATCATCTGCTCGACCCTGTGATTGCGCGGGATGACGGCGGGATTGGCCGCGTTCATCGTGGCTGTCGGGTCTGGTTCATGTGCGATGCGCGCGGCATGGGTTTGGGCCCATGCGTCAAAAGCATCACGGTCGGTGAACTGGTCGCGTGCCTCTGGCGTTGGCAGAGCGCGGAAACTGTTGGTGAAATCTGCGCCGTCTTTTTGCATAAGGTCCAGCAAGGATTGCGCCAGTTCCGTATCCTCTGGGCGCGGGGTGCTGATGCCGATCTTTGCGGCAAATCGCCTAAGCCACGCGGCCTCGATCTGATCGGGCATGGCGTGAATGATCGCTGTGGCTTGTTCAACGGCTGCGTCTTTGTCTTCAAAGAGCTGGATCAATGCCGTGGCCAGTTGCGCCATATTCCAGATCGCCATATTCGGTTGATTTCCATAGGCATAGCGCCCTTGCTGGTCGATGCTGGAAAAGACGCGCCCCATGTGAAAATCATCCATAAAAGCACAAGGGCCGTAATCGATCGTCTCGCCTGAGATGCTGCAATTATCTGTATTCATCACCCCGTGGATGAAGCCGACCGACATCCACGCCGCCACCAGTTCGGCTTGGGCTGTGCAGACGTGTTGCAACAATTCCATGGCGCCGTTTGCCACGGGATAGTGGCGCGCAATGGTGTAGTCGGTGAGGGTTTGCAGGTTTTGGATCTGACCGCGGTGCGCAAAAACTTGGAAAGTACCAACCCGCAAATGGCTGGAGGCAACCCGTGTCAGGACTGCACCTGGCAGCAACCCTTGTTCGCGCATGATGTCGTCGCCTGTCGCCACAGCGGCCAGTGCCCGCGTTGTCGGGATGCCAAGCGCATGCATGGCCTCAGACACAAGAAATTCGCGCAGCAC
>JBDVSG010000053.1:0-6994 GCA_039967155.1 Sulfitobacter sp. | reverse complement strand
GTCCTCAATCTGCAGCGGGCCTTGCTGGCGGGATAGGGCCGCTGCAGCGACGCAAGGCGCCTCAACATCGCGCGAGACACGGCGCGCGGCCTCCATCATCCGGCCCAAATCGCTGGCCGCGCGCCGTAAAGGCGCCAGCGTCTCCGCCAAAGCAAGTGCCGCAAAAAATCCCAAGGCCGCGAAGGGGGCCGCGATGTCGCCCGATTGTGCCAGAACAATGCCCAGCCACAATGCGCCCCCCGCGATCACTGCGCCCAACATCTGCAGCGCTGCGCCCGCCAACCGTCCAACGCGGTCTTGTTCCAAGACCAAGGTTTGTCGCCGCTGATCGGCCCCCAAAACAGAATCCATCTGTGCCTGCAATTGCCCCTGTACCGCCAGATCGCTGCGGGCACGGATCAAATCGATCAACCGCGACCGAAACGCTTGGGCGGCGGCTTCGCTCCGGCGGGAGACATGTTTGGTTTTGCGGATCGCTTGCCAGAAGATCACAGCACCCCCGCAAAGGTAACCTGCAAGAATCCATGCCGCGATGGGCAATCCGACCAAGGCCCAAATCGCCGCAAAGGCCACCGCTTGGGTCAAAACCCCTGCCGCCACAGGCAACACCAGACGTAAGGACACACCATCCAAAGCATCAATATCCGCCGTTAACCGATTAAGGGCCTGCGCCCCTCTGACGCGCAACATGCGCTGATGCGGCGCGCTCAACAGCCCTTTCAGAACGCGAATGCGAAGAACCTCCAATGCGCGCAGCGTTGCGTCATGGGTCAGAACCCGTTCGCCATAGCGCGCAACCGCGCGGCCAAGCGCCAAGAACCGCACCATCGCAGAAGGCCGAAACACGTCAAAGACCGCGCCCGCGCCGGCCAGCCCTGCCACTGCCGTTGCTGAAATAAACCACCCCGACAGCCCCAACAGCGCCGCGCCCATCGCCAAGACCAAAAAGCCCAACAAAGCCCCGCGCCACAACGCAGTAGACTGCGCACGCAAGATCAGCCGAAAGATGTTCCAAAGCGCCCTCATGGTGCTGCTCCGATCCGGATAATGCGGTCCATTTTTTGAGCAAGGGCAAGGTCATGGGTCGCAACAACCAATGTCGCACCCTGCGCGGCCTGCATTAACAGCCCCTCCGTCACCGCCATCGCTGTCCCTGCGTCGAGATCGGCGGTTGGTTCATCCGCTAAAATCACGTCGGGGTTTGCATAAACCGCGCGGGCCAACGTCAGCCTGCGTGCTTCGCCGCCAGACAGACCGCCCCCTGCTTCGCCCAGCCGCGTGTTCAGCCCCTGCGGCAATCCCGACACGACCTGCGCGATCGATGCCTGTCGCAACGCCGCATCGACATCGCCCGCCCTCCCCGAGGAGATGTTGCGCCGCAGGCTTGCGTTCAAGAAATGCGGTGCTTGGGGCATCCAACCCAGCCGTGCGCGCCACCTGTCTGCGACTGCCCCGTCCAGTTTTTGGCCCGCCACAAGAACCTCTCCGCTGAGGGGGCTTTGGAGTCCTGCAATCATCCGCAAGATGCTTGTCTTGCCTGCACCACTTGCCCCGACCAACGCGACGCTTTCGCCTTGGGTGATGGTCATGTCTGGCAAGCTGGCGCCATTGGGCAATCTGCAGCCCAGAAGGGCAATGCTGGCGGCCCCTTGCAGGGGGGGGGCTGTGCCGCCTTTTCCCAACAAGACCGGCGTCTCATCTTGTTCCCAGCGGCGCAAATCATCCCAAACAGCATCCGCCGATGCCTTATCATGCCATGCCGCTGACAGATCGCGCAGGGGTTGATAAAACTCTGGTGCCAAAAGCAGCAAGAATATCCCCGCCTCTGGCGTCAGACCGCCCCCCCATGCCCCAAAATTCAGCAGGTCCAACAGGGAAAACCCCACATAGACGGCCACCATCGCAACCCCTATCGCCGAGAACAGCTCAAGCACGGTCGAGGACAAAAATGCCACCCGCAGAACCGCCATTGTCCGCGCGCGAAGATCACCGGCCTGCGCGGAAAAACCTGCGACCACTGCGTCACCCGCGCCCAACAGACGGATGTCCACCAGCGCTGACAGACGTTCGACCAGCAAATCATTTAGATTGCCGATCTCGGCCATTTGTTTTTGGCTGGCCTCTTTTGCAGCCATCCCGACCAATGCCATGAACACAGGGATCAATGGCCCCGATATCACAAAGATCACAGCAACAGCCCAAGACTGCGTCAAAGCAAGCAGAAGAAACAGGATCGGAACCACCATGACCCTTGCGCGCGCAGGGGTGTAGCGCGTGACGTAGGGCGTCACTAAATCCAGCTTTTCGCCCGCCAACGCCGCGATGCTGCCTGCGCCGCCAAAGGGATTGTTTTGCGCGCGCGCGGCCTCGCCCGCGACGATTTTAGCCCGCGCGGCCTGAACGATTTTTTGCGCAGCTTTTTCGGCCTGCGCCTCTGACGCGAACCCGATGATCGCGCGCAGCCCGCCCAGCACAACAAAGCTGAGCGCAACAAACATGGCCGGAACGTCTTTGCCCGCGACAAGCCCTCCCAACGCATAGGCCACCAAGGCCGCCTGTAGCGGCCATATCAGGTTTGCGATCACAGATAATCCCGCAGCGCGGCTTTGCTCTTTTTGGCCCAAAGCGCGCCAGTCACTGGCTGCCTTGGGGTCTGACATCTGCACGTTTTGGGGGGCTGGTTGGGTCACTGTGCTCACTTAACTTGAATATTCAACGCCAGATATCACAGCTTTCTTGGGGCTAACGTGATCTGGATCAAATACAGGCGCAATTTTGCTGGATAGGTTGGGTGAAATTTCCGCTTATAAAAGGAAGACACATGCGGCTTACCATCCGAACAAATTTAGCCGCGCGCATTTTGATGGCCTGTGCTGTCAACGATAATGCGACCATTCGCACGGCGGAAATTGCAGCGAAATGTAACGCATCGTCGCACCACCTTTTGCAGGTTGTGAACAGGCTACGCGCCCAAGGATTCGTCGCCACCACACGGGGACGCTATGGCGGGATACAGCTGGCGCGCGCCATGCACGAAATTTCCATCGGCGATGTTTTTCGCACGTTTGAATCCACCACCCCCTTTGCTGAATGCTTTGATCAACAGTCCAACACCTGCCCTCTTTCCTCTACCTGCAGGTTGCGCAGCTATATATCCCGCGCGCTTGAGGCGTTTTATCTGGAGCTTGACCAAGTCACGCTGGCAGACCTTGTGGAAGGGAATTGCGGCTTGGCCTCTCTTTTGGACATGATGCCCGCTGAACCCGTCAATTGCGCCGTGCAGTAACGTAATTTGCGATTGCACGTGCCTTCGCCCAGGCACAGCGCTAACCTGTTTGGAAAGAAAAAGGCCAGCGGATCGGGAGCATCGCACTGGCCACACCAAATGGGAGAGACTGGATGAGCTTGGAAAACTGGCAGGGCCAAACGGCAATTGTAACGGGCGGCGCATCGGGATTGGGTGCGGCAACAGCAAGAGCATTGGCCGAAAAGGGGTTCAAGCTTGCTGTTTTTGATTTGAACGAGGACAAAGGCTATGCGTTGGCCGCAGAACTGAACGGGCTGTTTTGCAAGGTTGATGTTGCTGATGCGGCCAATGTCGCCGCCGCCCTGCAAACCGTGAACTCTACTTTAGGGGCCCCGCGTGTTTTGGTGAACTGTGCAGGCATTGCCCCTGCAGCAAAAACAGTCAGCCGCGGCGCCGCCCATGATCTGGATCTGTTCAGCAAAACCGTTGGGATCAACCTGATCGGGTCATTCAACTGCGCCTCCCAAGCGGCCGCCCAGATGGTTGCAAGCGATCCCATGGCCCCTGATGGCGCACGCGGCGTGATCATCAACACCGCATCGGTTGCGGCATATGACGGACAAATCGGACAGGTTGCCTATTCCGCCTCAAAGGGTGGGATCGTCGGCATGACCCTGCCTATGGCGCGGGATCTGGCAGATAAAGGCGTGCGCGTTTGTGCCATTGCGCCGGGATTGTTTTTGACGCCCCTGCTGGAAGGTCTCCCTGAGGATGTCCAAAAATCGCTTGGCACGCAGGTGCCTTTCCCGTCGCGCCTAGGGCACCCCAATGAATTCGGCAAACTGGTCTGTAGCATCATCGACAACCCGATGCTGAACGGCGAAGTCATCCGCCTAGACGGGGCAATCCGCATGGCGCCGAGATGAGAAACGCCGCAAGCACTTTGCCCCAATCTAGCTGATCTTGAACGGCACGCTGCCGCGCGTGTCGGGATCGACGGTGATTTCCTTGCCGATGGGCGGCACCGAACGGTGAAAACAATCTGTGCGTTCGCAAATGCGGCAACTGGTGCCGATCGGATCAAAATACGCGTCGCACGTCATATCCAGATCATCTGCATAAACCACCTGACCCGCGTGTTTGATTTCGCAGCCCAGCCCAATCGCATATTTACGAACTGGCGATCTAAACCCTGCCATGCGTTTGGTTTGGTCAAACGCCAAGGACAGATATTTTGCACCATCAGGCGTGATCGCCAACTGCCGCAAGATCTCGCCCGGGGATTGGAAGGCATGGTGCACGTTCCACAGCGGACAACTGCCGCCGAAACGGGTGAACTGCAAGGTCGTCGCGCTATGGCGTTTGGTCACGTTACCCGCCTGATCGATGCGCAAGAAATAAAACGGGATGCCTTTTTCGCCACCACGTTGGAGCATGCTCAGCCGGTGGCAGACCTGTTCAATGCTGGCGTCAAATTGAAAGGCCAGCTTTTCCAGATCATGACGGTAATGGCGCGCAGCATGGGCAAACCTTGAATAGGGCAGCACAACCGCGCCTGCGAAATAGTTTTCAAAGGTAAGACGGCAGACATCGCGCGCCGCATCGGTCTGAAAGGCAGCTTCGGTTAACAAACTGTCGATCAATTCGCTCTGCTCAATCCGGCCCACCTGATAGGCAAGCTGGAACAGGTTCGTCGCCTTGCTGGACGCCGCGTTTAAATAGAGCGTTCTTGTCTCGGTATCGAATTTCCGCACCTGCCCCGAGCTGGGCCTGTCTTTTTGCAAAACAACCTGCACGCCGTGGCGATCATAGAGATAATCAACAAGGTCGGCCGTGCGTTCGTTATCCTTGCGTTCAACCGACTGCGAGAACCGCTCAGCCGCGCGATCCAGCTCATCCACGTAGTTGTCTATATAGTGAAAGTAGTCTCGGACCTCTTCATAGGGCAATGGGGCCAGCGAATCTTCGCGGTCCTTTAACGAATTATCGACCCTTCCCAACTGCTCTCGTGACTTTTGAAACACTTGATACAGGTCCAACAGGGCCTTCGTGACATTTGGCGCATTGGATGCCGCCACTTTTATTTCTTGTGTTAACACTTTGTTATCTGCAAAAATCGGATCCGACAGGACTTCTTGGAGGTCCACAGACACTTTTCCTGCCCCATCCAGTGCCAGTTCAGACAGGTCAAAGTTGAACACATCCACCAATGCAAGGATCACCGATCCGGACAGGGCCCGCTGATTGTTTTCTATTTGATTTAAGTAGCTTGTAGAAATTTGGATTTGCTGGGCAAACATTGCTTGGGTCAAATCATGGCTTTGCCTCAGCAGTCTAATACGGGCGCCCGCGAAGATTTTTCTTGATCCGTTCGACATATTTTCACTTTTTCGCAATTTGCATTAATGCCCATGTGATTGTTTGCATATTAGCACGTTCAGGCCTTTGAGACACCGCTAATTGTCCTACACTAAAGTCCTAACAAGACTGGGAAACTTGAAGACGGGGCAACCGGGGAGGGCTGCAGCGTTGATACATCAACACCTATTTTATTGGCCAAAATGTGGTCAGTGGCCAGCGATGGCCCGCAATTCGTCTGTACAACCATGTGTTGTACTCTCTTGCATGCAAATAAATGAGGCAACCAATGGTAAGCTATAGCAAAACCTATGCCAGCTGGCAGGCAGACCCCGTCGAATTCTGGGCGCAGGCCGCACAAGAAATCGACTGGATCAAAGCGCCAGCCACTATTCTGGACAGCTCTGATGCGCCACTGACAACGTGGTTCCCTGATGCCACCTGTAACACGTGCTACAATGCGGTGGACCGCCACGTGCAGGCAGGCCGCGGTGCGCAGGTTGCCATTATTCACGACAGTCCAGTGACCAACAGCAAAACCGAAATCACCTTTGACACCCTGCTCGAACGCGTCTCACGCGTGGCAGGGGTATTGACGGCCCGCGGAATCGAAAAAGGGGACCGCGTTGTCATTTATATGCCCATGGTTCCCGAAGCGCTGATCGCCATGTTGGCCTGCGCGCGGATCGGGGCCATCCATTCGGTCGTGTTTGGGGGGTTCGCCGCCCATGAGCTGGCCGTGCGGATTGATGATGCAAAGCCCAAGGCCATTTTGGCCGCATCCTGCGGGATCGAGGGCACGCGTGTCATTGCCTACAAGCCCTTGATGGACGGCGCCATTGCCCGTGCAACGCATAAACCCGAATTCACTTTGATGCTGCAACGCCCCCAAGAGGTCGCGACCCTCACCCCCGATTACGATCTTGATTGGGCCAATGAAGAAGCCGCAGCAACCCCTGTGGGCTGCACCCCTGTGGGCGGGGCCGATCCGCTCTATATCCTTTATACCTCTGGGACAACGGGCCAGCCAAAAGGTGTCGTGCGGCACAACGGCGGCCATATGGTCGCGCTGAACTGGTCGATGAAAAACATCTACAATGTATCGGCGGGTGATGTGTTCTGGGCGGCCTCTGATGTGGGTTGGGTCGTGGGCCATAGCTATATTTGCTACGGACCCCTTCTGGCGGGCTGCACGACGCTGGTGTTTGAAGGCAAACCCATTGGCACGCCCGATGCCGGTACATTCTGGCGCGTGATCCAAGACCACAAGGTCGATGTTTTGTTCACTGCCCCGACGGCCTTGCGCGCCATCAAACGCGATGACCCAAAGGCAGAGCATGTCGGCAAATACGATTTGCAGTCCCTAAAATCACTGTTCCTTGCAGGCGA
>JBDVSG010000052.1:0-2509 GCA_039967155.1 Sulfitobacter sp. | reverse complement strand
CATATAGACCGCCTGCCCCACTGAAATATCCGCCGCTGAAAACCCGCCATCCAGCAGATAGCTCCGCCCCTGCAATCGCGCCTCCAACGCGGCATAGCATTTGCCAAGACGAGCCGCCTCCAGTTTCATCACAATGGGGCTGCGCATTGCATCGTCCCGCAAGGCGATATGCTGCTGGGTCAGGGCCGCAGAGTGCTGGCTGATTGTCTCAGAGAAATGTAGCCAGATCAGCCATTGCGCACGCTCTGCATGTCCCGCGGGCCGCCCCAAAACATCTGGAGAGTAGGCCTCACACAGCAATTCGGTGATCGCGCCCGTTTCAAACACTACTTGGCCCTCCAGATCCAGCGCAGGCACACGTCCTGCTGGGTTCTTGGCCAAATATTCAGGCGCGCGCAGGGTTTTATCAAAAGCATAGGTTTGCACGTCAAAAGATACGCCCAACTCATGCAGCAACCACAAGCTGCGCATAGAGCGCGTCTGCGGGCAGTGATGCAGGGTTATCATGTGCCCGCCTCCTCCGCTTCGAGCCGCACCAAAGCAGCACCCGCCTCGACCTGATCACCCGCAACGGCCAGCACCTCTGCGACGATCCCGTCGCGCGCCGCCAGCAGGCTGTGTTCCATTTTCATAGCCTCCAACACGGCCAGCTTATCACCCTGTTGCACAGTTTGGCCTGCTTTCGCCGTGACCTCGCGTACTAACCCCGGCATTGGCGCCTCAATCAAATTGCCATCCCCTTGCGCCGCACCTGCCTGCGCCAAGGGATCAACCCGTTGGAAGATCAGACCGTGTTCATCAAACACCGTGATCGTATCGCCCGAAATGGCGACTTCGGGTGCTGGCACACCGGCGATATGCCAGCTGCCGCCGACCCTGCGCGCGGCGACGGTATCTTCGCCGACATGCCACTTCTGGGCATCGGCGCCCAGCACCTCGACCTTCACCAGATGCACCGCATCTGCGTATTCCAATGCCACCTGCCGCAACAATGGCGCCCAAAGCGTGAACCCCGCCTCTGCCGAAGGTTGATCCAACCCCAGCGCCGCCATCCCCGCACAGGCAACATGCCGCGCCGCGACATCTGGGGCCAGCGTCAACGCCGCCAAGTCCCGCGCGATCAGCCCTGTATCGACCTCACCGCGCCGAAACCCTGAATGGCCCGCCAAAGCGCCCAAAAAGCCCAAGTTCGTCACTGTGCCTGCGACTTCGCACCGTGCCAGCGCCTGCCGCAAACGGGCCAAAGCCACATCGCGCGTGGGCCCGTGCACTATGACTTTTGCAATCATTGGATCATAGAAAGGGCTGATGGTATCGCCACTGCGCACACCGCTATCGGCGCGGCAACGCGGATCGAAAGACAAATGCGTCAGCTTCCCCGTGGCGGGCAAGAAACCCGCTGGCACATCCTCTGCGTAAAGACGCGCCTCAAAGGCATGGCCGTTGATCGTCAATTCATCCTGCGCCTTAGGCAGGTCTTCCCCAGCCGCCACACGCAATTGCCATTCCACCAGATCAACGCCTGTGATTGCCTCGGTCACCGGATGCTCAACCTGCAGACGCGTGTTCATCTCCATGAAGAAAAAGCCGTCGGGCTTTAACCCGTCCGATCCATCTACGATAAATTCGACCGTCCCCGCGCCCTTATAGCCAATCGCCTCAGCTGCGCGCACTGCCGCCGCGCCCATGGCATCGCGAACAGCCTGCGGCATATCGGGCGCTGGTGCTTCTTCGATCACCTTCTGGTGGCGCCGTTGGAGCGAACAGTCGCGTTCAAACAAATGCACCGCAGATGCGCCATCGCCAAAAACCTGCACCTCAATGTGACGCGGTTGGCTGACGAATTTCTCTACCAAAACATCTGAATTGCCAAAGGCCGTCTGCGCTTCTGAGCGCGCCGAGGCGAGCGCGTCTGCGAACTGCTCGGCTGTCTCAACCAACCGCATGCCTTTGCCGCCGCCGCCCGCCACCGCTTTGATCAAGACGGGATAGCCGATCTTGCCAGCCTCAGAGGCCAACAGGTCATCCGATTGGTCCTTGCCGTGATAACCGCGCACGACGGGCACACCCGCCTCAACCATCAATCCCTTGGCCGCATCCTTTAGCCCCATCGCACGGATCGCCGCTGCTGACGGCCCGATAAATACCAAACCAGCCGCCTCAACGGCCTCCACAAAATCGGGATTCTCAGACAAAAATCCATATCCAGGATGGATCGCCTGCGCGCCCGTGTCCAAGGCTGCCTGAATAATCGCGGCCCCGCGCAAATAACTCTGCGCAGGCGCAGAGCCACCGATATGCACCGCCACATCCGACATCGCCACATGTTTGGCCGCCGCATCCGCGTCAGAGTAAACCCCAACGCAGCGCACCCCCATCCCCTGCGCCGTTTCTATCACGCGGCAGGCAATCTCACCACGGTTGGCAATCAAGATCGTATCAAACATCGGCTTCCCTCTCAGACACAGCACACAGCCCCGTCTTCATTTTGCAAATTAAACTCATCCCG
>JBDVSG010000051.1:0-12353 GCA_039967155.1 Sulfitobacter sp. | reverse complement strand
CTGGCCGCGCTCGCTTATCCTGACCGCATCGGTCTGCGCCGCAAAGGCGATGCCGCGCGGTTCGTTCTATCTGGGGGAAAAGGCGCGGTTGTGCCCGATGGGGATCCGCTGGCAGGCCAACGTCTAATTGTGGCCACTGATCTGGACGGTGACCCCCGCGAGGCGCGCGTGCGCCAAGGCACCGCTGTTTCTGACAGTGCGCTGCGCGAGATCTTCGCCGATCAGATCGCATGGCATGACCATTGCACGTGGTCGCGGCGCGATGGACGGGTCGAGACACGGCGACAAGAGCGCTTTGGCGCTTTGGTCTTGGACGACCGCACGTGGTCAGATGCGCCCAGCGATCTTGTCGCGCGCGCCATGTTGGACGGGGTGGCTCAGCTGGGCCTGCGGCCGGGCAAGGCCGCCGCGCGTTTCCTGCGCCGTGCAGCTTTGGCCAGCGGTACGCAAGGTTTCCCTGATTTTTCCGAAACCCATCTGCTGGACACTTTGGAAGACTGGCTGCTGCCCCATCTGGACGGGGTACGCAGTACGGCCGATTGGAAAGCCTTTGATCTGCTGCCTGCCTTGCGCGGGCGGCTGGATTGGGATCAGCAGCAGTTGCTAGACCGAACGGCCCCTGCGCATTTCGAAACACCGTTGGGCCGCCGGATCGCCATTGATTATGACGGGGAGACCCCCCAAATCGCTGTTCGGCTCCAAGAGATGTTCGGGGTTACCCGTCACCCCCACGTCTCGGGCCAACCCCTGCAGGTCACGCTGCTGTCCCCCGCCCAGCGCCCCGTGCAAGTGACCATGGATTTACCTGGATTTTGGGACGGATCTTATGCGGATGTGCGCAAAGACATGCGCGCGCAATACCCGCGCCATCCGTGGCCGGATGATCCGCGCACCGCCGATCCTACCCTGCGGGCCAAACCACGCGGGACTTAGTCGCTTTCATGGGTCAAGGATGGCCATTCCAGATTAAACTTGCCCTCGCGGTCGGTGCGCGCAAACCCATGTGCGCCAAAGAAATCCCGCTGCGCCTGAACAAGATTGGTTGTCCCGCGCGCGCGGCGCAGGCTGTCATACCACGCCAAGGACGCTGACAGTGCAGGCAGCGCTGTCCCCAACCCAGCCCCTGCCGCAACGGTGCGGCGCAAAGCGGGGATGACGCGGGCCAGTTTCGCGGCGATCACAGGCGATAGCACCAAATGCCCATGGGGAAGATCCCCCCGAAACGCTGATGCCAAATCATCCAGCAACGCGGAACGGATGATACATCCCGCGCGCCAAATTTCGGAAATCTGCGCCATGTCGAGGTGCCACGCATATTCGTCTGATGCCGCATCCAAGATACGGAACCCCTGCGCATGGGCAAGGATCCGCCCTGCCAACAAGGCCGCCTCTAGATCCTCTGTGGACGGCACGGGCATATCCAGTGTGCCCGCTGCCAACGACGGTTCTGCTGCTGCGCGGGCTTCGCGTTCAGATGACCACCCGCGTGCGCCGACCGCGCCCTCAATAGCACTGGCCGATTGCCCCATTTTCAGCGCTTCAATGACGGTCCATCGCCCTGTGCCCTTTTGTCCTGCACGGTCTTCAATCAGGTCAACAATCGGGCGGCCTGTCTGGGGGTCTTTGGTCTGCAAAGCGGCCGCTGACACTTCGATCAGATAAGAGCTGAGCGGGCCATTCTGCCATCCCTCAAACAGCGCGCCGATGCGCGGTGCTTCCCAGCCCGCACCATCACGCAAAATGCCGTAAACCTCTGCGATCATTTGCATATCGGCATATTCAATGCCGTTGTGAACGGTTTTCACAAAATGCCCAGCGCCGTCTGGCCCTACATGCGCCACACAGGGTGCGCCGTTGAACTTGGCGGCGATTGCTTCGGCCATTGGACGTAGTTGCGCCCAGCTATGCGCGCTGCCGCCCACCATCATGGAGGGCCCGTGGCGCGCGCCCTTTTCACCACCCGAAACGCCCATGCCCACAAAGTGAACGCCTGTGCCCTCCAACTGCGCAGATCTGCGGCGGGTCTCATTGAAATCGGCATTGCCGCCATCGATGATGGTATCGCCCTGCGTCAACAGCGGCAGGGCTTCGGCGATCATCGCATCCATCGGCGCGCCCGAAGGGATCATGAATAAAATTGTGCGTGGCGCATGCAGGCTAGCGATAAATTCGACCAGATCATTGGCTGGGGTCAGGTTTTGCGCCAGATCGCCCGCTTCTTCGATGAAAGGTGCAATCCAGTCGGTTTCACGGTTGGTCACCGCAACGTTGAAACCATTCTGTGCGAGGTTCAGCGCCAATGCACTGCCCATTGTTCCAAGCCCGTAGACCCCGATATCGGATGTACCTGCCGTCATGGTCGCCCCTCTTCATTTTTGGGTGTAGCCGCGCTGTGCGCTACTTGGGGCAATAGGCGCATGGGGGATCAATCGTCAAGCCCTGCGCGCGTCTTGGCGCGGCCCGCCCCAAAGGGGGCAGGCCCGCATCTTATTGTCCCAGACACCAGCGCATGACGGCCTTTTGTGCATGCAGCCTGTTTTCGGCTTCGTCAAAAACCACAGAGTTGGGACCGTCCATCACGGCACTTGTCGCTTCCTCATCGCGGTGTGCGGGCAGACAGTGCATGAACAGCGCATCCGATTTGGCCTGAGACATCAGTTCCTCATTCACCTGATAGCCGCGCAACTGGTTATGGCGGCGCTCACGGGCGGATTGCGGATCATGCATGGAGACCCAAGTATCCGTGACCACCAGATCCGCGCCTTTGACAGCCTCCTTTGGATCCCGCACAACCGTATAGAGGCCGCTGAGCGCGTCTTCGGGGTCGAGAGTTTGAGGGCCGGTAAAGACCAGATCGAAATCGAATTGCTTGGCCGCATGTGCGAAGCTGGCAAAGACGTTATTCCCATCCCCCGACCAGACCACGCGCTTGCCCTTGATGGGGCCGTTGTGTTCTTCGAAGGTCATGATATCTGCCATGATTTGGCAAGGATGCGTCCGATCGGTCAAGCCGTTGATCACCGGCACGGTGGCGTATTCGGCCATTTCCAAAAGGGTTTGTTCCTCAAATGTGCGGATCATGATGAGATCAACATAGCGGGACAGAACGCGGGCTGTATCGGCGATGGTTTCACCATGACCCAGCTGCATATCAGCCCCAGACAAGACCATCGTCTGCCCGCCCATTTGCCGCACCCCCACATCAAAGGACACACGGGTCCGGGTGGAGGGCTTTTCGAAGATCAAAGCGACCATATGATCTTTGAGCGGCTGGTCCGCATCCAACGCGCCGCGCGGTTGGCCCGCACGGGCCGTTTTCATTGCATTTGCATTGTCCAGAATGCCGCGCAATTCGTCTTTGTCTGTCTTATGGATATCGAGAAAATGTTTCATAGGTTCAGTCTTTGTTCAAAAGGGGTCTGGTCGGGGGCGATGCCCCCTAAGATGAGTTTAAAGGCAAAATGAAGATCAGGAGGCGCCCAGCGCTGCGGCTGCGCGATCAAAGCGGGCCACGGCCTCGGAAATTTCTTCATCGGTAATGGTCAGAGGCGGCAAGAGACGCACGACATTATCCGCCGCAGGCACCGCAATGACGTCTTGGGCGTAGCCTGCGTTCACAAAATCGGCGGGGGCTCCTTTGCATTTGAGCCCTAGCATCAGCCCCGCGCCGCGCACCCCTTCGAAGACATCCGGATGGGAGGCCACAAGACCTTCGAGCTTTTGACGCAAGAGACCCGATTTGCGCGAGACCTCCGCGAGGAACTCCGGATCTGCCACGATATCCATCACCGCACTGCCGACCGCGCACCCCAGGGGGTTGCCGCCATAGGTGGACCCATGAGTACCTGCTGTCATACCACTGCCCGCATTTTCGGTGGCCAGCACGGCCCCCAGAGGAAAGCCGCCGCCGATGCCTTTGGCGGCCATCATAATATCAGGCGTGACACCCGCCCATTCATGCGCAAAGAGTTTGCCCGTACGGCCGACACCGCATTGGACTTCGTCCATGATCAGCAGAATACCGTTTTCATCACATGTTTCACGCAGAGCTTTCAAGAACTCGTCCCCAGCGGGGCGAATGCCACCTTCGCCTTGGATGGGTTCGATCAGGATCGCGCAGGTTTTCTCTGTGATCGCGGCAGTCACCGCATCCAGATCCCCAAATTCGAGATGCACAAATCCAGGCAGCAGCGGGCCAAAGCCTTTGGTCATTTTCTCTGACCCAGCAGCGGCGATGCCTGCGGAGGACCGCCCGTGGAAGGATCCTGCGAAGGTGATGATCTCGACCCGTTCAGGCTGGTCCTTTTCGTAGAAATACTTGCGGGCCATTTTCACTGCCAATTCGCAGCTTTCGGTGCCAGAGTTGGTGAAAAACACTGCGTCAGCAAAGGTATGCGCCACCAGCTTGTCCGCCAGTTCTTGCTGTTGAGGAATATTATAGAGGTTGGAGGTATGCCATAACGCGCCCGCCTGATCAGTCAGCGCTTTGGTCAATGCAGGGTTTGCATGGCCCAAAGCGTTTACCGCGATGCCCGCGCCCATATCCAGAAAACGTCGGCCATCCGCCTCGATCAACCAAGCGCCTTCACCTTTGACAAAGGTCAGGGGCGCACGGGAATAAGTCGGCAGAATTGAAGCGATCATCTGGATCATCCTTTCAGGGAAAAGCCGCGAAAAGGCCAAAGAGACATGGCGATTGCGGCGGGTCAAGTAGTTTGCGGTGGGGAATGCACATGTGCGTGCAGAACAGCCCTGCCTATAAGGCGGGGCACGGGCGGCTGATTAGCTGCAGCGTCGTCGGGACAATATAGTTGTGCGCGTGTTCATAGGCATGACGTCTAAGGCCTGCCCTAGAAATTGCAAGCCCGCATTGATCCCCCTTGCGAGAGCGTGGCATCCGCGCCATAGCCGTATCATGTATACAGCCAAATCACAGAACAATGCGCTCGCTGCAGGTTTGATCCTGTTGGCCACCGCATTTATCGCGGCAACCACGCTGATGGCCAAAACCTTGGGTACAAATACGCTGGGCGCGCCTTTGCATGCGCTGCAGATCAGCCATGGGCGGTTCCTATTTGCCTTCATAGCCTTGGGCAGTGTTGCCGCGGTGGTTCGGCCACGGCTGGCCCATCCTCATTGGTCGCTGCACATCGCGCGCACCACCTTTGGCTGGGGGGGCGTTACGTTGATGTTTGCCTCTGTCGCCTACATTCCATTGGCCGATGCTACTGCAATAACTTTTCTAAACCCCGTCTTCGCGATGATGTTGGCCATCCCCTTGCTCGGCGAGAAAGTCGGCCGCGTGCGGTGGTCCGCAGCGGTTTTGGCGCTGACAGGTGCGTTGGTTTTGCTGCGCCCAACCCCCGATAGTTTTCAGCCCGCCGCCCTGCTGGCACTGGCAGCCGCTATGGTGATGGGGCTGGAACTGATATTCATCAAAAAACTGGCAGGTCGTGAAAACCCGTTTCAAATTTTGCTGATAAATAACCTCATCGGTCTTTGCATCGCGAGTGTTGCAGTTCTACCCTTCTGGCAGCAGCCAACGACCGCACAGTGGAGCATGTTGGCAGGGATCGGTGTCTGTATGGCCATTGCCCAGACCTTTTTTGTCAATGCGGTGGCACGGGCTGACGCAAGCTTTGTAGCGCCTTTCAGTTATGCCACACTGATCTTTGCCGCGCTTTATGACGCGATTGTCTTTGGCGTGCGCCCCGATCTGGTGACGTATCTGGGTGCTGCGATCATTCTGACAGGCGCGCTTGGCCTTGCTTTGCGTGAGGCAGGGCTAAAAAAGCAGCCAGACTGAAAAAGCCTGCGCCAAATCCACCAACTTAGGCCTGACGCCTTGCACCTGACGCCACAGGCATTAGTATAGGTATCTGAATTTGCCAAAGCGGTCCAACGAGGCCGCTTTTTACACTAGGGAAGCTTCCATGTCCTGGACCGATGACCGCGTTGAAATATTGAAGAAAATGTGGGGCGAAGGCCAATCCGCAAGCCAGATCGCAAAAGAGCTGGGCGGCGTGACCCGCAACGCTGTAATTGGCAAGGTGCACCGTCTGGGGCTTTCCAATCGCACAACCGCAGGTGCCGCAGCAAAAGCAGAGCCAAAGGCAAAGCCAGCAGCCCCCAAAGCAAAGGCCGCGCCAAAACCGGCACCGGCACCAGAGCCAGAACCCGCACCGGTTTCCTCTAAACCTGACCTCAAGACCGAGCCTGCGATCGCGCCAAACACGCCGCGCCCTGCCCGCAACCAGATCATCCCCGCCGGGCAACCCTTGCCCCCGCAGCCCAGCGCAAATGAAATCAGCCCCGAAGCCTTGGCCAAGGTCAATGAGATCGAAAAGAAAGCCAAGAAGCTGAGCCTGATGGAATTGACCGAACGGACCTGCAAATGGCCTGTTGGCGACCCAGCAACCGAAGATTTCTGGTTCTGCGGCCTGCCCGTCAAACAAGGCAAACCATACTGTGAGGCCCACGTCGGCGTCGCCTTCCAACCGATGAGCGCGCGCCGCGACCGCCGCCGCTAATCACATCCGACATTGCATTCAGCTTTCCGCCCGAAATTTCACCAAATTTCGGGCGTTTGCTTATGCGTGTAACAAAAACCACGCATCTTTGACTTGCTGCGCCGTGCCCCTCATGGTCTGAGCATGTGTGCATTCAAACAGAGGTTCGCCATGCCCGCATCTGACTCCATCCGCGCCGCTGACGCCATTGCCCGCCGTCTCTATGATCAAGGGTGCCGCCACGCGTTTGGCATGCCCGGTGGCGAAGTCCTGACGATTGTAGATGCGCTAGAGGCCGCTGGTATCACCTTTGTTCTGTGTAAACATGAAAACGCCGCTGGTTTTATGGCCGAGGCCGCGTGGCATCAAACTGGTGCGCCAGGGATCATGGTGGCCACCATCGGCCCGGGCATTCTGAACGGTGTGAACGCCATCGCGAACGCGCTGCAAGACCGCGTACCGCTCATAGTACTGTCAGGCTGTGTAGATGCAGCCGAGGCCGAAACCTACACCCACCAAGTCCTAGACCAGCAAGACGTCCTGCGCCCCCTGACCAAGGCCAGCTTTCGTCTGGCCCATGACTCCGCCCACGTGATGGCGGATAAGGCAGTGGCCATCGCGATGGAAGGCCGCCCTGGACCCGTGCACATTGACGTGCCCATTTCTGTCGCGGATATGCAAATCCCCGCCCAGCCCCCTGCACGCCGCAGCCCTGCCTTGCCGGTAGCGCCCAGCGGTGCGGCCTTGGCCACTGCACGTGAATGGCTGACCTCAGCTGCGCGCCCTGTGATGATTGTCGGCGTTGACGCGATGAATGAACAGGCCGGCACAGCAGTGACCGAATTTGCCACCCGCTTTGGCATTCCGGTCATCACCACCTACAAGGCCAAAGGGCTGATGGATGAAAACCACCCTCTTTGTCTGGGCGGCGCGGGGCTATCGCCACTGGCCGATCGCCATCTTTCCCCTTTGGTTGAGCAATCAGATCTGGTGATTTGTGTCGGTTATGACCCGATTGAAATGCGCCCTGGATGGCGCGACATTTGGGATCCGCGCACGAAAAACGTCATCGATATCACCGCCGCTCCCAACCACCACTATATGCATCAAGCCAGCCTGAGCTTTGTCGCCGATTGCACAGCCAGCCTAGAGGCCCTTGGCCGTGAAATCACCCCCGCGCCCGCCACATGGGCGCAAGGACAAGTTGACGCCGTCAAATCGGCCCTCGCTGCGGCCTTCCCCCGTGATGACGCATGGGGCCCTGCCGCGATTATCGACACCTGCCGCACCTTGCTGCCCAACGACACAATCGCCACCGCAGACAGTGGCGCACACCGCATTTTGCTCAGCCAGATGTGGACCTGCTCCCAGCCGCGCGGCTTACTGCAATCCTCGGCGCTATGCACCATGGGCTGTGCATTGCCGCTGGCTATGGGCACCGCTCTTTGCGCGCCAGAACGCACGGTTGTGTCTTTCTCTGGTGACGCTGGGTGCTTGATGATCGCAGGCGAACTGTCGACGGCGGCCGAGCTGAAGATTAAGCCCATTTTCATTGTGTTCGTCGATGCTTCACTGGCACTGATTGAATTGAAACAACGCCAACGTCAGCTGCGCAACGCTGCTGTCGAATTCGGGCAGCATGACTTTGCCGCGATGGGCCGTGCCTTTGGCGGCGCAGGCCATACCGCCACATCCCGAGAAGAACTGGAAGCCGCGCTCACAACCGCCCAAGCAGCTGAAACTTTTTCAGTAATCGCATGTATCATTGAGAAAGGCGCCTATGACGGACGCATCTAAAACACCGCAAAGCAAAGGCGCGTTGGATGGGCTGTTTGTCCTTGATCTGACCCGTATTCTGGCAGGCCCCACCGCCACCCAGATGCTGGGGGATATGGGGGCGACGGTGATTAAGATCGAAAACCCCAATACGGGGGGGGATGATACACGTGGCTGGGGGCCCAATTACGCCAAGAACTCCGATGGCAGCGCCTCTGACCTGTCCGCTTATTTTATGTCCGCGAACCGCAACAAGCGCTCCATCGCCGTCGATATCGCTACGGCTGAGGGCCAAGACATCATCCGCCGTCTGGCCGCGCGCGCCGATGTGGTCATCGAAAATTTCAAGCCCGGCGGGCTGGTGAAATACGGGCTGGATCATAAAACGCTCTGCGCCGCACACCCAGGTTTGGTCTATTGTTCGATCTCGGGCTTTGGGCAAACAGGGCCAAATCGGGAAAAACCTGGGTATGATCTGATGGCACAGGGGTTCGGGGGCATTATGTCCATCACCGGCGCACCAGACGATGGCCCGACCAAAGTGGGCGTCGGCATCGCAGATGTCATGTGTGGGATGTATGCGACCATTGGGGTGCTTACCGCCCTGCGCCACCGCGACAAAACCGGCGAGGGCCAACATGTGGAACTGGCTTTGGTCGATACGCAAATTGCGTGGTTGATTAATGAGGGAATGAACTATCTCACGTCAGGCGAATTGCCCGAACGGCGCGGCAATGCCCATCCCAACATCGTGCCCTATGATGCCTTCGAAGTCGCAGACGGGCATTTCCTGCTGGCCGTCGGTAATGACGCGCAATTTGCGCGCTTTTGTGACGTTGTGGCCCTGCCCCACATCGCAGCGGACCCCGACTTCACCACAAACTTGGCCCGCATCAACAACCGTGTCGCCCTGATGGCGCACATCAGGCCAGCGCTGGCAAAATGGACCAAGGACGACATTCTAGCAGCGCTGCGGGCCGTAAAAGTCCCCGCAGGCCCCATCAACACGATAGGTGAGGCGCTAAATTCGGATCAAGCCCAAGCGCGCGGCGCTGTACAAGAGATTCCCGCCGAAGGCATCGAAGGCGGACAAGTGCAGGTCTTGGGGAATCCGCTGAAATTTTCAGCAACTCCTGTGAAATATTACCGCGCGCCTCCGCGCTGTGGGCAAGACACAGAAGAGGTTTTTGAAACATGGCTAGGGGACAAACCTGCGCCATAACCCGCTGATTTTAGATGCAACTGGCAAAATTGCGCCGAAATTAACCAAGTTTTAAGTCCCTTTTGAAATTCATCTCACAAAACCACTGGACGCATTCACGTTGCCGTGTGACTCACGCTCCTGACCTGCCTTGAATTGACCTCATGAGCTAACCTGTGACCAAGCCGCGTTGCCAAAGACGCCGTAGTGACCAACCAAAGGTGCCGTAAATATGATCCAATCCGATATATGCGCATGTCCCGTATCCCTTTCATCCTCTTCGGCAATGGAGGATTGGAATGGCGTTATTTTGGGGCTGCTGTCGCATGGCACGCAGACCCCTGTGCATTTAGGGCGCTTAATGGAAGTAGAGCCTGATTTTGCCATGGGTCACGCTGCACGCGGGCTATTTTGCCTGATGACGGGCCGCGCCGAGGTGCGCGCGGCAGCAACCGATGCTCTGGCCACCGCCAAAATTTGCGCCGCAAAAACCCCCATCACCCCGCGCGAACAAGGCTGGATCACCGCGCTGGATGAATGGTTACACGGCCGCCCCACCGCAGCCGTCGCTGCCGTAGAGGCCGTATTGCGCGCACTGCCCCATGACACGCTCTCTGCAAAACTCAGCCACGGCATCCGCTTCATCATGGGTGACAGCACCGGCATGCGCCGCTCGGTTGAACGTGTGTTGAGCGCCCATAGTTTTGATCATGCGTGCTACGGGTATCTGTTGGGCTGTCACGCTTTCACGCTGGAAGAAACGGGCGAATACGCCCGCGCAGAGCAAGTTGGCCGCAAGGGGCTGTTCTATGCTGCGGATGATGCATGGGGGCTGCATGCTGTGGCCCACGTCCATGACATGACTGCGCGGCCAGACTGCGGAATCGCCCTGATTGAAGACAATCATGATGCATGGGCGGGATCCAACAACTTTCGCTACCATGTCTGGTGGCACAAGGCGCTGCTGCACATGGAGCGCGGAGAGCTTGACGTGGCATTAGGCCTGTATGACGCGCAAATACGGGCGGATAAAACGGATGATTACCGCGATATCTCAAATGCGACATCTTTGTTGATGCGGCTCGAACTGGAGGGGGTTGATATTGGCCACCGCTGGGAAGAGCTGGCCAATTTCAGCCAAGACCGTGTTGAAGACGGCTGTCTGGTTTTCGCCGATCTGCATTACCTATTGGCACTGACAGGCGCTGACCGTGGGGAAGCCCGCACAGCTATGACCGCGCGTTTCGCCCGTGACGCAGCCAAGCCTGGTCAAATCCCAGCCGTTGTTGCCGACCCAGGCGTTGCAGCACTGGCCGGATTGAACGCCTTTTCCGAAGGCCGCTATGACGAGGCTTTCATGAACCTTGCCGCAGCGCGCCCCGCCATGCCCACAATCGGCGGAAGTCACGCACAGCGTGATGTATTCGAGCGGATGACCATTGATGCAGGCTTGCGCGCAGGGCGTTATGACGCCACAGAAGCGATCCTGCTCAGCCGTCAAAAACTTCGCGGTGGGCATCTCGACCGGTTTGCGACAACGCGGATTGAGAAACTGAACGCTGCACGCAGCATCGCTGCACAATAATCTGGATTCCGTATTAAATGACGATTGCCGCCACGAATGCTACGCGCCTAACAGGCCGCCCCTCAGCTGCGGCCACTGCCGCAACAACCGCGCCGCGCGTGCGCGACCTACGTCTGGATTTCTTTCGCGGCATCGCGATGTTCATCATCTTGATGGCCCATACGCCGGGCAATTTCCTTACCTCTTGGATCCCTGCCCGTTGGGGGTTTTCCGATGCGACGGAAATGTTTGTTTTCTGCTCAGGAATGGCGTCAGCCATCGCGTTTGGCGGGGCGTTCCAACGGTCTGGATGGGTCTTGGGAACCGCGCGCGTGGCCTTTCGCGTTTGGCAAATCTACTGGGTGCACATTGGCCTGTTCATCGCCATTGCGGCCTTACTGGCTGGCATCGATTATTACGGCGGATACGACAAAAATTACATCGGCTCTCTGAACCTGTGGAAATTTTTTGCCGATCCTGCGGTCCCTCTTTTGGGATTGGTCACGCTGAGCTATGTGCCCAATTATTTTGACATTTTGCCCATGTACATGGTTGTGCTTGCCATGATGCCGATCGTGATCGCCCTGCAACGTTTTCATTCGGGGGCGTTTTTTGCTTTCTTGGCGCTTGTTTGGCTGGGCGCGCAACAATCGCTTTGGGGCGATGCCCATCTGGCCTTCCCCGCCGAGCCATGGTCCGAGCGCAAGTGGTTTTTCAATCCCTTTGGCTGGCAGCTGATCTTCTTTACCGGCTTTGCGCTGATGCGCGGCTGGATACCGAAGCCCCCCGTGAATTCGGGCCTGATCGTTCTAGCCGCAGCCATCGTGATTTTCATTATCCCCCTTAGCAATATCGGTGTACGTGCCATTGCCCGCGACTGGTTCTTTGTGACGGACACCGGCAACCCCGTCATTGATGCCCGCCTGATGCTAAAGCCGCTGATCGACAAATCCGATTTCGGCCTCCTGCGTTTTGTGCATTTTTTGGCGCTGGCCTATTTGGCTTGGGTCATGGCGGGTGACAAAGGCGACAACCTATTGGCCCGCGGCACAGGCTGGATCGCACGTGCATGGGGGCAAACGCTGAAAATCATTCTCAAAGTCGGGCAACAATCACTGGCAGTCTTTGTGGTGTCAATGTTCACGGCCCGTGTAATGGGCTTTGTGATGGATCTGACAGGGCGCGACACGGGCACCACATTGCTGGTTAATCTGGGCGGCGCCTGCATTCTGGTGGCCACGGCCTATGGCGCAGGATGGTTCAAATCTCAACCTTGGAGGAAAAAAGCATAATGCTTCGCCGT
>JBDVSG010000050.1:0-2305 GCA_039967155.1 Sulfitobacter sp. | reverse complement strand
ATAGGCCCAATCCTGCGTGTGGATCCCAGCAAAAACCCCCGAGGACAGCATCGCCGGCGCATAGCGTGTCCCTTCTTCGTTGGTGAAATTCGTCAAAACAATCGGGTGCTTGGTCTGAATGCCCAGATCATTCATTGAGCGCAGGACCTCCAAGCCGCCCAAAACACCTAGCACGCCGTCATATTTTCCGCCCGTTGGCTGCGTGTCCAAATGGCTTCCCATATAAACAGGCAGCGCTTCAGGGTCTGTGCCCTCACGGCGCGCAAACATATTGCCCATCTGATCCAAACCCATGGTGCAGCCCGCCGCTTCGCACCAACTTTGAAACAGCGCGCGACCCTCCGCGTCTTCGTCAGTCAGTGTTTGACGATTGTTCCCGCCCGCAACCCCCGGTCCGATCTGCGCCATCTCCATCAGGGTGTCCCACAAACGATCGGGATTGATTTTGAGATTTTGTCCTGGCGCGGGCATGGCTTGCTCCTGATTATTTTGCAGTGGCTTCTGGAAAAGCTAAAATTTTTACCAATTGGTAAAGTGACGATTGCCCTTCACTTCAACTCTGTCAAGTTCTGCATTAGAATGACGCTACTGACTTTTGCCAAACTGCCCGAATTTAAAGCATCCAGCGAGCCCCCGTGACAGACCTATCAGAAAAGAAACCAAGCCGTATTCAGACCCGCAATCGCAGGCTGATTCTTGACGCTGCCCTCGACGTTTTTTCCCGTGACGGGTATGGCGGCGCCACTTTGGACGCGATCGCGTCGGGCGCGGGCCTGAGCAAGCCAAATTTGCTCTATTATTTTGACAGCAAGAAAGAGATCTACGTCACGCTTCTCAGTCAACTGCTGGAAACTTGGCTGGACCCATTGGTTGAGCTTGATCCAGACGGCGATCCCGTCGAAGAATTGTTGGGATATGTGCGCTTGAAGCTGGATATGGCGTTGGAACTACCCGCAGAAAGTCGGCTATTTGCTGGTGAAATGCTACAGGGCGCGCCGCGCTTGGCTGAGTATCTTAAGGATGATCTCAAGCCCCTGTTCGACACGAAATGCAAAGCCATTCAAGATTGGATTGATGCGGGCCGCCTCGCCCATGTCGATCCCGCGCATCTTATCTTTACGATTTGGTCGACAACCCAACATTATGCTGACTTTGGCGCGCAGGTTTCTGTCTTGTTGGAAAACAGCGATCCCGCGCAACGCGCGCACAAGCACCTTGAACAATTGTTTCGGCGGCTTCTGCAACCCGTTAACCACTAAAACACCCCCTTACAGAAATTCATCTTCTGTTAATCGGAATCGCACCACGATAACGTCGGGTGGCGGGCTTCTTTGTACGAAAAGGGGCAAAAATGGCTTTGAACATTCCTGTCAATTTGATGGCGACTGTCACGCCACAGGCGCAACCGCCGACGGCGGCACCACAGACCGAAATCACGGCCAAGGTTCAACCGACATCCAATGGTGCAGAAACGCGCCATTCCGGTTTGGAAAATTCGACAAGTCGGGAAAGAGACTGGTACGAGAGCAAATCCCAGATCGAGGTCGCCTCCGTCAGCATGACCGAGGAGACGCCAGACACGCCAGAGCCGTCCAGCATAACATCATCGGAGCTGGACAGATACGCGCCTCCGAACCCCTTGCCAACGGCACCTATTTTGCAAGCAGCAGCATCTTATGCCGCCAATAGAGAGGACATCTAGGCATTTTCTTTGCCTCAGGGGTGGAAAGGATGTTGGGGGCATAAGGCATTTGCGTCTTCCCCCCAGCATCCTTTCCGCTATCCACTATTGCGCCGCCTCCACAGCCGCTTGCAATGCCAAAACATGCGGACCGAGCCCCGCCACGATACGCCCGACCCCTTCGCGGTTGGGGTGAATGCCATCCGCCTGAAACCACTGTTGAAGCGCCGCAGGCTCAAAGCCCTCGTTCCCCTCTGCAAGACCTGTAAAAAAGCTATCAGCGTAGCCCGTGCCATAGGCCATGGATAATTCGGGATAGATCGCATCAAACTGGGTTTTGTATACAGCGCCAAAATTCAGGGGGGCTTGCATGCCCACCAACAGCACTTCGACTTGTGCGGCCTGCGCGGCCTGCAAGATACCTTCAATGTTTGCGCGCGCCTGCGCTGGACCCAATCCGCGCAGCAGATCATTGCCGCCCAACGTCACGATCATAGCATCAACTTCGGGCGTCAACGTCCATGCCACGCGCGCCAGCCCCCCCGCCGTTGTATCCCCCGAAACCCCCGCATTTATCACGCGCACATCCGCGCCCTGACCAATCATCCAAGCCTGCAACTGCGG
>JBDVSG010000049.1:0-8323 GCA_039967155.1 Sulfitobacter sp. | reverse complement strand
TGGAGCGCACGCTGATCCGTCCACCTTCCTCACAGCTGGGACCCATCACGGATACTGAGCGCCGTGCGTTTATGGCCGCCTCCGAAATGGCGGGTAAATACGACACACCAATGGACCGCGAAAGCGCTTTCGAAATCCTGCGCGGCCGCACCGCAAAAGCCGCACAAGAGGCCTAGCCGCAGAAGCCGCGATTGAAAAAGCAGAACAAGACGCCAAAATCGCCAAAACCGAAGCGGCACAGACCCCTTCCTTGCGCGAATTCAAAAAAGCCCGCCGCTATGCAGGTAAATCAGTCGAAACCGCTCCCAAACGAACTACCACCCGCCGCAGCACTGCTGGCGAAGGGATCGGCGGTGCTATCGCAAAAGTAGTGATCAAGGAACTCAAAGGCACGACAGGCCGCCGCATCGTGCGCGGTATTTTAGGCGGGCTTTTCAAAGGCCGTTGAACAAAACCTGCACGGGCGCGCAAGCCTTTTGAGGTCAGCGCGGCCCGCTCAAAATAGAAGCATCTTTTTTCGCGACCCACCCGCATAAGTGGTGCGATCGGAGGCCGTTAGACAAATTTGATTAAATTTTGGGATGAAAGCGCCCCATCCAAATGTCACAGCCGCCCCCATCACGCAGTATCCTGCATGACCTAAATGTGAGGGACATGCCTATTCAGACGGTCATTAAATCAGGGGCGCGCGGCGTGGCTGCCGCGTTCGCGGTAGGGCGTCGTGTTGTAGTGGGCGCGGTAGCATTTTGAAAAATGTGACGGTGACGCAAATCCGCAGGCAAGTGCCACGTTAATGACGCTCATATCGGTTTGCATCAGCAGGTTACGGGCCTTTTGCAGGCGCAGCTCCATGTAATAGCGTTTGGGCGACCGGTTCAAATAGCGGCGAAACAACCGCTCTAGCTGGCGGGTGCTCATGCCCACATCTTGGGCCAGAATGGAGGGGCTCATCGGTTCTTCGATATTGGCTTCCATGATCTGGATCACTTGGCTCAGCTTGGGGTGGCGGACGCCGATGCGGGTGGGCACTGACAGACGCTGGGTGTCCTGATCGGTGCGGATGGAGTTATAAATCAGCTGATCCGCAACCGCGTTGGCCAGATCTTCGGTATGATCTTCGGCAATCAGCTTGAGCATCAGGTCAATGGAGGAAGTCCCCCCCGCAGTGGTCATCCGGTTCCGATCAACCACAAACACCGACTTTGTCAGCTCAACATCGGCGAATTCTTCCTCAAAGCTATCTTGATTCTCCCAATGGATCGTCGCGCGGCGTCCGTCCAACAGCCCCGCTTTGGCCATTGTATAAGCACCGGTACATAAGCCGCCAATCACCAAACCCTTGCGGGATTCGCGGCGCAACCATGACAAAATCCGTTTTGTGGTTGCCGCCTGAACATCAATCCCCGAGCAAACCATCACCGTATCATCGCGGCGCATTTCCGACAGGTCACTGTCCAGCTGAAACACAGAGCCCGCAGAACAGGCCGATCGCTCGCCGCCTTCGCCAATCACCGTCCATTCATACAGTGTTCGTCCCGCCATACGGTTTGCGATGCGCAAGCTTTCAACAGCCGTGGCAAAGCACAGCAGGCTGAAATTATCGAGCAGAACAAAGACAAAGCGCCGCGGCTTGTCCACATCTGTCGGTATGCGTTGCGCAGGGCGGGCTTGGACCATAAGAGACTACTCCACAGAGCATGGGGGATTAACACGTCTTGAATTTGCAATAGGCATAAGCACAATTGCCACGTCAAGCATACAAATGCGTTCTAGCCATGTCTGATGAGGTTTTGTATATGTGCCTTCTGACCCAGCGTTTGCGCCAACATATTGCGCATTCGCCAATGACCGGAGCAAAGACATGACGACCTGGAGCAAATCAAGCTGGCGTACAATGCCACGGATTCAAATGCCTGACTATCCTGATCAGGTGGCCCTGAATGCTGTTGAAGATCAGCTGGCGCGATATCCGCTTTTGGTTTTTGCAGGTGAAGCACGCCGTCTTCAAAAGCACCTAGCGGCAGCTGGCCGTGGGGAGGCCTTTTTGTTGCAAGGTGGCGATTGCGCTGAAAGCTTTGAACAATTCTCCTCTGATATGATCCGCGACACCTTTAAGGTGATGCTGCAAATGGCGGTTGTATTGACCTATGGCGCCAAAGTGCCCGTGATCAAAGTGGGCCGTATGGCGGGGCAGTTCGCCAAACCGCGCTCGGCCAACACGGAAACCATTGATGGTTTGGAACTGCCCAGCTACCGCGGTGACATCATCAATGATTTGGCCTTCACGCCAGAAGCGCGTATTCCGAACCCTCAGAATATGATGCGCGCCTATACTCAGGCGGCCGCGACGCTAAATCTGTTGCGCGCGTTCTCAACTGGTGGATATGCCGATGTGCACAAAGTTCACGGTTGGACGCTGGGCTTTACCGACATGGAAAAAGCCGCCAAATACCGCGATCTGGCAAGCCGTATCTCTGATACACTGGATTTCATTGCCGCAGCAGGCGTGACACCAGAAAATGCACATACACTGCAATCTGTCGAATTCTACACCAGCCATGAATCGCTGTTGCTGGAATACGAAGAGGCGTTGTGCCGCCAAGAAGCCGAGACAGGCAAATGGCTGGCGGGATCCGGCCACATGCTGTGGATCGGCGACCGCACGCGTCAGCCTGACGGCGCGCATGTGGAATTCGCGTCCGGTGTGCAAAACCCGATTGGCTTGAAATGCGGCCCCACGATGGAAGCCGACGATCTGAAAAAGCTGATGGCCAAGCTGAACCCCGACAATGAAGAAGGCCGTCTGACGTTGATTGCGCGCTTTGGTGCGGGATCTGTGGGCGATCATCTGCCACGTTTGGTCAAGGCCGTTCAGGAAGAGGGCGCGAATGTGGTCTGGACCTGTGACGCGATGCACGGCAACACGATTAAATCCTCAACAGGCTATAAAACACGGCCCTTTGAAAGCGTTCTGCGCGAGGTGCGTGAATTCTTTGGTGTTCATGCGGCAGAGGGTACTGTGCCAGGTGGTGTGCATTTCGAAATGACAGGCCAAGACGTTACAGAATGCACCGGCGGTGTGCGCGCGGTGTCTGACGAAGATCTGTCTGATCGCTACCACACAGCATGTGATCCGCGCCTAAATGCCAGCCAGTCACTGGAGCTTGCCTTCCTCGTTGCGGAGGAACTCTCGGCACGGCGTGACAATGCGGCCATGAAAGCTGCGGTATAAACGCGCCACAGTCAAATACGGCTAAACAAAAAATGGCGGGACATAATTTGCCCCGCCATTTTTTATGTTACTCAAAATTATTGCTTTGCAGCGGTTTTGTTTTGCGTCACGTATTTCTTTAAAACCGTGCCAATTTTTAACTATCGGACTTCACAAGACGCAAATACGGCGGCCAGCTGGGCTGGGCAGGTTCCTCAGCTATGGCCTGCGGCTGTACAATTGGTTGTGGACGCTCACCAAATCCTTTGACCTCAAGCTGTGGCAGGGGCATCCGCGGTCCATTCGCATCCGATACATTGCGGAAGGTCGTGCTGGTCAGGTCAAACCGCCGTGGCGCACCGCCCAGATCCCCAACACAGACCAAACACCCTAGAATGCGGCTGACATCGCCCAGATCGCTTTTGAGCGGTAATAAGATCATTCGGGCCTCAAGGCTCGGCTGGCCAAGGCTGCCATGGGACTGCATCATCAGTTCCGCGCAGCCAGGGGTTTGGAACACTTCTTCCAGCAATCCCGAGACTTTGAGGCGGCATTCTTGTTCGAAAAACGCCGTGATCGGCATGCCGCGCGCTTCCATTCCCATAATGTCATGCAAATGTGTGCCAGCAATCCGCATGCGGGCCACACCGGAGGCGACGCGCTCTAGGATAAAGGCGTGTTCAAGCGCGTTTTCAATTCCGCGCGGATCGATCTCGGCCCGCTTTGGCATTTCACGCCCTGCACGCAAGGCATCCCAATATGCCTCCACAAGTGAAAGAGACGCATAACCGCTATGGGGTTGGTAATCAGACATGGTAACTACATTGTGCTGTGTTCTCGTAAAATTGTCCATTAACGCTCTCGTTATCGAATTATTTGAATGGGTGATTTCGGCGAATACATGCAGTGCGCTGCATGTTTACGGCGGTGTATCGCCAATGTTTACCATTCTGGTTCATTACCTTCGTTTTTAGGTATAGCAGCATTTGCCACATATTAGTCATATTTCGGTCATAGGGGTTAACGCCGCTCTGATGAGCGTTGACTTCTATATTGTTGTACTAGGGCTTGCGGATAAGGGGGAAAAAAAACTATCTGTTCACAAAAAGTTTCCCAAAGGACATAATCCAATGACCCACTCCATGACCGGTTTTGCCACAAAGTCAGGCGCGTTTGGGCCCCATAGCTGGGGGTGGGAACTGCGTGCAGTTAACGGAAAAGGCTTGGATTTGCGCATCCGTGTGCCTGACTGGATTCCAAACCTTGAGGCAGGGCTGCGCAAGGCGCTGAGTGCTGCGGTTGGGCGTGGAAATGTTACAGTGGGCCTTCGGGTGATCCGCGAAGAAGGCAATGGCGGGTTGGCTGTAAACGCCGCTCAGCTGACGACCGTTCTAGACGCGCTTGGCCAGATCGAAGCTGCGGCCATGGATGCGGGTGTTTCATTGGCGCCGTCCAAAGCCACAGACATTGTTACAATGCGCGGCGTGTTGGAGCAGGCGGTGGTCGAGGACGACAATGACACATTGGCCAAAACGCTGCTGGCTGAATTCCAAGAGGTCCTATCCGATTTTAACGCCATGCGCGCCGCAGAAGGGCAGGCATTGGCCCGTGTCATGCACGACCAGTTGGGCCAAATCGCCACGCTGACAGCACAGGCAGCCACGCTTGCACAGGCACGGACCGCGCAAAGCACCACAAACCTACAGCGCAATCTGGCGCTGGTCATGGAAAATACTGAGGGCGTCGACCCCGACCGCATCGCAGCTGAGCTGGCCTTGATCGCGGTGAAATCGGACATCACCGAAGAAATTGACCGGCTGGGGGCGCATGTCGCGGCCGCTAAGGAACTGCTGGCCCAAAGCGGCCCCATCGGGCGCAAGCTGGATTTCTTGATGCAGGAATTCAACCGCGAGGCAAATACCCTATGTGCCAAGGCCCAAGACAGCGCGCTGACCCGTGTAGGGCTTGACCTGAAGGCTGTGATCGACCAACTGCGCGAACAAGTGCAAAATGTGGAGTAACCCATGACCAACCGCCGCGGCCTGTTAATTATTCTGTCTTCCCCCTCTGGGGCGGGCAAATCCACCTTGGCGAAACGCTTGATGGTTTGGGATGATACGCTCAGCTTTTCGGTCTCGGCCACCACCCGCAGCCCCCGTGCAGGCGAAACTGACGGCAAGGATTATCATTTTGTTGCAGAAGATCTGTTTCGCAAATGGGTCGCAGAAGGTGAGATGTTGGAGCATGCACATGTGTTCGGCAACTTCTACGGCTCGCCCAAAGGTCCTGTGGAAAAAGGCATCAATGAAGGCCGTGATGTCTTGTTTGATATCGACTGGCAGGGCGCGCAGCAAATCCGCAACTCGCCGTTGGGCCTCTATACGCTGTCCATCTTTATCCTGCCTCCCTCAATCGGAGAGCTCCACCGCCGGCTGGTCAGCCGTGGCCAAGACGATGACACAACAATCTCAAAGCGGATGCAAAAAAGTTGGGACGAGATTAGCCACTGGGATGGCTATGACTATGTTATCGTAAACGATGATTTGGACACCACTGAAGAAAAGTTGAAAACCATAATTTCGGCAGAACGTTTGAAGCGCACGCAGCAACCGCAGCTCAGTGATATTGCGCGGCGTTTGCAATCAGAATTTGAGGATTTGCAATGACCCTTTATGCTTTGGCAGATATCAGCCCCACGATTGCCCCTGACGCATGGGTGGCGCCCGATGCAAATGTGATTGGTAATGTCGTACTGGCGGCGAAGTCTTCTGTTTGGTTTGGCTGCACGCTGCGCGGGGACAACGAACGGATCACAGTCGGGCAGGGATCTAATGTGCAAGAAAACTGTGTGTTCCATACGGATGCGGGCTTTCCGCTGCACATTGGCACCAATTGCACCATCGGCCACAAGGTTATGCTGCACGGGTGTACAATTGACGACAATTCATTGGTCGGCATGGGGGCTACCATCTTGAACGGCGCTAAAATCGGTAAGAACTGCCTGATTGGGGCAGGGGCGTTGATTACTGAAAACAAAGTCATCCCCGACGGCAGCCTTGTGATGGGCGCCCCTGGCAAGGTGGTGCGCGATTTGGATGAAACGGCGATCAAAGGCCTGACCAAGAGCGCCTTGCACTACCAAGAAAACGCAGCGCGCTTCAGCCGCGACCTAAAAGAGACGTAAGACAATGGCCGCGCCTCTTCATGTGACAGAGGTCATCGCGGCGCTGCCCATGCCCGCTCTTGCAATTGCTTCTGACGAAAAAATCATCGCCCTGAACCCAGCGGCCGAAAAACTGCTGGGCGTGCCCGCGTTGGGGCGCCATTTTGTGACAGCGCTGCGCCAGCCTTCGGTTGTGGAAGCCGTCGAGACATGTCTGAGCGCAGGCAAACAAGCCTCGGCCAGCTATCTGACCCGTCAAAATGGCAATGACACGACCCACACAGTCACCGTTAGTCAGCTGGGCGATACGCGCACCGCGCTGCTGACATTCCAAGACGTCACGATGGTGGCCGCCGCCGGTCAAATGAGGCGCGATTTTGTGGCCAATGTCAGCCACGAATTGCGCACCCCCCTGACTGCATTGATGGGGTTCATCGAAACCCTGCAAGGGCCTGCCAAGGACGACAGCGCCGCGCGGGAACGTTTTTTGGAAATCATGCAGACCGAAACGGAACGGATGAACCGTTTGGTCGCCGATCTTCTGTCACTCAGCCGTGTTGAGGCGGATGAGCGCGTCCGCCCAAACACACAGATTGATGTGGTCGCAACCTTGTCGCGCACCCTGCGCAATCTCAGCCCCCTTGCGGTTGAGGCGGGGGTTGATCTGGTGCCTGATATTCCTCAGATCCCCGTGATGATCACAGCAGACAGTGACCAATTGTTGCAGGTCTTTACCAACCTGATTGAAAACGCGATCAAATATGGTGGTGACGGCAAACATGTTTTTGTCAGCCTTACTGTTCATGATCGGGTCGAAGCCTTGCGCGCACCAGCCGTTGTGATTGATGTGCGCGACGAAGGGCCGGGGATCAGTGCCAGACATTTGCCGCGTCTTACGGAACGATTCTACCGCGCGGATGATCACCGGAATCGTTCCCTTGGGGGCACGGGGCTTGGCTTGGCGATTGTAAAACACATCTTAAACCGCCACCGCGGCCGCCTTAAAATTCAGTCAAAATTGGGTGAAGGTACTGAATTCAAAGTGGTTTTGCCCCTTCAGTAAATCAGCGGACTGGCCAATGCGTGCCCCAGAAAACCGACCCCTGTCATAAAACTGTAATGTTAGTGTCACAAAAGATGAGCATGGCGCAGCTAGATCAGGGCCACATCACCATGAGGTGGTGAATATTTTCTAAACGACAGGAGACTCTCATGTCTTTCGCAAAACTCACAACTTCCGCGCTGGCCATCGCCGCCGTATCCGCCACGGCCGCTACAGCGCGTGATCAGGTTCAGGTTGCAGGCTCTTCCACGGTTCTTCCCTACGCTTCCATCGTTGCAGAGGCATTTGGCGAAAACTTTGACTTCCCAACACCGGTTGTTGAATCGGGCGGCTCCTCTGCGGGTCTGAAACGTTTTTGCGAAGGGGTTGGCGAAAACACAATCGACATCGCAAACGCGTCACGCCAGATCAAAGAAAAAGAGATCAAAGCATGCGCCGACGCAGGTGTGACCGAGATCATCGAAGTGCGTATCGGCTATGACGGGATTGTATTTGCATCGGACGTCGCAGGCGCGGCCTTCGAATTCACCCCTGTTGACTGGTACAAAGCACTGTCCAACACCATTGTTGTTGATGGCAAAGTCGTCGCGAACCCCTACACAACATGGGACGAAGTGAACCCGTCCTTCCCAGCCCAGTCAATTCAAGCCTTTGTACCAGGTACAAAACACGGCACGCGCGAAGTCTTTGAAGACAAGGTCATCCTTGCTGGTTGTGAAGAAACCGGCGACTTCGACGTTTTCTTGGCTGCGGCAGAAGGTGACACAGACAAGGCCAAGAAAAAAGCGGCTGAAACAGCCTGTATCGCACTGCGCACAGACGGCAAATCCGTCGATATCGATGGCGATTACACAGAAACTCTGGCCCGCATCGAAAGCAACAAAGA
>JBDVSG010000048.1:0-9986 GCA_039967155.1 Sulfitobacter sp. | reverse complement strand
TTGGCCACACGCGTTGCCGCAGCAGTATCGCATTGGTTGTCGGGGTTTTCGGGGGAAGCCGTTGAATTGAAGCCTGATCTGGATCAGGTCCCCGCCCTGAGCGCTGAGCGGGATGCGCAGTGGGCGCGCGTGGCTGGCGCTGATTTCCTGACCGATGCGGAAAAGCGCAGCCTGCTGGGCCTGCCTGCGGTAGCGCCGGATGAGTGAGTATCCTCAGGAACGGTTTCAATGCACCCCAGGCATGCGGTTGCAGGCGCATGAGCGGGTGAGTGCGATCCATTTTGCCAATCTGGACAAGCGGTTGGACCGGATTGAGTTGATGATGGAACGTTTGGAACGTCGGCTATGGCTGACGGTCTATGGGGTGGCGGCGGTGATCATCGCACAGGCGGTGCAATCGTTCTTGGTGGTGGCGCCTGCGGGCTGAACGAACAACAGGAGAAGATCATGAAGATGAGTGGAATGACCTGCGCGGGTACTGCGCAGAACGGGGAAGGTTTGCCCGAACTGGAGCGAAAGTTCATGCAGTTCGACGAAGTGGCCAAGGTTGATGGCGGCGTCGAAATCAAAGGCTATGCCAGCTTCTTTGGCGATGTGGATCAAGGCAACGACGTTGTTGAGAAGGGGGCCTATGCGGCCAGTCTAGCAGCGCTGAAGGCGGCAGACCGGAGCGTAAAGATGCTGTGGCAGCATGATCCCGCCCAACCCATCGGCGTGTGGGACGAGGTCGCAGAGGATGCGCGCGGCTTGTTCGTTAAGGGACGCATACTGCAGTCGGTCGAAAAGGGCCGCGAGGCAATTGCGCTGATTGATGCGGGTGCCATTGACGGGCTGTCGATCGGTTACCGCACGGTGAAGGCTACAAAAAATACCAAGGGCCAGCGGCTCTTGCAGGAACTGGAGCTTTGGGAGGTATCGTTGGTGACCTTCCCGATGCTGCCCAGTGCGCGGGTGGGGGCAAAGGCGGACGATTTCGTCCGTGTTGGTGATGCCTTGCGTGAGATGGCGGAGGTTTTTGATACGGCGTGCGCCGCGATCAGCCCTGCGCAAAAGCAACCATAAAAGGGGGAATGCGAGATGAGCAGAACCGAACAAGATGCCGCAGGGTTGTCCCCTGCGGAGGACGTGCGACGCGCCGTAAGTGGTTTCGTCACACAGTTCAAAGGCTTCCAAGCCGACATTGAGACCAAACTTCAACAAACAGAAGAGCGAATGACTATGCTGGACCGAAAGACAATGACTGCTGCACGTACTCCTTTGGCAGGTGCCACAGATGCGGGTGCGCCGCACCAAAAAGCCTTCAACGCTTATGTGCGTTCGGGGGATGACGACGGCCTGCGTGGGCTGGAAATGGAAGGCAAGGCGCTGTCCACTGCTGTGAACTCTGACGGTGGGTATTTGGTGGATCCGCAGACATCGGACATTGTGAAATCCGTGCTGAATTCAACCGCATCCATTCGTGCGATTGCGTCAGTGGTGAATGTCGAGGCGAGGTCCTATGATGTGTTGGTAGACCACACAGATGTGGGCGCAGGTTGGGCGACAGAAGCCTCTACCATCGGCGAAAGCGACACGCCGCAAATTGACCGTATCACTGTGCAACTGCATGAGCTGAGCGCGTTGCCGAAGGCTTCACAACGTTTGCTGGACGATTCCGCATTCGACATTGAAGGTTGGCTGGCAGGCCGTATTGCCGACAAATTCGCCCGTGCAGAAGCGGGTGCGTTTATCAATGGTGATGGCATCGATAAACCAAGAGGCTTTTTGGCTCATGCAAGTGTCGACAACGATGTATGGGCTTGGGGCAACCTCGGCTATGTGCCAACGGGTGTTGCGGGCGAAGTGACAGCAGATGCGATTGTTGAGGTCGTTTATGCGTTGGGCGCCCAGTACCGCGCGAATGCCTCTTTTGTGATGAACTCAAAAACCGCAGGTATTGTCCGTAAAATGAAGGACATGGATGGCCGTTTCTTGTGGTCTGACGGTCTTGCCGCAGGGGAGCCTGCACGTCTGATGGGCTATCCTGTTTTGATTGCCGAAGACATGCCGGACGCCGCGAACGATGAAATGGCCATGGCTTTTGGTGATTTTGCAGCTGGCTACACGATTGCTGAACGCCCAGATCTGCGCATCCTGCGCGACCCGTTTAGCGCCAAACCACATGTTTTGTTCTATGCGACCAAACGCGTGGGCGGTGATGTAAGTGATTTCGCAGCGATCAAGCTTCTGAAATTCGGCACGTCCTAAATAGAGGTGCCGATGCCGAAGCGGGCTTGCCTGCTTCGGTGTGGGCACGTGCCCCGAATATCTGTCGCGTTGTCTAGCTGCTCCCCTCCGACCGAGCAACGCGATGGGGTGCGTGCCCGCGAGGGGGAGTGGCCCGCCGTGGTGGGAATATGAGGCGAGTTTGAGAGAGGCTTTGGGATGTTGATCGAAGAGACAAATATACCGGATGCGGTCCTGCCTGTGGCGGCGTTTAAGGCGCATATGCGGATGGGTACCGGTTTTGCAGAAGAAACGCTGCAAGACGCGGTGATTGCGGGATTTTTAAGGGCAGCCATAGCTGCTGTAGAGACGCGGACGGGCAAGGCGTTGATTGCGCGGGAATTCACGCAAGTGGTGCAAAAGAGCGGTCCAGTGGATGGTGTGATGTTGGGGGTTGCTCCGGTTGATGAGGTGATTGAGGTGCAATCACTTGACCGCGCGGGTGCGGCACAGGTGATTGATGCTGGCGCGTATTGGTTAGAGCGCGACGCGCAAACGCCACGGGTGCGCTCTGTGGCAAGCTACTTTGCCCATCTCGATATTGGCGGTGAGGTGCGTGTGCGTGTGCTGGCAGGGTTTGGGACGGCGTGGGAAGATGTTCCTATGGACATGGGCCAAGCGGTGTTGATGCTGGCGGCGCATTATTATGAATATCGCCACGACACTGCATTGACCAATGGCTGTATGCCATTTGGGGTGACGTCGCTGATTGAACGCTATCGCAGCATGCGATTGGGGCGCAGCGGGGCTCAGACATGAACGTGCCGCAGCTTTCCCGTCAATTGGTGTTGGAAACGCCTGACCGCCTGAGTGATGGCGCGGGTGGTTTTCTACAAGGTTGGGTGCCTTTGGGCGTTGTTTGGGCGGAAGTCGTTGCGCGCTCGGGTCGTGAAACGGCGCTGACGGGGGCGCCAGTGACCAGTGCTTCATACCGGATCACTGTGCGTAGCGCCCAGATCGGTAGCGATCAACGGCCCGCGGCCCAGCAACGTTTTCGCGAAGGAGACCGGATCTTTGCGATTGAGGCGGTCGTCGAAGCGGATGCGGCAGGCCGCTATCTGACCTGCTTTGCACAAGAGGAGCTGGTGGTATGAGCTATGGGGTTTCAGGGGCGCTTCAGGCGGCGATATATGCAGCGCTGATGGGCGATGCCACGCTGACAACTTTGGTCGGCACTGCAATCTATGACGCGGTACCAGCAGGGGACGTGCCCGATCTATATGTCCGTTTTGGCAGTGAGACGGTGCGTGAGGCATCGGATGGAACAGGCGCAGGAGCTGCGCATACGCTGACAGTTTCTGTGATCACCACGCATCCTGGCTTTGCGTCGGCCAAGGCGGCCGCGGCAGCGGTGAGCGACGCGTTGCATGATGCGCCGTTGAGTTTGGCAAGAGGGCGGCTGGTGTCGCTGAGGTTTGAGCGGGCAGTGGCGCAACGCATTGATTCGGGCAGTGGCCGACAGATCGATCTGAGGTTTCGGGCGCGGGTTCAGGACGACTAATTCTCAAAGCCGAAAGGCACAGTTCAGGAGTATAAAAGATGGCTGTTCAAGCAGGTAAGGACCTTTTGGTCAAAGTGGATATGAGCACAGATGGAACGTTCGAAACGATCGCAGGGCTACGTGCAACGCGGATCAGTTTCAACGCTGAAGCGGTGGATGTGACGGCGCTGGACAGTGAAGGCGGGTGGCGTGAGCTGTTGGCGGGCGCTGGGGTGCGTTCGGCCTCGATCAGCGGATCTGGTGTGTTTCGTGATGAGGCAACAGATGAGCGGGCGCGCCAGCTGTTGTTTGATGGTTTGACGCCCAATTTTCAGGTCGTGATCCCTGAGTTTGGGGTTGTTGAGGGCCCATTTCAGGTCACCTCATTGGAATATGCGGGCCAATTAAACGGTGAGGCGACCTATGAGTTGTCTTTGGCTTCCGCTGGGCAGTTGGAATTCGTGCCTTATGTGGACGCAACTGAATGAGCATGGAAAATCGGTGGCGGGGAGAGGTGGCGTTGACGATTGATGGTCAGCCCCACCGGATGAAACTGACATTGGGGGCATTGGCCGAGCTGGAAGATGATCTGGCCGAACCGTCCCTGATGGCTTTGGTACAGCGTTTTGAGGGCGCTGGGTTTAGCACCCGCGATGTTCTGGCGCTGCTGAGTGCGGGCTTGCGCGGGGGCGGGGTCGAAATGGATCCCGATGTCTTGGCGCATGCCGATATTGAGGGCGGGCCCATGCGCGCAGCGCAAGCCGCAGCAGAGCTACTGGCGCGGGCGTTTGTGGTGGCCTCGTGAGTAAGGGCTTTGATTGGCCGGTTCTGATCCGTGCAGGGCTGCACGGGTTGGGACTGGCGCCTGACGTGTTTTGGTCGCTGACCCCTGCCGAGCTGCAAGTGATGCTGGGCAGTAGCGCCGATAAGGCACCGATGTTGAGTGATGGATTGGCCGCGTTGATGGCGGCCTATCCGGACAAGAAAAAGGATCATTGTGATGACAGATGAGAGTTTCGAAGAGCTGAGCACAGACGCTTCCGAATTGAACCAAACGTTGGGCACAACAAGTGTTCTGGTTTCTGGTTTTGACAGTGAACTGCGCCGGATGAGTACGTCTTTGGCGGCGACTGGCAAAGACGTGGCGACCTTAGAAAAAGGCCTGAGCCGCGGGCTGCGTTCGGCCTTTGATGGGGTGATTTTTGATGGGGATAAACTGTCGGATGCCCTGAGCACGGTTGCCCAGTCGCTGTCAAACAGTGCCTACAATGCCGCTATCAAACCAGTGACTGACCATGTCGGGGGGCTGCTGACGCAGGGGGTTACGGGATTGGTGCAGGGTATTTTGCCTTTTGCCAATGGCGCGCCCTTTAGTTCGGGTCGGGTGATGCCATTTGCAGATGGTGGCGTTGTTTCCACTGCAACGCATTTTGGCATGCGTGGCGGTATGGGGGTCATGGGCGAAGCCGGACCAGAGGCGATCATGCCGCTGGCACGAGGCGCTGATGGTAAGCTGGGTGTGCGTGCTGGTGGCAGCGGCAACAGCTCTCCTACGATCGTTATGAATATCTCGACCCCAGATGCGGCAGGTTTCCAACGGTCACGCGGACAAATCGCCGCGCAAATGAGCCGCGCGTTGAGCGCCGGCCAGAGAAACCAATAAGCGAGGGGACCGCTATGAACTTTCATGAGATACAATTTCCGGCCGATCTGAGCTTTGGCGCATTGGGCGGACCGCAGCGGCGTGTGGATGTGGTAACTTTGGCCAATGGCTATGAAGAGCGCAACACGCCTTGGGCTCATTCACGTCGTGTCTATGATGCGGGATTAGGGCTGCGGTCTTTGGACGACATTGAGGCGGTCATTTCGTTTTATGAGGCCCGCTATGGCCAAATGTACGGGTTTCGTTGGAAAGACTGGTCGGATTACAAATCGTCCAAACCTTCGGCGGCGACCTCGCGTTTTGATCAGGAAATCGCGTTGGGGGATGGCTCCACCACTTCGTTTCAAATCATAAAGAATTACCGCTCAGGCGCGCACAGCTATGCGCGACCGATTACAAAACCTGTAAAAGGGAGCGTGATCGTCTCGGTTGAGCAAGATGATAAGCAAGAAGCTATCGATTACTCTGTAGATGTGACGACAGGAATCATTACGTTCCTGAACCCGCCCGATCCGGATACGCGCATTTATGCAGGATTTGAATTTGATGTGCCTGTGCGGTTTGACAGCGACAGTCTTCTGACCAACATCGCGAATTTTCAAGCCGGTCAAGTGCCTGATATTCCAGTACGCGAGGTGCGTGTGTGATGGCGGATTTCAATGAAGCATTGAACGAGCATCTAGGCGGAGGGTTAACCACCGTTTGTCACGCATGGGCAATCACGCGCAAAGACGGGGCCGTCTTTGCCTTCACGGATCACGATCTTCCGCTCAGTTTCGCAGGTCATGATTTCCGCGCCGATACAGGCCTCAGTGCTCTGGCCTTGGCCCAATCAACGGGGTTGTCCGTGGATAACAGTGAAGCATTAGGGGCGCTGTCAGATGTTTCCTTGCGCGAAGATGAAATTGAACAGGGCCGTTTTGACGGTGCTGAGGTGCGTGGTTGGCTGGTGAATTGGGCTGATAGCGCGCAACATTGGCTGAATTTTCAGGGGCATTTAGGGGAATTGACCCGCGCCGACGGTGGATTTCGAGCCGAGCTGCGCGGCCTTACAGAAGGCCTGAACCGCCCGTTGGGGCGGGTCTATCAGAAACCATGTTCAGCAGTTTTGGGAGATGCCAAGTGCCGGTTTGATCTGTCTCAGGAAGGGTGCCGGCATGACGTGGTGATCCAGACCGTTGAGGGCGCGCGGCGCTTTGTTTGGGATGAATTTCTTGCCTTTGACACGGAGTGGTTCACGCGGGGGCGGCTGGAAGTGGTCGACGGCCCTGCAGCGGGTCTTTGGGGGGCAATTAAGTCCGACCGTGTCGAAGGCGGCAGCAGGGTGATCGAGCTTTGGGAACCGATTAGGGGCATGATGGAAACCGGCGTAACGGTGCGGCTGGTGGCTGGGTGCGACAAGCGCATTGAAACCTGTCGGTTGAAGTTCAACAACTTCGATAATTATCAAGGTTTTCCTGATCTGCCTGGTGAGGATTGGGTTGTTGCAGTCCCGAGCAGTAAAAACGCGAACAATGGTGGGTCACTCAGATGAGCCGCGCGCAGATTGTGGAAGCGGCGCGGGGGTGGATCGGAACGCCCTACGTACATCAATCCGCAGTACGCGGGGCGGGCAGCGATTGTTTGGGGCTGATCCGCGGTGTTTGGCGTGAGGTCTACGGTGCCGAACCTGAGGCAATCCCAGCCTACTCGATGGATTGGTCCGAGCCACAAGGTGAGGAGCGTTTGTGGGCCGCAGCTGTTCGGCATTTGGCACCAAAGCCAAGGATCAATGCCGCAAAGGGGGATGTGATCCTGTTTCGCATGCGGCAAGGAGCCGTGGCAAAACATTTGGGTATCGTCTCGGCAACTGGCCGTGATGCCAGCTTTATCCATGCATATACGCGCCACGGTGTGGTTGAAAGCCCGCTGTCAGCGCCTTGGCGCCGCCGTGTGGTGGCGTGTTTCGAATTTCCCGAGGAGGTTATCTGATGGCGACGATATTATTTTCAGCAGCTGGGGCTGCGGTTGGTGGCTCTATTGGGGGCACTGTGGCGGGTTTGTCGTCGGTTGCCATTGGTCGCGCGGTTGGCGCGACTTTGGGCCGTGTGGTCGATCAAAAAATCCTAGGGACGGGCGCCCAAGCGGTCGAGACCGGCAAGGTAGACCGGTTTCGCCTAACCAGTGCGGGCGAAGGCGATCCGATTACCCAGTTATACGGGCGTTTGCGCGTCGGCGGTCAGGTCATATGGGCCTCTGACTTTACGGAAGTGAGCTCTACCTCTGGGGGGGGAAGGGCTGCAGTTCGCAAGCCACAACGACCGAGTATAGCTACAGTGTGAACTTGGCGATTGCGCTGTGTGAAGGCGAAATCACCCGTGTTGGTCGGATTTGGGCTGATGGTGAAGAAATTGCACCAAGTGATCTGAATATGACCGTGTATTCTGGCAGCATGGATCAACAGCCGGATCCCCTGATGGAGGCAATTGAAGGGGCAAGCATGGTTCCTGCTTATCGTGGAACCGCTTATGTCGTAATCGAGGCTCTCGCGTTGGAGGTTTATGGCAACCGCGTACCGCAGTTTAGTTTTGAAGTGATCCGCCCCGAACAACGCGGCGCGCCGGATGCAGAGCACGCGTTGAGCTACGGTGTTGAAGGGGTCGCGCTGATCCCGGGAACCGGGGAGTATTCCCTCGCCACGACGCCGGTGAATTACGGCGGCGAAAACGAGGCAAAGTGGAGTGCTAACATCAACTCTCCCTCGGGAAAAACAGATTTTCTGACATCCTTGGAGACATTGGATGAGGAATTGCCAGAGCTTAAGGCGGCGTCACTCGTTGTATCGTGGTTCGGGTCCGATTTGCGTGTGGGTGAATGTTCGGTTCAACCCAAAGTCGAGGATCCCGACATCGAAGGTGAGGAAATGCCATGGCGTGTGGCAGGCCTAGGCCGCGCAGGCGCTGTTGCAATCGAACAGGGCACGGATGGCCGTCCGATCTATGGCGGCACACCTGCGGATGCAGCTGTGATCGAAGCTATTCAGGCGATGAATGCGGCGGGCAAAGCGGTTATGTTTTATCCCTTCATTTTAATGGACCAAGTAGAGGGAAACGCGCTGCCTGATCCTTACAGTGATGATTTGGGGCAGGCTCCGCTGCCGTGGCGTGGTCGGATTACGTTGTCCCAAGCCCCAGGGAGAGAGGGTTCGCCTGATCAAACCTCAGCCGCTGAAGCAGAAGTCCTGACCTTCTTTGGGACAGCACAGGCGTCTGATTTCAGTATCTCGGATGGGGAGGTTAGCTATTCTGGGCCCCAAGAATGGAGCCTCAACAGGTTCATTTTGCACTACGCGGCGCTTTGTGTTGCCGCGGGCGGTGTGGATTCCTTTTGCATCGGATCCGAGATGCGCGGGCTGACGCAAATCCGCTCCGCGCGGAATGTGTTCCCTGCAGTTCAGGCCTTCAAAATGCTTGCCGCTGAAGTTCGCAGTATTGTTGGGCCAAATACAAAGATCAGCTATGCCTCTGACTGGAGCGAATATTTCGGGTATCAGCCGCAAGACGGCTCTGGTGATCGATTGTTCCACCTTGACCCTCTTTGGGCGGATCCGAACATCGATTTCATTGGCATTGATAACTACATGCCATTGTCTGATTGGCGCGATGGGGTGGACCACGTAGATGCGCAGGAATGGGATAATATTCACAACCTTGGATACTTGAAGTCGAATATCGAAGGGGGGGAGGGCTATGATTGGTATTATGGCTCAGCAGAGGAACGTGAGGCACAAATCCGCACGCCAATCTTGGATGAAGCCCATGATGAGGCGTGGATTTATCGGTACAAAGACATCCGGAACTGGTGGGAGAACTTGCACCATGACCGTATTGACGGCGTGCGGGCGAATGAGCCAACTGAATGGTTGCCCGGGCAAAAGCCAATATGGTTCACAGAATATGGCTGCGCGGCGATTGATAAGGCAACAAATCAACCCAACAAATTTCTCGACCTGAAATCATCCGAAAGCAGCTTACCGCTGTATTCGGATGGCGCGCGTGATGACCTGATCCAGATGCAGTATTTGCGGGCAATGATAGATTATTGGGCTCAGCCTGAAAACAACCCTCAGGGTATTGAATATGCGGGTAACATGATCGACATGAGCCGCGCATTCGTTTGGGCATGGGACGTGCGCCCTTATGCCCCAGCGCATCTTCGTGCGCAGACCCAATCATCTGGCGCGATCTCTCTTAGTTGGATAAGGCGTACGCGTACGGATGGGGACGGTTGGGATGCGGTTGAGGTTCCTCTTGGAGAGGATAGTGAATCATATCTGGTTCGCATTCAGCAAAGTGGCACCACGCTGCGCGAAGAGATCGTCTCGGACCCGCATTTTGACTATTCATCGGCAATGCAGTCGGCAGATGGGGCTGTTGGGGCGTTAGACATCAGCGTGGCCCAGGTATCGGCCACATTTGGCCCTGGGCTGTTTAGCCAAGTGTCGATCACATCCGAATGAGGCAAGTTGGACTACCCGATTTGCATCATGCAGCTTTGGCTGTGCAAGCTGTGGCAAGACCGCAGCGGGCACAGCTGAGC
>JBDVSG010000047.1:0-2532 GCA_039967155.1 Sulfitobacter sp. | reverse complement strand
GGCTATAACCTGTTTTTGATGCGCGCCATGGCCCCGCCCGAGATATCCTTGCGTGATATCTATGCCTCGATCACACCGTTTGTGGTGATCATGGTGGGCGCGCTGGCCATGGTCATGGTGTTCCCCGCCATCGCCACATGGCTGCCCGATCTTATCTACAACAAACCATAAAAGAGCCCCCAGAAGGGGGCCGTAAACCCAACCAAGGAGAGAAGACATGACTTCAAGACGCAAGTTTATCCAAGGGGCCGCCGTGGCACCCGCGGCCGCGCTGGCCACGCCCGCGCTGGCGCAAAGCACGATCAAATGGCGCATGCAGACCTATGCAGGTGCGGCGCTGGCAGAAGAAGTCATCGTGCCCGCGATCAAGATGTTCAACAAAATCGCCGGCGACCGGATGCAGATCGAACTGTTCTTTGCCGATCAGTTGGTCCCAACGGGAGAGCTGTTCCAAGCCATGCAGCGCGGCACAATTGACGCGGTGCAATCGGATGATGACAGCATGGCATCGCCGACAGAAGTCACCGTTTTCGGCGGCTATTTCCCCTTTGGGTCCCGCTATTCATTGGACGTGCCTGTATTGTTCAACCAATATGGTTTGAATGAAATCTGGGACGAAGAATATTCCAAAGTCGGGGTCAAGCACATCTCGGCGGGGGCATGGGACCCGTGCCATTTCGCCACCAAAGACCCGATCCGCAGCCTGAAAGATCTGGAAGGCAAGCGCATCTTTACCTTCCCCACAGCGGGCCGTTTCCTGTCGCGCTTTGGCGTGGTGCCAGTGAACCTGCCATGGGAAGACATCGAAGTCGCGGTTCAAACAGGCGAACTGGACGGCATCGCGTGGTCAGGCATCACCGAAGACTACACCGTCGGCTGGGCCGATGTGACCAACTACTTCCTGACCAACAACATCTCTGGCGCATGGGCGGGGTCGTTCTTTGCCAATATGGAACGCTGGAACGAGCTGCCAGAAGACCTGCAAACGCTGTTCCGCGTGTGCTGTGACCAGTCGCACTATTACCGTCAGTGGTGGTATTGGGGCGGCGAAGCCAACCTGCGCGTCAATGGTCCAAAAATGGAGCTGACCTCGATCCCTGATGAAGAATGGGCAACAGTTGAATCTGCGGCACAGGAATTCTGGGAAGAAATTGCAGCGGAATCCGACACAAAACGTCGCGTTGTCGATATCTTCAAAAAGTATAATGCTGACATGGTAAAGGCTGGACGCCCTTATCGCTACGGCTGATACCTCTTTGGGTGGGGGCAACCCCACCCCTCTGGCCCCTTTAAAAATGACGGATTGACCATGCCCAAAACCCTGAGTTTCAATGACCTAAAAGCCCAAGTCGCAGACGGATCAGTTGATACCGTGCTGGCCTGTTTTATCGACATGCAAGGGCGCCTGATGGGCAAACGGTTTCACGCCGTGAATTTTGTTGAGACCTCTTATGAGGAAACCCATTGCTGCAACTATTTGCTGGCCACTGATCTGGAAATGGCCACGCCAGAGGGCTATGCCTCGACCAGTTGGGAAACGGGCTATGGCGATTATGTGATGAAGCCCGACCTGTCCACGATCCGCCCGCTGCCGTGGCTGGAAGGCACGGTTTTGGTGCTGTGCGATGTTCTGGATCACCACGATCATCTGCCGGTCCCCCATTCGCCCCGCGCCATTTTGAAAAAGCAGATCGCGCGTCTGGAGGCATTGGGCTTTGAGGCAAAGATGGCGACCGAACTGGAGTTCTTCCTGTTTGAGAAGAGCCTCGATGAAATTCGCGCTGACGGGTTTCGCGACCTGAAACCGATCAGCGGCTACAATGAAGATTACCACATCTTCCAAACTACCAAAGAAGAAGGCGTCATGCGCCCGATCCGCAATCATCTGTTCAACGCAGGCCTGCCGATTGAAAACTCAAAAGGGGAGGCAGAGGCCGGCCAAGAAGAGCTGAACATCCGCTATTCCCCCGCGCTGGAGTGCGCTGATTATCATTCCATCGCCAAACATGGGATCAAAGAAATCGCATGGCAAAATGGGCGCTCGGCCTCGTTCTTGCCCAAATGGGATAAGGACCGTGTGGGGTCCTCCAGCCATGTGCACCAGTCCTTGTGGAAGGACGGCGAAGCGGCGTTCTTTGACAAATCCGCCAAACATGGCATGTCGGAATTGATGTCCCACTATATGGCGGGCCTGATCAAATATGCGCCCGATTACACCTATTTTCTGGCGCCCTATATCAACAGCTACAAACGGTTCGCCAAAGGCACATTTGCGCCCACAAAAACCGTCTGGTCCGTGGATAACCGCACCGCAGGCTTCCGTCTGTGCGGCGAGGGCACCAAAGGCGTGCGCGTGGAATGCCGCATTGGCGGATCCGATCTGAACCCCTATCTGGCCCAAGCTGTGATGCTGGCGGCGGGGATCAAAGGGATCGAAGACAAACTGACGCTGCCCGCGGCAACAACGGGCGATGTTTATGAGGACGCAAAGGCGGGCGACATCCCCCAATCTTTGCGCGCTGCAATCGAAAC
>JBDVSG010000046.1:0-24733 GCA_039967155.1 Sulfitobacter sp. | reverse complement strand
TTGCCGGGCTTGCGGTGGGACCGATCAATGATCCGTTCATGTGTGCATGACAGTTTGATCTTCAGCGACAATGACCAAGCGTTCTGGGTAAACACGAAGGCTGACAGGGCGGTTCGCAAAACTAGCCGGCACGCTGTATCGGTTACATTCAAAGGCGATCAGGCATGTTGGGGACACACGCTTGCTGTGTTCAACAAACCCGGCAAAGGCTGGGCAGAACCATCAGCACAGGCTTCTCGGCCTCCCAAGCATCAGCGATTGAACCAGACTACTCTCGATGCGCCGTCTCTGACCAAAGCGTGATGCGGCGATCCTCAAGCAATTGGTTCAATTAGCCCAGATCCTTGAAGACAGGATACAGAAATGACGAAGAGACGCAGTTTTTCAGACAAATTCAAAGCTACTGTGGCGCTCGAGGCGCTGCGTGGAGACAAGACGGCGCAAGAGATCGTAGCCAAGCACGAGATCCACCCGACGCAGGTTACGACGTGGAAGCGGCAGGCGATTGATCGCTGCCCGGCAGGGTTATGCGAAGCATGATCCCGAGAGGGGCCTGACGGGGGTGTTTTCTGATAAGGTCAGGCGGGCAGAAAACAACGAAGCAGAGGTCAAAGAGCTTCACGCCAAGATCGGGAAGTTGGCGGTCGAAAATGATTTTTTGTCACAAGGGTTGAAGTATTACCGGCAGGGTATTGTGCAGCAATATCCCGAGAGGCGATGAGTCCGAGCGAACGCAAGGCCATGATCAACCAAAACCGCACAGATCTGAGCCTGACCAAGCAATGCAAGCTGCTCAAGATCAGCCGGTCATCGGTGTATTACACGCCCGTTGGTGTGAATGCTGAGACGCTCAAATTAATGAACGAGATTGATCGCGTATTCACGAAGCACCCCTTCTTTGGCAGTCGCCAGATCGCGGCATACTTACCGAGAAATGGGTTCCATGCCGGTCGCCATCGAGTGCGCAGGTTGATGGGCTTGATGGCCCAAACACCCGCTGACCGGCAACACATGCTTTGCATGTGTGAGAGGGGGCAAGAAGCACCCACAGCACCGGATTTACCCATACCTGCTCCGGAAGATACCAATCACGCGCCCTAACCATGTTTGGTCCAGTGATTTCACCTATATCCCCGTGCGCCGTGGGTTCTTGTATCTGGTGACGATTATGGATTGGGCCACGCGCAAGGTACTGGCGTGGCAGCTGTCGAACACGCTGGACGTCGGCTTCTGTGTCGATGCCTTGAACGAGGCCGTCGCAAAATATGGCAAGCCCGAAATCATGCACGCGGACCAAGGATCGCAGTTCACAGGTACAGCCTGGATCACCACTTTGACCGAGGCGGACGTCAAAATCTCAATGGATGGCAGGGGGCGCTACCTCGATAACATCTTCATCGAACGGCTGTGACGGTCACTCAAGCAGGAGGCCGTCTATCTACACGAGTTGCAGGGCGGCTTCCAAGCCAAACGCGTCATCAAAGATTGGATCAACTTCTACAACACCGAGCGACCTCATTCGGCCCTCGACAAACAACCTCCAGACGAGGCATTCTTCGACACCGAACAAACCCAAAAGGCGGCATGAAACCAACCCGATTACATCTTAGCTGAGCCGCAAACCTGTCCTAAAAAGCAGGACCACTTCACATTGCTGCCGTTGCCGACGCCGCGCTGCAGCTTCCCGGAAGCAGACATTGGTGTAGGGTGTAGAATTTCACACCAATGGATAACTGCTGTGGGGACGAAGTTGCCATCCATTATTTAAACTTCGTAGTCTGGAGTTTGCCGAATGCAGACTTTACGCAAAACCAAAAGTGGTTGTCACAGGGCATAAATCGTCAAAATTGTTAACCCTCTGTCTTTTAACTTTGAATAAAATCAGCTGCTGTCACAACGAAAGGGCTGATCGTACTTCGTCTGGTGTAATATCTTCGGCACTTCGATCTATGATCGTTTTTCCCGCATCGATACCAAGGTAGTGATCACAAGTATCCTTGAGAAAACTCAGATTTTGCTCACAAAGAAAAGCACCAGCACCGGCGTCAACACGTTCCCTTAGGCATTGAGCCATCAACTCGATATTTTCGGGCTGCACGCCTTCTGAGGGCTCGTCCAAAATGATCACCTTGGTGCCTTCGAGCATCGTGCGCACAAACGCCAGAATTTTGCGTTCGCCACCTGACATTGTGCCCGCGGGTTGATCACGTCGCTCTGCAAGCCGTGGAAACCTGTCGAAATACGGATCAAGAGAGCGCGCCGGCTTACCGATCGTCAGGTTCTCCAAAACCGTGAGATCGTTAAAAACCATATCTGTTTGTGGCATGTACCCGATGCCTCTTGCCCGCCGCTGGTGCGCCTTGAGGTGGGAGATCTCTTTGCCATGAAGGGTCAGGCTGCCACTTTCGGGATTTAGGCTGCCTTGTATCAAGCGCGCGAGCGTTGTTTTTCCAACGCCATTACGCCCGAACACCCCCAACACTTGCCCAGCGACAATCTGGGTAGACAGGTCAAAGATCACATTCGTGTCGCCGTAACCCCCCGTCAGGTTTTTGATTTCTAAAATGCCTGTCATTTGGTTGCTCCGGCATAAACGGATTGTACCTGCGCGTTTGCGCGGACCTTTGTGTATGTATCAAAAGCCAACACTTGCCCCTGATGCAATACGAGAACTTTGTCGGAAATGGCCTCGACGATGCTCATGTCGTGTTCGATAATGATCACCAGCCCACCACTTTGATTTTGGAACTCCTGTACCAGCTGCGTCATGATGGTCGTTTCATCGGGCGAAAGCCCTGCGCAAGGCTCATCCAACAAGAGCAGTGTGGGTTCGGAAGCCACCGTCATGGCGAACTCAAGAAATTGCCGATGTCCCTGAGGCAAACTTCCCGCTGTTTTTGCAAGATCATCCCCTAGCGAAAGATGTGGGTTGGCCATAACGCGGCCAAGGGCGTCAGACTGCCATCCAAAGGTGGATCGATGAAACAGATCGCGCGGGCGCGCACGGCCTGCCAACATAGCGAGGGTCAGGTTCTCGGCAACTGTCATAGAGAAAAACACCGACGGCACCTGTAGTTTTCGGCCGATCCCGTTGCCCAAAGCCGCATATGGTGCGCGGTTTTCGATCGCTGTGGTTCCAAGGCTAATATGGCCAGAAGTGACGCCCAGGTTACTGGTAATGGTGTTCAACGCGCTGGTCTTGCCCGCGCCATTTGGTCCAATTATGCTGATGACCCCTTCGGCGGGCGTTTCAAACGTGACACCATTAAGAATACGCACGACGCCAATTTGAAGCTTCGCATCTTCAAAAACCAACGGCGCGAGAATACGGGGCGCACGGGGCGGCGGCGCTTTGATGGTATCGGTGTGGGCCGCTGTTGAGGGCTTCCAGAAACGGCGAATACCCTGTTCTATCAGCTCTGATAAACCACCTGGGGCTTTGAGAACAACAAGGATGAATCCAAGGGCCATGACAATCTCCCAATATGGGAAGCTGTCACGCAGTTCAGCCGATGCCCACCCCACAAGGACAGCACCGATGAGCGGCCCCAACACATGAAAGCGTCCACCGATGGCGGCCAGAATGACCAGCTCGGCTGACAGCCCAAAGCCGGTGGATGTGGGGGTGACGATGCCTTGGTGGGATGCAAACAACCCACCCGCCAACGCGGCGATGACAGCCGAAAAGGCAAATGCAAATCCTTTGATCCTATGGGTTGCAAAGCCCAGTAATTGCAGGCGGGGTTCGTTGTCGGCCACGCCCTTCGTCACCAAATTGATTGGCAAGCGGTTCAAGATCAGCAGCGTGGTCGAAACCAAGACTGTGCAGCAGACGACCAGATAGTAAAAATTGCCATAAGGATCGAGGTCCGCAATGCTACTGTACCCTGAAAGCCCGTTGAAACCGCCCGTCAGACCAGAAGCGGTATTTGCGATTTGCTCACAAATCATCACAAGGGCCAGCGTGATAAGCGAAAAATAGGGCCCGCTTTCGTTACGCCCCTTAAATATCAAAGCGGCCAACCCAAACGCCAGCAGACCAATTCCAGCCATGACGACCACCGCGATACCCAGCTGCATCGCAAGACTGTCAATATTGCGAAGTGTCAGGGCCGTTGCATAGGCCGCCACGCCGAAAAACAAGGCCTGCCCCAAGGGGAGAATCTCTGTCTTGCCCCAAAGATATCCGATGCCCTGTGCCGCGATCCCATAGATCAGGTATAACCCGATCTGGTAGGCCATAAAGTCCCCGAACATCTGGGGGATCAGCAGCAGCACCGCCAAGAGCAGGCTAACGGGAAGAAGAACGAATACCATCAGGTTTCAACCACAAAAATAAAATTGAAAGGGTCAGCACAGCGAGATAACCGTATGTCTGGCTGGCAAATGCTCCGATTACTGATTGCGTGCCTGCGATCAGCGTCACGCCAAGGCCAAGCCCTTCGAGGCTGCCCAAGCCGCCAACAACCAGCGCAAAAAACGAGCGGATCAGATAATCGATGCCCATCACGGGTTCTATTCGGATAGTCGGCGCCAAGAGCAAACCAGCCACTCCTGCCGTGCAGCATCCGAATACAAACGCCGCTGCTGACAACCGCCCCGTGTTGATACCGACAGCTTGGGCAAGCTCCGGATTGCCGACCATTGCTTTGATCTGTGTTGCAACTTTGGAATGGCTGTTCCACCATGCCAGCCCCCCAAAGCAAAGCAAGATCACTGCAACCACTACGATCCTGTAAAGCGGATATGGCGCGCCAAAGATCTCGACCGTTCCTGGTATAGGCACGCTCACCGATTGATAGCCGCGGCCAAACAGTAATTCGACCACCTCGCGCAGCAAAATGGCGATACCCCATGTTGCTAGCAGACTGTCGAACATCCGCCCGTAAAGATGCCGGATAATCGTGCGTTCAAGGAACAGCGCCACAAGCGCGACGGTCACAAGGCAAACAGGGAGTTGTAACCACGTCGGCAAACCAAGGCTGCTTGTGATGACCGGCGCATACGCCCCGATCATCACAAATTCACCATGTGCCATGTTCATGATCCGCAATTTCCCAAAGACGATGGCAAGCCCTAGGGCCACCAACGCCAGTGTGCTGATTTGCCAGATGAGGTTGAGGATCAGAATGGTCATCTCAAGTCATCGATCAGTTAGAGCAGGATTCAGATGAGGCGATGCTGTCGAACGACGTCACAACCTCGAATGCGCCGCTTGAACCGTCCGCCAGATAGATTGTCTGCGCCATATGGCGACCAGTGAGCGTGTTATCCCCACGTGGCGTTGTCCATGTCAGACCTTCAGCAGCAGCATCCATTGCCGCAACATCAAGGCTACCGGCCTTTTCTGCCAAAGCATCCAGCAACATCAGGCCCTCATACGAGGATTGACCCAAAGTATTAAGCGCAGGTGCATCAGCACCGTATGCCGCTGCATAATCAGAGGCAAATGTTGCCGCCGCCTCCCCCCCGATCGAACTGAAGTAACCCGATGTTGAAAACAGACGTTTCGTATTATCAGCACCGATACCGGCCAATGTGTTCTCTTCGATAAGCGTACCTAGACGGATGGCCTGTTGGTCCATGCCGAAGCCTGCAAAGCTGACATTGAACCCAACAGAGCCCCCACCGACAAGCGTGATCAGGACCGCATCTGCGCCACTTTCTTTGATCCGTTGAAGCGAGCTGTCAAATTCAGCAACCGAGAATGGAAGATACTCCTCACCTACAATTTCGCCACCCGCTTCGCCAATATAGCCTTTGGCCAATGCATTCGTGTCGCGTGGCCAGTTGTAGTCATGACCAATCAAGTACCATTTCGAAACCTTTTCGGCGTCCATCAAATAGGGAATGACAGGCGCCAACTGCTGGCTTGGCGTTTCACCCGTCACATAAAGCCCGTCCGCGCAGGCACCGCCCTCATAGACCGGCGTATAAACATATGGAACGGCACCATTGAACCGGCCCAGCAATGCCTCGCGCACAGCTGAATCGTGCATGCCGACAAATGCTTGAACGCCTTCACCTTTCCAAAGCCGCAGCGCAGCCTGTGCAGCTTCCGCTGGAGGAACGCCAACATCAGCAAAGACCAATTCGATTTGTTCACCGTTGATGCCGCCGTCCGCATTGATCTTTTTCGCAGCCAGCTCTGCCGCATTGCGTGTTGATGGACCAAAAAGCCCAGCCGGACCTGAATCTGGCACCAACACCCCAACTTTGATGTCGGCTTGGGCAGTGCCAGCAACCATCATGGCCGCTATTGAAGTGCTCGCCAAAAGGCGCAGTGTCTTGTTAAACATGTTATTTCTCCCTGGTTGTTTTCGGCGTCTATTGCGCCATTGCTTTTTCAACGGCCATCGCCAGCGCCAAAAGGGCGCGGTCCTGACCGGGTAATGCGTCAAATTCGATACCGACTGGCAACCCTGATGTGACAGGGCACGGCAGCGAAATCCCTGGTGCACCAATGTTTGACCCCAGATCAGTGTTGCGAATATAAGTCGGGAACGTCGGGACCTGCGTCCCGTTCAATTCGACCGTTTCATCGTGGCCAATTGGCCGCGCCGTTAACGGGGTGGTCGGAAAGACAATCGCATCCAAACCATGGTCTGCAAAGGTTTGAGCATAAATCTTGCGCATTGCCGGACGATGTTCATTCATCGCGGCCTCATAGGCCGCCTGTGGCATCGCATCTGGACCCATTTGACTTGCGAAGGCACCTACGACATCTGGTGACCCGATCGCCGCAACCAACGTCTCAAAAGAAATATGCGGTGCATGCTTCGCAAGATAATCAGGCAAATCCCGCATCACTTCGTATAACACGACGGGGAAGCCGAAAGCGTCATTATGCTCCCAAATAGGCTTTAAATTGACATCAACCAGTTTGGCGCCCGCTTTGCCAAGAACTGAAAGCTGCGCGTCGATGGCATCAGCAACTGCTGGCTCAAGACCGTCAAAGAACCGATCTTTTGGAACGCCAAGCGTCACCTGAGACAAATCAACGGCATCCGCCTGCCCTGCCTCGCCGCTCAGAACACGATCCATTAAATCAATGTCACGCACTGACCGCGCTATGGTCCCGACTGTATCGCGGGTATGAGAAATCGGCAGAACACCGTCCCCATCATAGCGCCCAGTGGTGGGTCGAAATCCAGAAACGCCACACAAGGCTGCTGGAATGCGACATGATCCGCCAGTGTCTGTGCCCAGCCCAATGGGAAAAATCCCTGCAGCAACAGCAGCTGCAGTGCCACCTGACGAACCACCCGCGATCATTTTTGTGTCAACAGGATTGCGCACAGGGCCTGTGACCGCATTGTTAGAGGTGATCCCGAATGCCAGTTCGTGCATGGTTGCCTTGGCGGCGATGAAACCCCCAGCCTCCTTGATACGCTCCACAACACCTGCATTGGTATCAGGCGTATGGCGCAACAGCGCATTTGTCCCACCGGACGTTGGATAGGTGTTTGTGTTGATGTTATCCTTTGCGAGAATGGGCAGCCCTGACAACGGGCCCTCAGGGGCTGCATCCCTCGCTTCGATCGAATCTGGCCCCAGTGCTATCGCTGCAAAACTCTGAAGCGCATTCAGATCGCTACTCTGTGCGGCCCGTTCAATCAGCCCTTCGGCATAGGTGGTGGGAGAAACTGCGCCACTTTTAAAAGCCGCAATCGTCGCAACACCGTCCATTTTTGATAAATCTCGTGGCATTCAAATCCCCCTCGTTTGGTTTCAAAAAGGATAGAAGCAACAATGTAGTTTAGGCTATCATCACAAATGATGATTTTTTTCCGCAAGAAAAAGCGCCAGTTGTGACCGCCTGTTCAGGTCTGTTTTTCTGAAGATCGCCGCGATATGGGTCCGCAGTGTTGGCTTTGAGAAACCCAGTTTCCCGCAAATTTCGTCATCGGATTGGCCAGTAACAAGCAAATCTGCCACCTCGGCCTCTCGCACGGTTAATCCAACATCAAGTGCAATTTGCGAGAACCGCAAGGACGGAGCACTGGTGCCGCTACTGCGCGCGCGGATCAAAGCGTTTACAAGACTGGGCCCAATCGCATCCACAATCTGTGCGTCCCTTTGGGTGAAATCTTCACGGTTGGCACCCCGCCAAATGCGCAGATCTCCGATATTGTCGCCCCGATCAAATGCAAAATAATTCAACCCGTAGCACAGGCCATCTTGCTTTAGAAAATCATTGAAAAACTCGGTTCTTACCAATCGATCGTGACGCATGACTTCGCTGACTGGCGTTGCCTTGCGTCGCTTTTGCAATACCTGTGTGATCGGATCGTGAAACTGGAAATAGCCCTCGTAATTGCGCAAGTTGTCATCTGACATGTTGAGCTGCACACAGGATACAAATTCCTGATTGGCATCATCCCAAACATAAGAGGCAAAATGATCCGCCTTGAGCAGGTCCAATAATTTTCGACCTACGCGCTGTCTCACTTGCGAATGGTCCAACTCACCACTCAGATCATGCATGATCGAAAAGACCAGCTTTGATTCATCTTCAGTCAAGTTCATGGCTTATATCCTTGGCTTCTTTCAAAACAATCACAGCAGTGAAGAAATATTGCAAGTTTCATCCATAATGGTTCGGGATAGGTAAATAAAATGCGTGTTGCAAAGAAACCAAGATCATTGTTGTCGGAACGGAGTCATAGCCCATAACTAATTTGGTCATGAGCAGTGATCGCATTTAATAGGCAGCTGCGGTTTGCCCGTTCTGCAAAACAGATAATCAAGGCTCTTTGCCGACTTTCGTTACGTTTGCACGTCGAAAAACTGAATAGTAGCCTTGAGTGTCCGCTTTCTTCAAGTTGCCCAATTTTTTTTTCAGGGGCAGCGAATGACCGCTTTCCGCCCCTAATTCTGATCGACACGAACGGCCCTTAGCGGCCATTGACCATGCCTTCCCAATGCTGCGTTGCGGCCCGTCATCGCAGCCATTCGCCGCGACCGCAAAATCGGTTGATCGGTGAATTCACTGACTGCGGACAAACCAGACTTCCGCCGCAATGGCTTCAATGTCCGGTTTGGAAACATGAGTTTAGAGCCCAATAGCCTGGTAGGCGCCCGCAATTCGCTTGATAGCGATCTCGTAAGCTGCGTCTCGTAATGTAGTGGAACCGTCTCGGCTTTGATGAGCATGTGTCGACACTTCAGCAAAAGCTTGGTGCATCATTTCAGCCAAACCAGAACGGACGAGGTCAATCTCGCCTCGTTCAGCAAGAAACTCACCCTTGTGTTCAGATGGAAACGACTGACCTGTCATTTTCTCCATGGAGTGCGCAAGGATCTGGTGCTCCCGGTCTGTTTGGCGGCGCTCCATCAAACCAAAGGGCATATGCGTGAGGTTCTTGACCCACTCAAAATAGCTGACGACGACCCCGCCCGCATTGGCGAGCATATCGGGAATGACTGTGATGCCGCGCTGTCTAAGGATTTCATCAGCGGCATATGTCACAGGTCCGTTTGCCGCTTCCACCACCAGACGCGCTTGTATTTTTGCGGCGTTATCCGAGTGAATGACGCTTTCCAAGGCCGCCGGAATAAGGATATCGCACGCATCTTCCAAGGCTGTGGTGCCATCGCTGTCGTATGTTCCACCCGAGAACCCTTTGATGCTTCCGGTTGCGCGTTGATGCGCTTTGAGAGCCGCAATATCCAAACCATCCGCGCGGCGCACGACACCGTCATGCTCAATCACGGCTGTGATCTGGCACCCATCTTCTTGGCTTAGAAACTGGGCGGCATGGCTGCCAACATTTCCCAATCCCTGCACAACGACAGTCCGCCCGTTTAGGTGATCTGATGCAAACCCTGCTTGCGTTCGGTCTTTGTGAGATTGGAAAAACGCGTGAATGGCGTATTGTACACCGCGCCCTGTTGCCTCGGTGCGTCCTGCGATGCCACCTCCTTCGACTGGTTTGCCAGTGACGCATCCCATACCGTTGATATCGTCCGGCTTTTAGCGGCGGTATTCATCGGCAATCCACATCATCATTTGCTGGTTGGTGCCCACGTCAGGGGCGGGCACGTTGGCGGCGGAGGCTAGGAACCCGTGGCGCATCAACTCTTGTGCAAAACGGCGGGTGATTTTCTCAAGCTCATGGGGTTCCCAATCGGATGGCGTGATTTCCAACGCGCCCTTTGATCCACCAAACGGCAAGTTCAACAAGGCGCATTTGTAGCTCATCAAAGCGGCAAGCGCTTCGACCTCATCCTGATCGACATTAGGGGCATATCGAATGCCACCCTTTGCAGGGCCACTATGTGTGGAATGCGTCGCGCGCCATCCCCGAAAGGTAAACATCCGACCCCGCAGGCGCACACCAAAGCGGGTCACATAGGTCGCATTACATGCTTTGATTTTTTCAGACAGGCCGTCCGGCATATCCACATGGACCGCCGCGCGATCATACATTGCCTCGACGTCGGAAAGGAAACCCGTGCTCATGACCTTGCCTTTCCATACCCACCGCCGCCGGGAGATTTGAGTACAAACACATCCCCAATATTCATCTGCGCGGCGTCATTACCTTGCATTGCGACCTCACTTCCATTTGCGCGGATGACAGAATTTTCGCCAGATGCGCCGGAGGCCCCACCAGACGCTCCATGCGGTGCGGTCTTGCGATGTGACGTAAGAACCGTAACGGTCATCGGTTCCATGAACCGCAGCTTGCGGACGATGCCGTCCCCGCCTTTGAATGCGCCGTCGCCACCTGATCCGCGTCGGATCGAAAATTCCTCCACGCGCACGGGAAAACGGGTTTCCAGAACTTCTGGGTCGGTCATGCGGGTGTTGGTCATGTGGCTGTGCACCGCACTTGCCCCATTAAACCCGTCGCCCGCACCAGTCCCGCCGCAGATCGTTTCGTAGTTTTGGACATCGTCGTTGCCATAAACAAAATTGTTCATCGTCCCTTGACTGGCTGCAACGACGCCAAGTGCGCCATAAAGAGTGTCAGCAATTGCCTGAGAGACTTCGGTATTCCCGGAAATCACCGCAGCAGGTGCATCGGGGTTAATCATCGACCCTTTGGGAACCGTCAGATGCAGGGGCTTCATGCAGCCCTCGTTCATCGGGATGTTGGACCCGATCAAGGTGCGGAAGACATAAAGTACCACCGCGCGACAGATAGAGAGTGGCGCGTTGTAGTTCAGATCGTCCTGCTCGGATGTGCCTGTGAAATCAATGTCAGCCGTACGCGCAGATTTATCGACCGAGATTCTCACTTTGATCTGCGCACCGCTGTCCAGCGGATAGGTGAACTGGCAATCATGCAGCACTTCCAGAACACGGCGCACGCTTTCTTCGGCATTGTCCTGCACGTGGCCCATATAGGCATGCACAACATCGAGACCGAACTGACGTGTAATTTTCTGCAACTCCCGTTCGCCGGTCGCATTGGCCGCGATCTGCGCCGCCAAGTCGGCCATGTTCTGATCCACGTTGCGGCATGGATATTTTGCGGATGACAGCAATTCGCGGGTTTGCTGATCTTGCAACACACCCTGTTTGACCAGCAAGAAATTATCGATCAACACACCTTCTTCGTCGATATGGCGGCTGTCAGGTGGGGCGGAGCCAGGTGTTGTTCCACCAATATCTGCATGGTGCCCGCGCGACGCGACCGTGTAGATGATCTGTTTGCCAGTATCATCGAAAACAGGGGTGATGACCGTCACGTCGGGCAGATGGGTGCCGCCATTAAACGGATTGTTCATCATGAACACATCACCGGGGAGAATTTTGCCCTCGTTTTGCGCCAAGATCGACCGCACGCTGCCGGACATGGACCCCAAATGCACAGGCACATGGGGCGCGTTGGCGACCAGATCACCGTTATGATCGAAAATCGCACAAGAGAAATCCAAACGCTCCTTGATGTTCACTGAATAGGCGGTGTTCGCCAGTGTCGCGCCCATTTGTTCGGCGATGGACATATACAGATTGTTGAACACCTCAAGCATGACCGGATCGACTGTTGTGCCGATGGCCTCAACCCGTTCAAGTGGCACAATACGGCGGAGCACAAGGTTGTCACCCGCGACAGATTCCGCCTGCCAGCCGTCTTCAATGATATTGGTGCCAGTGGGTTCGGTTAGAATCGCGGGGCCAACTACGGTCTCACCACCAGCAAGACTTGCGCGGTTGACAAGTGGCACGTCGGCCCACACGCCATGGACATACATTTTGGCCGTTTTGGTGTCCTCATCAATGTGCACAGTGTTGGGCAAGGTCACGGTTTCACCCGTTGAACCAATGGCTTCGGCTGTGAGCAGATCAATGATCAATGTGGCGTTCTCGGGCACGAACCCAAAGCGGGTTTTATGCGCGAGATTGAAGTGTTCCGTCATTTCATCGGGCGTGCCAAAGGGGACTTCCAATGTCTGATGCGCACCGTCGGTTCGAATGTGGGCTGCAACCACGGTTGAGATATCAGCCTCATCAATACCTTGGGCGCGCACCTCCGATTGGGCTGCATTAATCAGATCCTTAAGGGCGATTTCGGCTTTCATCGTATCGCCAATAGGGCCATCAAACTGATGCTCGTGGATCGCGCGGACGTCGGCCAAACCCATCCCGAAGGCGGACAAAACGCCCGCAAACGGGTGGATAAAGATGCTTTCCATCCCCAAAGTGTCCGCCACTAAACAAGCATGTTGCCCCCCCGCGCCGCCAAAACAATTCATGGTATATTGGGTGACATCGTAACCGCGCTGCACACTGATTTGCTTGATCGCATTGGCCATGTTTTCGACGGCGATGCGCAAGAAACCGTCGGCCAGTTCTTCGATGGACTTGTCGGTCCCAATTTCCTTCTTAAGTGCTGTGAACTTTTCACGCACAACATCTGCGTCCAAAGGCTGATCCGCGTCTGGCCCAAAGACCGACGGGAATTGGCTGGGTTGCAGTTTGCCAAGCAACACGTTGCAATCGGTCACGGTCAAAGGGCCGCCGCGCCGGTACGCAGCGGGGCCGGGATTGGCACCTGCGCTTTCAGGACCGACTTGCATACGTCCGTCGCGATAAGACAGGATGGACCCGCCACCAGCCGCTACCGTATGGATCGACATCATCGGCGCGCGCATCCGAACACCCGCCACTTCGGTCTCAAACGAGCGTTCAAATTCGCCCGCATAGTGACAAACATCCGTCGACGTGCCGCCCATGTCGAATCCGATGAGGCGATCAAACCCGAGGTCCGCCGCCGTGCGCACCATGCCAACAACACCGCCCGCAGGGCCGGATAGAATGGCGTCCTTGCCTTGAAAACGCCCTGCGTCGGTCAAGCCGCCGTTGGATTGCATGAACATCAGACCGTCACAACCGCCGCCCTTGGCGTTCAAGGCGGACGCAACCTGATTGATGTAGCGGCGCAGGATCGGGGACAGATAAGCGTCCACAACTGCCGTATCGCCGCGCGACACCAGTTTGATCAACGGGCTAGCCTCATGGCTGAGCGAGACTTGGCTAAAACCTGACTGGCGCGCCATCTCACCCAAGCATGTCTCATGGTCAGTGAATTTGTAGCCGTGCATAAGCGCGATTGCGACGGATCGGTAGCCTTTCCCATATGCGCGTGACAGCGCCTCACGGGCCTGCGTTGTATCAAGGGCCGTGATGATCTCTCCATCAGCTCCGACACGTTCGTCGATCTCAATGACCTCTTCATAAAGCAGCTCAGGCAACTTGATGTTGAGCGCAAATAGATCGGGGCGGTTCTGGTATCCAATGCGCAGCAGATCACGCAGACCCTTGGTGATCAGCAATACCGTGCGTTCACCTTTGCGTTCCAACAATGCATTGGTCGCAACGGTTGTGCCCATCTTGACTGCTGAGATCTGGCCAGGCGCGATGTCCTCATTGGGTGCGACACCCAGCAGCGTTTTGATACCGTGGACGGCCGCGTCTGGATAGACTTCGGGGTTCTCTGACAAAAGCTTGTGGGTCTGCAATGCCCCATCAGGTTTGCGGGCAACGATGTCTGTAAAGGTGCCGCCACGATCAACCCAAAACTGCCACTTCTTGTTTTCCATGTGATCCACGACACTCTCCCAGAATCAATTTATTGTTGCTTTATGGATATAACGCTGACAAATTGTCAACGTAGTGGATTCGAATTTATTCCCACCATTTTGATCTTGATATGGAGAGACCTCATGAAACACTTTATTATTGGCGCTGCGGCGCTTGTTTGCGCAACGAGTGCCAGTGCTCAAAGCTGGGATATGCCGACACCATATGGCGACAGCACGTTCCACACCCAGAACATTGCACAGTTTGCCGATGATGTCCGTGCAGCGACAGACGGCGCGTTGGATATCACGTTGCATTCTGCAGGGTCACTGTTCCCACATGCGGAAATCAAAGGAGCTGTGCGCAACCGCTCAGTTCCATTGGGTGAGTTCTTTCTATCACGCCTGTCGAACGAAGACCTGGCTTTCGGCGTAGACAGCCAACCTTTCGTGGCCACCAGTTATGAAGATGCGGCGCGCCTTTGGGCGGCCCAAGAACCCGTCATCACTGAGTTGTTGGCCGAGCAAGGTTTGCTCCCATTGTTTTCCGTTCCATGGCCTGCACAGGGGCTCTATACCAACGGCGAGATTGCGAACGTGGGTGATTTGAACGGCTTGCGCTTCCGCGCCTACAACGCGGCATTGGAAGAATTTGCAACGCTGGCAGGTGCCGCCCCTGTGCAAATCGAAGCGTCCAACATTCCACAGGCCTTTGCGACTGGCCAAGTTGAAGCAATGATTACGTCACCATCCACGGGTGTGAACTCAACAGCGTGGGATTTTGTGACCCACTACACGCCGATCAACGCTTGGGTGCCAAAGAACATCGTTGTCATCAATCAACGCATGTTCGACGGGCTGGATGCTGATGCACAAGCCGCTGTTCTTGCCGCTGCCGACGCCGCCGAAACTCGCGGCTGGGAGATGTCAGCGACCGAGGCCGAAGGCATGACAGCCGCCCTCGCTGAAAACGGCATCACCGTTTACGAACCAAGTGCGGCTTTGATTGAGGATCTGCAAGGTATCGGTGAAACGATGCTTGGGACATGGGATGCGGCAGCATCCGATAGCGCTCGTGCTGTCCTAGAAACATACAACAACTAAAAACTCCCTGAACTGGCCGGTAGTGTGATAACTACTGGCCGCTTTTATTGTCAAAAGGACGGCTTTGCGATGTCTCGCTTTCTTCAAAAAATTTATGACTTGTGCGGCATGGTCGCTGGAGGGTTGATCTTGTGCATCTGCCTTCTGATTTCTGCACAGATTTGCCTAAATGCGTTTGGGCGTTTTGCGCCCGGCATCCTACCATCAACAATTCCGTCCTATGCCGATTTTTCTGGTTTTATGCTTGCAGGGGCCACGTTCCTTGCTATGGCGCATACTTTGCGTGCAGGGGGGCACATCCGCGTGAACCTTGTGGTGTCTCGATTGCCGCAAAAAACGCAATTTTTCGCTGAATTGTTCGTTTTGATAATCGCCACAAGCCTGATCGGTTACGCCACCTATTTTATGGGCTCATTGGTTGTCGAAAGCGTGCACTATGGTGATGTCTCGAATGGGATCGTACCGGTTCCGCTGTGGATACCCCAAAGCGTTGCAGCATTTGGCATCGGGCTGTTGCTGGTTTCCGTTATTCACACATTGTTTGAATTGCTGGCCGCGCGCGCGCCGGTCCTTTCAACACCGGGAGAGATATAATCATGTCTGATCCAGTGGTTGGTCTTGTCTTACTAGGGCTCCTCATCGCGCTTCTGGCAAGTGGCGTTTGGGTTGCGATTTCTTTGTCTCTTGTCGGCCTGACCGGCCTTGTGTTTTTCTCGAACGCGCCGTCAGGCTTGGTTTTGGCGTCCACGTTTTGGGGGCATTCACACAGCTGGGCTTTGACCGCCTTACCGCTCTTTATCCTGATGGGTGAAATCCTGCTCAGGTCGCGAATGAGCGACGATATGTTCACGGGTCTCGTGCCATGGCTCAGCCGTGCACCGGGGCGGCTGTTGCATGTAAACGTGTTTGGCTGTGCGATCTTTGCGGCTGTGTCGGGATCGTCCGCAGCAACAGCCGCCACCATCGGGCGCATGTCTGTGCCTGAACTCACAAAACGCGGCTATCCCGAAAGTCTGATCCTCGGCACTCTCGCGGGGTCTGCCACGCTAGGGCTGCTCATCCCACCGTCCATCATCCTGATCGTCTACGGCGTCGCCACAGAGCAATCCATCGCCCGCCTGTTCATCGCCGCGATCATCCCCGGCATCATGTTGATGACCTTGTTCGCAAGCTATGTGGCCGTGCGCGCATGGATGAACCCCGATCTGATCCCCGCGATTGACGAGACGTTCTCGCTGCGCGAAAAACTCCGAGCCTCGCGCCGCCTGATCCCTGTTGCCCTTCTGATCGGAGGCGTCATCGGGTCCATCTATGGTGGATTGGCATCACCCACAGATGCAGCCGCACTGGGTGTTGTTTTAGCGACAATCCTTGCGTGGACGTCTGGCGCGTTCAGTTGGAAACTGTTTGGTGAGGCGGTCATGTCTGCGACACGGACATCGTGTATGATTGCCTTGATCCTTCTTGGTGCAGCGTTCCTGTCGGTCTCCATGGGCTTTACCGGACTGCCTCGAAATCTGGCGGCATGGATATCGGACATGAACTTATCTGTCAGCGCATTGCTCGTCGCGCTGACGATCTTCTTTATCATCCTTGGGTGCTTCTTGGACGGCATTTCAGTTATTGTGCTGACCACATCCATCATCATGCCGATGGTCAGCGCCGTAGGAATTGATCCGATTTGGTTCGGTATCTATCTGGTGATTGTCGTCGAGATGAGCCAGATCACGCCCCCCGTTGGCTTTAATCTCTTTGTGATCCAAGGCTTGACAGGCATCGACATCTTGCGGATCGCCAAGGCTGCGTTCCCGTTCTTCCTGCTGCTTTTGTTGGGTGTGCTACTCATTTGCCTTTTCCCGCAAATCGTCACGTTCCTGCCCACCTATATGGCAAGCTAAAGCGAAGCCGCCGCCCTGCTGGCTTGGTCATACTGGCCAGACAGGGCGCGCAGGCTTGCCGCAATTTCGCGCATTTCGTCCCCTGTCATATCCATGCGTGACAAACCATCTAGGAAACAGCGATCCCGCACCTCGCGGTAGTCTTCGCACAATTTTTCTCCAGTTGGCGACGTGCTGTAAAACACTTCTTTGCCCCGCTTTTCTGACATAAGCAGTTCCATCTTCATCAACTTACGCAACGCGTAGTTCACCGTGTGTGTATCTTCGATGTTGAGGAGAAAGCAGATGTCGGTCAGCCGTTTATCACGGCCCCGGTGATTGGTGTTGTGAAGCACCAGAATTTCCAGCGGCGTCAGATCGGTGTTGCCTGCCGCAGACATGCACCGTGTCATCCACCTTGAAAACGCATTGTAAGCGATAATCATGCCATACTCGACCTCAGACGACTCCCAATTCGCGCCTTCTGCCAAATGGCGAGAGGATACAATCCGTCTTTTCGGGATATCGTGCTCGCTCATACCTGCAACTCCTCAACGTTTTGCTTGCGTTAAGTGTATATTTCACGAGGGAAAAGTTCAATTTCTCTTTTCAATAATGGCGACCATCCAAAAAAGTGCGCTCAGTTTAGAAAGCTGCCGTTCGTACATCGCACGGTATCGGTCAATATGGGCTCATTGCCGACCTTCGCTACACTTCCAAACGAAATCAGCGTCGAGCCAGAGGGCAAGCGGCAGCACTGCGGACAAAAACCACCGTTGAGAGCCGCACCGGTTTGGCTTAGAGATAACAAATGAATATTCTCGCTATTTCTGGAAGTGGCCGCGACGCCTCCACCAACACGGCATTGCTTAACGCGGTCTCAAACATCGCTCACCCAAGTCATGAAGTGACCGTGTTTTCCGGTATCGCCGAACTACCAGTATTTTCGCCTGACGCCGAGAATGATCCGCTACCACAACAGGTGCAAACCTTCGCCGACATGATAAGCCGAAGTGATGGCGTAATCTTTTCAAGCCCCGAGTATGTCAGAGCAATTCCCGGTGGCCTGAAGAACGCAATCGACTGGCTTGTGTCCCGAGACGAGATTATCTCAAAGCCCATAGCGTTGATGCATGCGTCTCATCGAGGTGACGATATGCTTGCTCAATTGCGGCTGGTTCTGTCTACCGTCAGCGATAGGTTCATGCTTGATCCTTTCATTGCGTTCGATCTTATCAAGCTATCCCCAAATGAAATAACGCAAAAAATCATGGCGCCAGAAAACCGTACCAAAGTAGATGATTTTCTAAGAGATTTCGCGGCCCGTTGCACGTAGGTCTGGACTCTTTGCTGCCGTTCGCTGCGGTTGCAAGTGCCACGTGCTGCCGAACGTCTGCTTTCTCATACGGTGAGAATATAATTCGCAACTGCAGCTAAGGTCCGATTTCCGCCCTTGGTTTCGGAAAAGGGCAGCTTCACATGCGACACCAAAGCGTTTCTCCAAACTTGGCGTGTATTTCAAACCTTAGAATAAACTGCATGTTACCGAGCTCACGCTAATTCCATAGCATGAGGAAAAAAGCCTGCCCAGAGACCGCCAAAACACCATCAAATTATGACTTGGTGAATCCGATGCTTCCACTTCGGAAGCAAAAACCCCGTTTTTGGGAGATTTATGGTTCCCTCTACACCAAAATCAAAGCACTGCGCACTATTCCTGTAGTTCCGCATCCCAATACAGAAAATCCATCCAGCTATCATGCAAATGGTTTGGCGGGAATTTGCGGCCGGTGTTGCGCAGTTGTTCTGGGTTCGGTTGGCGGGGAGGTTTGCGTAAAACAAGCCCTGTTTGATGCAGCGGCTTTGAGCCTTTTTTCAGATTGCAGGGGCTGCAGGCCGCGACTACGTTTTGCCAACTGGTCACCCCGCCTGCGGCACGGGGAATGACATGGTCAAATGTCAGGTCTCCCTTTGCGCCGCAGTATTGGCAACAAAATTCATCCCTTAAAAATAAATTAAAGCGCGTGAAGGCCACGCGCTTTTGAGGTTTTACATAGTCTTTCAGCACGACAACTGAAGGGATGCGAAGGGTGGTGGTCGGACTGTGCACACAGTCATCGTATTCCGCCACAATATCCACTCGATCCAGATATTTTGCCTTCACCGCATCCTGCCAAGACCAAAGCGACAGCGGATAATAGCTCAGCGGGCGATAATCCGCATTGAGCACCAGCGCGGGTTTGTTTTTCAGCCCCGCCGGACTTCGAATAAATTCGGTTCTGAAATCACCGTCCATACGTCAGTTACCTTCTAGCCGTTTGATATGACTATATCTCGTGGTTTGAAGCTGACAAGCCTCTGATTTCCACAAGATGTCGCATCTAGGCTAGAAGGTGATTGTAACAGCTTTTTGACGCAAAAAGTGGCGCTACAGCCCCAATTTGTCGCGCATGAAGGCCAAAGCGACGGATAACCCATCAGGCGCAATGCCGTGGGCGGTGCCTTTCATGATATGTGCAAAGACATCCGTCCACCCTGCCTCTTGCAACGCTTCTGCGGCTTCGGGCAGCGATTGGGGGGGCACGACATCGTCCTGATCGCCATGGATCAACAAGATCGGCGGCCGCGATACGGCCTCATCCGCGAGGGTCTCAGGGGAAAGCAAACGGCCGGAAAACGCAACCACGCCTGCCACTTCATCTTCGCGGCGTGCCGCCACATGTAGCGACATCATTGTGCCTTGCGAAAACCCGAACAAGACGACTTGCTCAGGCAATACATCCTCATCCACCATCAGCGCGTCCAAATAGGCGTTCAGGTCATCCACCGCTTGGGCCATGCCGCGCGCGCTTTCTTCCTCGGAGGATCCATCGATCCACGGGATGGGAAACCACTGGTGGCCATTGGGCATGCCCGGAATGGTTTCGGGGGCATCTGGGGCGACAAACAATGTGTCTGGCAGATGCTCGCTCAGCGGATCGGCCAAGCCTAAAAGGTCGGCACCATTGGCGCCATACCCATGCAAGAAGACCACAACCGAGCGGATCTCGCCTGAGGTGGGTTCGCGGCGTTCTGAATTGAGGACTCGGGTCATGTTATTCCTTCTCGGTCTTTTGCAATACGGTAGTAGGTGAACAACAACCGCGCCGCAACCGCCCGCCAAGGCGACCACGCATGTGCCATCGTTTCTAATTCCTTTGGCGTCGGGCGGTCGGGCAGTTCCCACAAGATGCGCACAGCTTCCTGCAACGCCAAATCGCCCTGCGCAAAAACATCTGCGCGGCCCAGATTAAACATCGCATAGACCTGCGCAGTCCACACCCCGATGCCTGAAACGGCAGTAAGGGTTGTGATGACCTCGGCGTCTGGGGCGTGGCGCAAGGCCTCGTAATTAATATCGGCCAAGGCCAAAGCGCGGGCGTATTTCATTTTCGGGCGGCTCAACCCTACGGCCTTGAGATCATCCTCAGTGGCCGCAGCAACCGCTTGTGGGGTGATCAGCCCTGCGTTCTCTATTCGTGCCCAAATGGCACGGGCAGACGCAACCGAGACCTGTTGGCTCACGATCTTATTGAACAACGCGCCAAACCCGTCAGGCGCCAATCGCAACGGCAAGGGCCCTGTTTGCGAAAGTGCTGCAGCAAATCGCGGCTCGGCATTTGCCAACCACGCAGCCCCGCGCGCCACATCCGCATCACATGTAATGGGCGGGATCATAAATTTAACGCCCACGCGATGCCATCGGCCGCATGCGTCACCATTTCCAACCCCTGCGGCAAGGCAGGCCGGTCGATCAGGATCACATGCAGCCCCAGCGCCTGCGCGGCGTCTACCTTCATCCCGCTGGCCGAGCTCCCTAGATTTCGGCACACGAGCGTATCAATTTTATGTGATGCAAACAGCTCCTTTTCATCGTCAATGGAAAAAGGCGGATCCCCAAAGGCCAGTTCGACAAAGGGATAAGGCGCAGGGCGCGGATGGCGCCGCGTTTGGCGCAACATCAAAACCTCACCTTTGAAATTGGCGTAGTCAGGCAGGCTGTCCCAGCCGGTCGCGGCAAAAACCCGTGCGCCCTCGCCTATCATTGCGGTCGCGGTGCGAACATCTTTTGCGGATGTCGTTTTGGGATGTCCCGTTGTCGCCCATGCTGGCCTCTCGATCCGCAAATAGGGCAAATTCATCGTTTTTGCTGCTGCAAATGCTTGTTTCGTCGCTAAACGGTCAAACACATGACTGGCATCCAGAACAGCGCGATAGCCGCCCTGCCCGATGGCCTGCTGCATGTCTTTTGCCCTGTCAAAGCGGCGCAGCTGCGGGGTGACGGGCATCGGCGCAGACCCGCGCGGCGGTTCTGTTATCCACGCATCATATTGCAAACCGCGCGCGGTCATTGCTTCGGCCAGACTGCGGGCTTCAAAGCTGCCCGCCAATAAGAGGATATGCGTTTTATCAATCACGGCACTAGGTTTAGCGCCCCCAGCGCGCGGCACAAGGGCCGAGGCGCCAAAGCCCAGCCTAGGTTGCAAGGGGTTGCTACCCGCAAGTTGCAGGAGTAGCGATACACCCAGTACAGAAGGACCGCATAATGACCAACGATATTCGCGCCAAGCGCAACGTAAAAGTTCTGATCGCCGCGCAGGCCATCTTGGGGTCCCAAATGCCGATGATTTTCCTTGTGGCGGGGCTCGCGGGGCAATCGCTGGCCAGCAATATTTGTTTCGCGACCCTGCCCATCTCGATGGTCGTGCTGTCCTCAATGCTGTCGGCGACGCCGATTTCCATGATTATGCAAAACTACGGGCGGCGGGTTGGCTTTTTTGTAGGTGCCGCGGGCGGCGCATTGGGGGCGTTGATTGCAGCATACGGGCTTTACAGCGCTTCTTTTCCGATTTTTCTTGTTGGTTCTTTTCTGACAGGGATCTACATGTCTGCGCAGGGGTTTTACCGTTTTGCGGCCTCGGATACGGCTTCGGATGAATACCGCGCCAAGGCGATTTCCTATGTTATGGCCGGTGGACTGATGTCCGCTATTATTGGCCCGCAACTGGCCTCAGCCACCTCGCTGAGCCTGACCGCCGTGCCTTTTGTCGGCACATATGTTGCCGTTGCCGCACTTAATATCCTCGGCTCGCTGATGTTCTTGTTCCTTGACATCCCCAAGCCCGAAGCCCCTGCCCAAGACGCCCCAAGGGGCCGCACGCGGCTGGAGATGATCACCACACCGCGCATCGCCGTGGCCGTGATCTGTGCGATGGTGTCCTATGCGCTGATGAACCTTGTCATGACCTCTACACCGCTGGCGGTTGTGGGCTGCGGTGTGGCTGGTGACACGTCTGTGCCGCCCTTTCTGGCCAATATGTTCTCAGGCGACGATACTTCCGCGATGTTCAAAGTTATCGCGGGTTTTGTGGTCACGGCACATGTGCTGGCGATGTTCGCCCCCTCGTTCTTTACGGGGCACTTGATCAATAAATTCGGGGTAGAGCGGATCATCGGTACGGGTCTGTTGATCCTTGGCGCGGCGGGTCTGGTTGCGCTGCAAGGCGTAGAGCTCGGCAATTTCTTTATTGCGTTGGTCTTGCTGGGCGTTGGTTGGAATTTCGGCTTCATCGGTGCGACAACCATGTTGGCTGGCGCGCATACACCGCATGAGCGCGGACGCATGCAAGGACTAAACGACCTGCTGGTGTTTGGCGGCGTGACCTTTGCTTCGCTTGCCTCTGGCGGGTTGATGAACTGTTCGGGCGGGACACCGCAGGCAGGCTGGGCTGCCGTTAACTATGCGATGATCCCCTTCTTGCTTCTTGCGGGGGGTGCTTTGATCTGGCTGATGGTACGCGACCGCCGCGTACCGGCCTAATCCGCCGCTACCAACGGCCCATTGCCGCGCGGATGGAGAACGCCATCCCCGTCTCTGGCAGCGCGCCTTCCACAACGGCTTGCGGGTATTTTTGCGCCCACCGCAGCGCGGGCTCCGCAGCAGTGGCCCCCAAAAGTGCAGGCGTGCAGCCGCGCGCAACCAGTTTGCGGTTGGCGCGGGCCTCTAGCAGGGCCGAAATCGCATCACTCGCCAGGGCCACCACACCGTCAGGTGTACCATCCAGTAAGGGCACACGGCCCGCTTCCTCCAGCGCGGGGATTGCGCGCAACCATGCACCGATGCCCGCCGCATAGGCCGCACGGCGCACAGGGGCTTCTTCCGCCTGCCCCAAAATTCGCGCAGCAACCCACATCAAATGGCCTGCGGTCTGATCGATATAGCGCGTTAAATCTGCGGCATCTTCAAACGGATCGCGGTAGATATCCCAGCGCCGCGCGGCGACCAAGACGTCCAGCATTTGGGCCTGTTGGGGCGATAGGACCTCTGCCAAGGGTGTGGCGACCTCATGGCGGCGCACGGGGCCGCCTTGGGCGATCTCTTCCAAGACATCGCGCCACCATTGCAGACGCATCTCAGCGATCATCGGTTCTTGGGTCACCCATGGTCCACGGCTGACCTCAACGTTAAAGGCATAGAGCGCAAACAGCGCGGGCCGCTGGGCCACAGGCGCCAGCATCGCAGTGCGAAAACGCAACGGATCGCCCCGTTCAACGATGCCCGCGCAGGCGGTGATGTCATCCGTCCAGTTCACAGCGGACGCACAACGCTGAGAAGGTAGCCAAATTCATCGCGGTGCGCGCGCCAGCAGGCGGCCTCCTCTTGAGCCTCATCCAGCACGGCGGTCAACGCATCATTCGCCCCCTCCCGTAACATCGCGATGCGCGCATCAAGCGGGGTGAAATAGGCCTCCCATGCGGCATCAGACAGCATCCGCTGGCCTAGGATCTCATATCCAGCAGCGGTAATTTGCGCGCTCACCCCTGCCTCATCGGTCATCGCGGGGTAGCCCGCCTGCCACAGATTTTTTGCCCGATCAGAAGGGCTGTCCGTGCGCCAGCAGACCTCGGAAAACGCAATTGCACCGTTGGGCAAAAGCGATTTTTTCCAAGATTTCAGCGCCTTCTCAACCCCCATGAAATAGACAGCGCCCGCGCACCAGATCAAATCGTAAGGGTTGGCGATGGCCTGCATATCCGCCCTGATCGCCGACACGCGGTCATCATCGCCCCAAACATCCCGTGTTGCCTGAACAAAATGCGCTGTCTTGTCCAACGCCGTAATATGCCCAGCGGGTGCGGCCCTCAGCAAGGCCTCGATGTCGCCGCCTGGCCCGCAAGCGACATCAGCGATGCGCGCAAGCCGCGGTAGTTTTAACAACGATGTGGCCCATGCCACATCCGCCGCCTCGCCTGGACCTTCGCGAGGCAAATCGCGGTGCAGTTCAAAAAAGGCCTGTTGTGCGGGATCAGTATCCATCCAGAAACTCCTTTATTATTCCTAATGTGCGCGGATCATCAACGATGCTCAGATGGGTTGCACCTGCTATCAATTCAAACCGTCCCTGATCCGTCACAGCTCCCATCGTAGGCGCATATTGATCGGCCAAGAACGCCTCATCCGCGGCGCCAGCCAGCAACACGAAGGGCGGCAGGGCGGCGGCATCCTCCAGATATTTTGCGCGCGGTGCGAATGACTGGTTCAGACGGAATGAATAGGCCGTGGTCGCAGTCCCGCCCAAAGGTCCATCCAACACGTCCTTTGGCATGTTAAATTGGATAATGGGCAGGTGGTTCAACGCCTTGATTTGGAAGGTGTTCAGAATACTCAGCCCAATCAC
>JBDVSG010000045.1:0-1402 GCA_039967155.1 Sulfitobacter sp. | reverse complement strand
GCGGGTGAATTCATCCGTGTGGCACAGGCCTGTGGCCTTCACCTCAATCAGAACTTCACCCGCCTTGGGGCCCTCTAGATTGACCTCCATCACTTCAAGTGGCTTTCCGGCTTCAAGGGCAACGGCGGCACGGGTTCTCATGGACTTTCTCCATTTAATGTCTGCACATGATTAATTCATGGGTATTATTAACCTACAATTCGAATCGCGTAACTGGCAACGACATAGGCCTTCGAAAGGCAAAATATGCAAATACTCCTGAGCGATGACCTGACAGAGGCAAAATGGAAAAATGGCGGCGGGATAACCCGCAACATTGCGGTTGGGATGTTGGGCGACATCAGTGCGTGGCGGATCAGCCGCGCGGATGTGGCGACTGAGGGGCCGTTTTCCAATTTCGCAGGGCTGACCCGTATTTTGACGGTCGTGTCATCCAACTCAATGGAACTGGTGCATGAGGATGGCACCCTGCAGGCCCGCCCATGGGAACCGGTCCTTTTTGACGGCGGGATGCCGGTGGTGTCGCGGCTGCCTGATGGGCCGCTCACTGATTTGAACCTGATGTTTGACCCGACATTGTGCAGCGGGTCTGCGCAGGTGCAGCGCGGGCCGCTGGATCTTGCGCCGCCGCCAGAAGGGTATCTGTGCGTGTTGCATGTGTTGGCGGGCAATCCGTCCTGCGGCGCCGAGACATTTGGCACCGCTGATACGTTGTTTCTTGAACCGAACTGCGGCGCGGATGTTCAGCTGAAGCAGGGCGATGCGGTGCTGATGCTGTTGATCGCCCCGCTGGATCAAAGCGCGGACATGAGGCTTTGCATCGCGGATCGATAAGACGCCACGATCTGGTCGCGTTTGCGATGCTGGCCGCCCTGAACGCAGTGGCGCCCAGCGGACCAGACATCCGTGACAATGCGGTCGCGCGCAGCAAAACACACCCCATCAAGTAGCTGGTGCGGCGGCAGCGCACATAGGGCGGTATCGGTGCTGTCAATTGCGACCAGATCGGCCAGCGCCCCCACAGCGATTTCGCCCGTGCCGCGTTGCAGGGCCTGCGCGCCGCCCTGTGCGGCCCCGCGGTAGAGGGTCTCGCCGATGGATCCTTCCCCCACCACCATGACATTGCGCGCAACATCACGCAGACGTTGGGAATACTCCAACGTGCGGAGCTCTTCGGTGAGAGAAATCAGGATGTTGGAATCCGATCCAACCCCGAACGCGCCGCCGTGCTGCAGATAGGACGGCCCGTTGAAGGGTCCATCGCCCAAGTTTGCTTCGGTGATTGGGCACAGCCCCGCAACGGCGCCTGATTGCGCCATGGCTTTTGTTTCTCCGTCGGTCATATGGGTGGCGTGGATCAGGCACCAATCGCGCGACACATCGGCGTTTTCCAGCAGCCATT
>JBDVSG010000044.1:0-4445 GCA_039967155.1 Sulfitobacter sp. | reverse complement strand
CGTGGCGCGGATTTTCCGCGACGCCAAACTGATGGAGATCGGGGCCGGCACCTCTGAGATCCGCCGCATGTTGGTGGGCCGTGAAATGATGGCGGCAATGGCCTGATGGACCACCCTCTGGCAGGGTTGGACGCGCAAGGTGGCTGGGATATCCCCGAGCATCTGAACATGGCGCGCCAATGTCTGGATCACCCAGCAGAGGCATTGGCCGTCATTGACCTGACCACAGGCACGCGCCGCGATGTGAGCTATGCACAGCTTAGCCAAATGGTGGATGGTCTGGCACGGGCGCTGGGCCACCGTGTCACCCGTGGCGACCGTGTCGGCGTTTTACTGAGCCAAAGCCCGTGGTGTGTGGCGGCACATCTGGCAATTTGGAAAATCGGTGCGATCTCTGTGCCCTTGTTTAAACTGTTTAAACACGATGCTTTGGCGTCGCGCGTGGTCGATGCGGGCGCGCAAATTGTTCTAACAGATGCAGAAGGCGAACAGCTGCTGGGCCATCTGGCGGAGGCGTGGATAACCCAAGACGTCGGGATCGAGGGCGGAGTGCTGCCCTTTGCCGACACCCGTGCCGAAGACCCTGCCGTGCTGATCTACACCTCTGGCACAACAGGCGCGCCAAAGGGGGCTCTCCACGGTCACCGCGTGTTGACGGGCCATTTGCCGGGGGTAATCACCAGCCATGATTTTCTGGGGCAAAGGGACGATTGCCTCTGGACGCCTGCGGATTGGGCGTGGATCGGGGGGTTGTTTGACGTGGCCATGCCGGCACTGGCGCTGGGCGTGCCTGTGGTGGCTGCGCGGATGGCAAAGTTTGACGTGGCCGCGTGTCGTTCGATCATCGCGCTGGGCGATGTGCGCAACGTGTTTTTCCCACCCACTGCGCTGCGGATGCTCAAAGCCGAGGGCGCAACCCTCGCAGGCCTGCGGTCCGTCGCCAGCGGAGGGGAGCCGCTAGGCGCGCAGATGCTCGCATGGGGGCGCGAAGCATTGGGCGTCGAGATCAACGAATTTTACGGCCAGACAGAATGTAACATGGTCGCCAGCAGCTGTGGCGCAGCGTTTGCGGCGCGGAGGGGCTGCATTGGCAAGCCCGTTCAGGGGTTTGAGATCGCAGTGCTGGACGGGGGGCGCCCAACGCAGGGTGAGGGCGACGTCGCCATCAGGCGGGGGGCCGCGTCGATGATGCTGGAATACTGGCACCGCCCGAACGAAACCGCCGCCAAGTTCAGGGGCGACTGGATGCTCACTGGCGATCGCGGCATTTTGGAGGAAGGCTATCTACGCTTTGTTGGTCGGGAGGATGATGTCATTACCTCCAGCGGGTACCGGATTGGCCCCGCCGAGATCGAGGATTGTCTGCTTACACATCCAGCAGTCGCCACGGTGGGTGTTGTGGGAAAACCTGATGCGCTGCGCACAGAGCTGGTGAAAGCTTATGTTGTGCTCAAGGACGGCGCGCAGGTGAGCGCGGCCGAATTGCAGAACTGGGTAAAAGACCGCCTTGCAGCCTATTCGTATCCCAGAGAAATTGAATTTCTCAACGCGCTGCCTATGACCGTGACTGGTAAGGTCATCCGGCGCGAATTAAAGACCCGTGCCGTAGCGGAGGCCCAGCAATGAAGGGGCCTTCGCAAAAGGAGCATGCCGTGTCAGAATTTGACCACATAGGCGAGGTTCAAAACATAAGGGTCGATTTCGGCCTTGCCGATGTAGGCACCATCCAAAGTGACATCGCTGTCAATGTCGATCCAGCGCAGGTTGGCCCGCAGGGAGGACGTCTCATTCAGCTCATAGTCCATGCCGACTTGAACGGAAAATCCGAACCCGTCTTCCACCTCAAGCGTTCCCAGATCGGAGGCTTCTTGGAAGAAGGCGGTATAGTTGATGCCCGCACCGATATAGGGCTTGAAGGCGCTATGGGTCGGGAAGTGATAGTTAAGCGAAAGTGTGGGCGGCAGATGTTTGGTGGTGCCTGCATGGCCTATGCCGCTGATGTTGATGTCATGCTCGAACGGGGTGGCCGCCAGAAGTTCCAGCCCGAGGTTGTCGCGCAAGAAATACTCGGCAGTGATGGAAGGGCGGACATCGTTGCGGACATCGGCGGTCCCACCCGCCAGCGTACCGTTGCCCGATTTCGGCAGGACAGAGGCAACACCGAAACCAACGGTGATGTCTCCCTGAGACTGAGCAGAAGCAGAGGTTGCAGCAGCAGCGGCAATCACGAGGGCGGCAAGTGTATGTTTCATGATTTTATTTCCAATCGAATTAACACTTCCTCTGTGCGCTTGAAACGGGGGGCGTTCATTGATGTAAATCAATTCGTGCTCCAGAAATGTGGCAAACAGCAAAATACCACCACGGTCATTGGCCCTCGCGGCATGAAAGGTTCCTTATGAAACTGACATCACAGGCTCTGCCATCTTCCGAAGCGTTCAAAGCCAACACCGCCGCCCATCTGGATGCGTTGGCCCAAGTGCGCGAGGTCGCGCAGGCTGCGGCGCTGGGCGGGGGCGATAAATCACGCGACCGCCACCTGAGCCGTGGCAAGATGCTACCGCGTGAGCGGGTCGCGAACCTGTTGGATGCGGGCAGCCCGTTTCTGGAGGTGGGCGCGGTTGCGGCTCATGGGCTTTACGGCGGGGCGGCGCCTTGTGCTGGCGTGATCGCAGGGGTTGGAACGGTCGAAGGCCAACAGGTGATGGTGATCTGCAATGATGCCACCGTAAAGGGCGGCACCTACTATCCGATGACGGTCAAGAAACATCTGCGCGCCCAAGAGATCGCCGAGGAAAACCATCTGCCCTGCATCTATCTGGTCGATAGCGGCGGCGCGAACCTGCCCAATCAGGATGAGGTTTTTCCCGACCGCGATCACTTTGGCCGAATTTTCTATAACCAAGCCCGAATGAGCGGCAAGGGCATCGCGCAGATCGCCGTTGTCATGGGGTCTTGTACGGCGGGGGGCGCCTATGTGCCCGCCATGTCGGATGTGACGATCATTGTGAAAGAACAAGGCACGATTTTCCTCGCAGGTCCGCCTTTGGTCAAAGCAGCAACAGGGGAAGTCGTGAGTGCAGAAGATCTGGGGGGCGGTGACGTGCACACCCGCCTGTCCGGTGTGGCCGATTATCTGGCCGAAGATGACGCCCACGCGTTGGCGTTGGCCCGCCGCGCGGTGACCTCGCTGAACCGCAGCAAACCCACAACCGTGCAGTGGGAAAGCGTTGAAGAGCCAGCCTATGACCCCTCAGAAATTCTGGGTGTTGTGCCCGCAGACCTACGCACGCCCTATGACATCCGTGAAGTCATTGCGCGCACGGTGGATGGCAGCAGGTTTGACGAATTCAAACCGCGCTTCGGCGAGACTTTGGTCACGGGATTTGCCCATGTCAAAGGATGCCCTGTGGGGATCATCGCCAACAACGGTGTGTTGTTCTCTGAGGCGGCGCAAAAGGGCGCGCATTTCATCGAGCTGTGCTCGCAGCGCGGCATCCCGCTGGTGTTTTTGCAAAACATCACGGGGTTCATGGTGGGTCGCAAGTATGAAAACGAAGGCATAGCGCGCCACGGCGCCAAAATGGTGACGGCGGTGGCCAGCACCAATGTGCCCAAAATCACCATGTTGGTGGGCGGATCATTCGGCGCAGGCAATTACGGCATGGCAGGGCGCGCCTATAGCCCGCGGTTCTTGTGGACATGGCCCAACAGCCGGATTTCCGTGATGGGCGGGCCGCAGGCAGCAGGCGTTTTGGCAACGGTCAAACGCGACGCGATTGAACGCAGCGGCGGCAGTTGGTCCGCGCAAGAAGAGGCGGCCTTCAAACAGCCCACAGTGGACATGTTTGAGGAACAATCGCACCCTCTTTATGCGTCTGCGCGGCTGTGGGACGACGGGATCATCGACCCGCGCAAAACCCGCGATACGTTGTTCCTAAGCCTGAGCGCCAGTCTGAATGCGCCGATTGAAGAGACGAAGTTTGGCATCTTCCGGATGTAGAAAGGAGCTGACGTGATCACAAGAGAAGATGCTTTGGTGCGCTATCCCGATGCTGCGTTTTTTGCCTTTGGAGACGGGGCTGAATTGAATGGCGAGATCTTGGCCTTGGTGCGTTCTGGCAAAAAAACCATTAGCTGCGATGCTGTCGCAGGCTTTGCCGCGCGATCCGAACCCTTACCGCTGGTCGGTAAAATTGACGTGGCGACTGATTGGGACGGAACGCCTCAGCTGGCAATCCGCACAGTTGAGGTCCTGCAGATCCCCTTCGACCAGATGAGCGCGCAGATGATCCCCGCCCAAGGAGAGTTTCGGGATCTGGCGCATTGGCGGGCGGGATATCAGGCCTATCTGACCCGTGCGGGGCTGTTTACATCCGATGTGCTGATGTTGGTCGAGCGGTTCGAATTGGTGGAAGACTTCTTGGACCTGCGCGCGACTTCGG
>JBDVSG010000043.1:0-10147 GCA_039967155.1 Sulfitobacter sp. | reverse complement strand
CTCAATCGCGGTGAGAGTGGGGGTGTGGGTCAGGTCAAAACCACGGGCGTTGTCCCGCAGGGGGTGGAACAGGGTGGGGCCTGTGGGGATCGTGGGGATCGTGGCCTCTAGCTTGGTAAATGGGTCGGCGGCGACTTCCTCGGGGGAGACGTCCTCATCCACGATTTGATTTACAAAGCTGGAGTTGGCGCCGTTCTCCAGCAGGCGGCGCACGAGATAGGCGAGCAAGTCTTTGTGCGCGCCCACGGGGGCGTAGATGCGGCAGCGGCTGCTGTGTTTGTCCAGCACGATGTTATGCAGCGTCTCGCCCATGCCGTGAAGGCGTTGGAATTCATAGGTTTCTTTGTCTGCCCCCATATGTAGCACAGCGGCAACCGTGTGGGCGTTATGGGTGGCGAATTGCGGATAAATGCGATCGGTCATGCCCAACAATCTGCGCGCATTGGCGATGTAGCTGACATCGGTGGCCGCTTTGCGGGTGAAAACGGGGAACCGCTCAACGCCTTCGACTTGGGCACGTTTGATTTCCGTATCCCAATAGGCGCCTTTCACCAGACGCACCATGATGCGGCGGTCGTGGGTTTGGGCCATCTCATAGAGCGCCTCAATCGCGGCCCCTGCACGCGGGCCGTAAGCCTGCACCACAATGCCAAAACCATCCCAACCCGCCAAGGCAGGTTCTGCCATAACAGCGTTGATAATGTCCAAAGACAGGCCAAGGCGGTCTGCCTCTTCTGCGTCGACATTCAGGCCCATGCCAGCGGATTTGGCCAGTAAGCACAAAGCGCGCAGGCGTGGCACCAGATCGCGCATGACGGAGGCCTCTTGGGCCACTTCATAGCGCGGATGCAGCGCCGAGAGTTTAACCGAGATGCCGGGATTGCGGCGGATGTCATCATGGGTACAGCCCCGCGCAATTGACGAAATCGCGTCAGAGTAGCTGAGGTGATAGCGCCGCGCATCGGCCTCGGTACGGGCGGCTTCGCCCAGCATGTCATAGCTGTAGGTAAAGCCCTTTTCCTCCATGCCCGCCGCGCGTTTCATCGCCTTGTGGATGTCTTCACCCAGCACGAATTGGCGGCCCATTTCTTTCATGGCGCGCGCAACGGCAGTGCGGATAACCGGTTCGCCCAAACGTTTGATCGCGGCGCGCAGGTGGCGGATCGGACCGGGTTGTTCGTCATCCAGCACGCGGCCCGTCAGCATCAACGCCCAAGTAGAGGCATTCACCATGGAAGATGTCGAATGCCCCATGTGGCGGCCCCAGTCCGAGGGGGCGATTTTGTCTTCAATCAGCGCATCCATGGTTTCGGCATCGGGCACACGCAGCAATGCTTCGGCCAGACACATCAGGGCCACGCCTTCATCGGTGGACAGGCCATATTCGGCTAGGAAAACCTCCATCATGCCGGGGGCGGTGGTGCCGCGGATGTCGCGGATCAGGTCGGCGGCGGTTTTGGTAATCGCCTGCCGATCTTGAGACGTGAGCGCGGCGGTCGTCTGCAAGGAGGCCAAAACAGCACCGGGATCGCTGTAAGTACCTGCATCAATGCGGGTCCGAAAGGGGGAGCCAGCTTGAAGAGTGGAAGACATATCACGCGCCATTTGAATTCTCCTGATGGGTTCGTTATGGGTAGTGTATTGGGTAAAGGGCGGTGATATTCACTGATCTTGTATGCTTGGTAAGAAAATATGAAAAGTTTTTTGGGAATTTTGAGTGAAAAGCACTTTTGACTTTGATCGGATTGATTTGGCGATTCTGAGTACTCTTGCAGAGGATGGTCGGATCAGCATCACCGATTTGGCTAAACAGATTGGTCTGTCAAAATCACCGACGCAGGCGCGGTTGCGCCGCCTTGAAGAAAGCGGCGTGATACTGGGCTACCGCGCGATGCTGGACCCGATCCGTCTGGGGCTGGATCATGTGGCCTTTGTCGAGGTCCGCCTGACTGATACGCGTGAAAAAGCCCTGAGCGCCTTCAATGCGGCCGTGGCAAAGGTGCCAGAGATCGAACAAGCCCATATGATTGCAGGCAATTTTGATTATCTGTTGAAGGTGCGCACCCGCGATATGGCCAGCTACCGTGCATTTTTGGGCGATACGATTTCTATTTTGCCCTATGTGGCCAGCACGTCAACTTATGTTGCGATGGAGGCTGTGAAGGAAGTCGTCCTTTCGGACGCAGGATAATGACCGCAATTGAGATATTTACACCGCGCAGATGCGATGTATGGTGCGCCTATTGCGGGCGTGGTGGAATGGTAGACACACCAGACTTAAAATCTGTTGGGCGTATGCCCGTGGGGGTTCGAGTCCCCCCGCCCGCACCATTGCTGCTCTGATATCGTTGGATTTCCATTGATGCGCAGGCGGTTCGCCATTGTTCCTGTTCTTTGGTTAAATCAGGGGCGAGGTACATCCAGTTTTACAACTCCCTTCAACACTATGGCATTCATCTTTGTCAAAGGTTCGCGGACAAAGGCCTAATTCGACGGGATGAATGGGTAGGACCTTGATCTTGTGAATTGGCGCTACCCTGCATGGCCGCCCTTGGTCCATAATGCTGACAGCGACTTGTGACAGGAGGGGCAAGAGCCCTGATTGGACTATACGCAGTCCATGGTAGGATTCGACGGATTTCGGTTTTGTGCTGTGCAGAGGGGGCGATGAAACGGGTCCTGAAAATCATGACGGCTGTGCTGGTTGTCCTTTTTATGGGCCTCGTTTGGTATGGTGCTGTTGGGTATTGGGGTGCCGTCCGTCCGTCGGATCATTACGCTGCGCGTGCGGACGCCATGATGGCTGGATGGCAGGATTTTCCATACAATCGACAGTCTTTGTGACCGATCGCTTTTGGGGGTTTCTGAACAGGAAGATCACCGGCCCTTAGCGCTGCTGATTGTTCCGGAAAAAATCGGTTGCTTGAAGCGGACGAAGCGCTTGAGGGCCGCGTGCGCGACCTTTTTCACAAATGCGCCCGTCCGCGGAGAGTACACCCCGCAGCCTTCCCTAGAAGGCGGGACCGCAGAGACATAGCTGACGGGGGAAATAGAGCGCGGTCAGAAAATTTGACAACCTCAAAGCGGGTCACCCCTGATGGGTGCTCTTTTCTGAGTGCTGTCATTGGTGCCGTTGCTGCGGGCGCGAAAACAGTCCGAAAGGGGTACATTCGGCTTTGGGACGGTCATGTTCGCTGTGGTCTGCCCCCCTAGTCCTTCTGCAAGGTTCTAGGGGGCAGGCGCAGGTTAGTCGCGTTTGCCTGCGAATTTTTCGGCCCATTCTTCGCGTTGGTCGTCGGTGATTTTGGCGAATAGAACGTCTGGCACCTCAAACACATGGCCTGCAGGCAATTGCGCTACGGCCGCTGCGACGTCATCGGGCCAGCCCGCGTCGTCAATTTTCATGCCAGCCAGCATTTTGGCGGCGGCATCAGGGATGAAGGGCGCAGCAAGCGTGGCGTAAAGCGGGATGAGGTTGAGGGCGAGGCGTACTTGGGCCGCGGCGCGGTCGGGGTCGGTTTTGAAGGTCGTCCAGGGTGCTTGGGCCTGTAGATATTCATTGCCCGCAGCCCAGATCGCGCGCAGCTCGGCTGCGGATTTGCGGACTTCCATTTTGTCCATTTGTTCAGCATAGCGCGCGACGCGCTCTGTCAGATCGGCGATCAGCGCGTGTTCGGCATCGGTATATTCGCCTGCTTCTGGCACAGCTTCGCCGAATTTGGCGCGGCAGAATTTGGTGATGCGGCTGACGAAATTGCCCAAGACATCGGCGAGGTCTTTGTTGGTTGCCGCTTGGAAATTCTCCCACGTGAATTCGGAATCCGATGTTTCGGGCGCGTGGGACAGCAGCCACCAGCGCCAGTAGTCGGCGGGCAAGATTTCCAGCGCTTGGTCCATGAACACACCGCGTCCGCGTGACGTAGAGAATTGGCCGCCGTCATAGTTCAGGTAGTTAAACGATTTGATGTAATCGACCAGTTTCCACGGCTCGTTCGAGCCCATGATCGTGGCGGGGAAGCTGAGCGTGTGGAAAGGCACGTTATCCTTGCCCATGAACTGGGTGTATTGCACGTCATCGGCGCCTTTATCGGTGCGCCACCAGCGCTCCCAATCTGCGCCTTTGCCGGCATCGACCCATTCCTGCGCGCAGGCGATGTATTCGATGGGGGCGTCGAACCAAACGTAGAAGACCTTGCCCTCCATGCCGGGCCAATCGGCGTCGCCGCGTTTTACGGGCACGCCCCACTTCAGGTCGCGGGTGATGCCGCGGTCTTGCAGCCCGTCACCGTCGTGCAGCCATTTCTTCGCGATTGAGGTGGTCAGAACAGGCCAGTCGGTTTTGGAACTGATCCAATCGTTCAGGCGGTCTTTCATTTGCGATTGCTTGAGAAACAGGTGCTTGGTCGCGCGCATTTCCAGATCAGTCGCACCCGACACGGTCGAGCGGGGATTGATCAGGTCTTCGGGGTCCAGCTGTTTGGTGCAATTGTCGCATTGGTCGCCGCGCGCGTCTTCAAAACCGCAGTTGGGGCAGGTGCCCTCGACATAGCGGTCAGGCAGGAAGCGGCCATCGGTTTCGGAATAGATCTGGCTTTGTTCAACTTCCTCGATCAGGCCTTCTTTGGCCAGAGCACCTGCAAAATGTTGAGTCAGCTTTTCGTTTTGCGCAGAGGAGGAGCGGCCGAAGTGGTCGAAGGACAGCCCAAAGCCTTTGGCGATTTCGGCCTGAACTGCATACATTTCGGCGCAGTATTCCTCAACAGGTTTGCCCGCTTTTGCCGCTGCCAGTTCGGCGGGGGTGCCGTGTTCGTCTGTCGCACATAGGAACAGAACCTCATTGCCGCGCTGGCGCAGGTAGCGCGCGTATAGATCGGCGGGCAATTGGCTGCCCACCAGATTGCCGAGGTGTTTGATGCCATTAATATAGGGAATGGCGGAGGTAATGAGGTGGCGCGACATGTGGTGTTCCTTGCGATATCCTCTCTCCTTTAACGCGTGGCCGTGCTGGGATCAATCGGTGGGGAAGGATAGAGGTGAAACTATGCGGATTAGGGAAGAGGTTTGAGTTTGTCGCGTTCGCGGCGAAACAGGCGGCCCACCACAAAAGAGGTGCGCGGCGCCTCTACATATGACGTGCGCAGATCGCGGGTCGGGCGCACGCCCATACGGGCTACGCTGAACACGATTAGGCCTGCGTGCCCTGCCGCCAGCATGATGTACATGGCTTTGGGTCCGTAGAATTCGATCAAGACAGACGCCCCATAGGGCGCAGCGATAGCGCCCATGGCAAACCAGAACATCAACGCGGCGGACAGTTCGACCCGTTCATCTGACGTGGCAAAGTCATGGGCGTGGGCGGCTGCCACGGAATAAATCGGAAAAGTGACAAAGCCAAACAGGCCCGCGGACAGCAAAATGCCCATGACGCCCAAATGCGCAGTGGCCATGGTTACGCCGCAGCTGCCGATCGCTGCGACCGACATCCAGATCAGCACTTTGCGTCGGTCGAATTTATCAGCCAGCCAGCCAAAGGGCAGCTGTGCCATGGCGCCGCCAATCACAAAAGCCAGCAGATACCACGCGATTTGCCCTGCACTGAGCCCCATTTCCTGACCGTAAATCGGCCCCACCATGCGAAAGGACGCGGTCGAGAGCGCCGCCACAATCACGCCAGCCACCGCGAGCGGAGATCGCCCATAGGCCAGTTTGGGCCGCAGACGGGGGGATTTCGGGGTGGCGGGTTGTTGCACCGTGGTCAGGGTGATCGGTAACAGCGCGGCGCAGCACAGGATCGCTAACATATTATAAGAGATATAGTCAGCAGGGGCGAGAATGCCGATGATGCCTTGGGCACAGATGTTGCCGCCCATATCCACCATCCGGTAGGTGCCCATGGCGCGGCCGCGGGTTTCATTTGTGACTTTGGCCTGCAGCCATGCCTCTACCACCGTATAGCAGCCCGCCACACACAGGCCCGATGCCACCCGCATCAAGGCCCAAGCATAGGGGTTGATGACCATCATATGGGCCAGCAGGCCAATGCTGCCCGCCGCGGTAAAGGCGGCAAAGGCGCGGCTGTGGCCGACACTGCCCAGCAGGCGGGGGGCAAACCAGCATCCGATAAAGAAACCTAGAAAATGCGCCGATCCCAACAGGCCGATTTGCTGGCGCGTAAAGCCCAGTTGCACGCCTGACAGCACATCCAGCGGGCCAACCCCGCCCGAGGAAAGTTGTAGCAAGACCACTGACGAAAACAGGGCCGCAAAGGAAATCATCATCCGCATATCTTCATGCATGACGTGCTTGGTTACATAAATATAGAGGGCAGGCGGCAAATCCCGAACTCACCTGCTAAATTTTGTGCACGGAGGGGCAAAACAGCTTGCGACTGGGCGCGCGCGGGCTAGGGTCTGCGCGACGAAGTCTGGACAGATGTGAAAGCGGAGTGTGCACCATGGAAATGACGAAACTAGGCCGTACGGATATTGAGGTATCGAAATTTTGTTTGGGGTCAATGACATGGGGCTCGCAGAATACAACTGCTGAAGGTCACGCTCAGATCGATGCGGCGCTGGCGGCGGGGATCAACTTTGTCGATACAGCCGAAATGTACCCTGTGAACCCGCTGAGCGCTGAGACCCAAGGCCGCACAGAAGAGGTGATCGGCGATTGGTTCGCAGCGGGCGGAGTACGCGACCGTATGGTTCTGGCCAGCAAGCATTCAGGCAATGGCATCGGCTATATCCGCGACGGTAAAGATATCACTGCGCAATCCATCCCGCAGGCCATTGACGGGTCTTTGGCGCGGCTGAAAACCGACTATATTGACCTGTACCAATTCCATTGGCCCAATCGCGGAAGCTATATGTTTCGCAAAAACTGGGCCTATGATCCGTCCTCGCAGAGCCGCGCCGATACGATCCAGAGCATCGAGGACTGTCTGGGCGAGCTCCAGATTGAGGTGGACCGTGGCCGCATTCGCGCCTTTGGCATGAGCAATGACAGCGCGTGGGGTTTGACGCAACTGGCCAATGCGGCCGAGCGTGGCTGTGGCCCGCGCGTGGCAACGGTGCAGAATGAATATTCCTTGCTGTGCCGTCTGGGCGATACGGATGTGGCAGAGGCCTGCCATAACGAGGACATCGGCATGTTGTCATTCTCGCCGTTGGCGACGGGGCTGTTGACGGGGAAATACCAAGGCGGTGCCGTGCCTGAGGGCTCTCGCATGTCATTGAGTGCCGAGCTGGGCGGGCGCAAGAACCCGCGTGTGTTTGACGCCGTTGACGCCTATTTGGCAATTGCGCAAAAACACGGGCTGGACCCAGTTCACATGGCGATGGCCTTTGTGCGGGATCGTCCCTTTATGGCTTCGGCCATCTTTGGTGCCACGTCGATGGCGCAGTTGGATGTCATCATCGCTGGGGCGGATGTGACGTTGAGCGAAGAGGTTCTGGCAGATATCGATACGGCCCACAGGGCTTACCCTATGCCCTTCTGATTTATGTGGCACCGCAATGCGGCGTTTTTGGGCGAAATGAGACGCTTTTGGATGTCATGTGCAGTTTGGATCAGGCACAAGGGCGGGGAAACTACAGGAGACAGCTATGCCACTTGCTATGAACCGTGAGGTGTTTATCACCTGCGCCGTGACCGGATCAGGGTCCACCCAAGACCGCAGCCCGCATGTGCCACGCAGCCCCCAGCAAATCGCCGACAGCGCGATTGCCGCCGCCAAAGCGGGTGCTGCGGTGGTGCATTGCCACGTGCGCGACCCCGAGACAGGCGTGCCCAGCCGCGATCTCAAGCTCTACCGTGAGCTGACAGACCGTGTGCGCGATGCGGATGTGGATGTGGTGCTGAACCTAACGGCCGGTATGGGCGGTGATATGGTGTTCGGTGGCGTTGAGAACCCGATGGACCTGAACAAAGACGGCACCGATATGGTCGGCGCGACAGAACGTCTGGCCCATATCACAGAATGCTTGCCAGAGATCTGCACGCTGGATTGCGGCACGATGAACTTTGCCGAAGCCGATTACGTGATGACGAATACGCCGGGCATGTTGACGGCGATGGGCCAAATGATGACCGATCTGGGTGTGAAGCCCGAAATCGAAGCCTTTGATACGGGCCACCTTTGGTACGCCAAAGAGCTGGTGAAACAAGGCGTTTTGGACAGCCCTGCGTTGGTTCAGCTGTGCATGGGGGTGCCTTGGGGCGCGCCGGATGATCTGAATACCTTCATGGCGATGGTCAATAATGTGCCGGACGACTGGACGTTCTCGGGCTTTGGTCTTGGGCGCAACCAGATGGCTTATGTGGCCGCGTCGGTTTTGGCGGGCGGCAATGTGCGGGTCGGGTTGGAAGACAACCTGTGGCTCGACAAAGGGGTGCTGGCCGAGAACCACCAACTGGTCACCCGCGCGCGCGGCATCGTCGAGAGCATGGGCGTCACGTTGATCGGGCCACAGGCTGTGCGTGAAAAGCTGGGCCTGCAAAAACGGATGCCGCGTTGATCCGAGGGCTGACCTTTGCGGCGGTGATGGCGTTGGGCGCATGTGCGGCCACGCCTCCGGCGCCTGTGGCGGTTGGCCCGACTTACCGTGATGCGCAGGCGTTGATTGGCGTGACGTCGCGGTTTGACGCTAAGAAATTCGAAGGCGTTTGGTATGTTCGTGCGGGGTTTGACCCTGCGCTGGGCCGCATGGCCTTTCGTTTGATGGATACGCCGACAGGCACAGTCATGCGGTTGGGCGTTTTTGTCTGTGACGGGGCGGGCGTGTGCGGCGATTACGCAGAGGATTTGCCAACGAAGCGGATCGGCAAGGGGCGCTTTGCCGTGACTATGCCTAATGGCCAGGTTCGTGAATTTTGGGTGCTGTGGGTGGATGAAGGTTTTCGCACTGCAGTGCTGGGCAATAAGGCGGGCGACTTTGGCTGGATCGCTGACCGTGCCACGACGGGGGGCGCCGACCGGATCAAAGCGGCGCGCGAGATTTTAGATTTTAATGGCTATGATGTGAGCCGGTTGAGGAACGTGAAATGAGCAGAACAGCAGCAATCATTGGCGGCGGTGTTATTGGCGGCGGTTGGGCCGCGCGGTTTGTGTTGAACGGGTGGGACGTTCAGGTGTTTGACCCTGATCCACAGGCTGAGCGTAAAATCGGCGAAGTTATGGACAACGCCCGCCGTTCGCTTCCTGGGCTGACGGATGTGGCCCTGCCGGATGAGGGCAAGATCACCTATCACGCGACAATCGCAGAAGCGGTGGACGGCGCTGAATGGATCCAAGAAAGCGTGCCGGAGCGGATTGAAATCAAGCACACCACTTTTGCCGAAATCCAAGCGGTTTGTCGCGAGGACGCGGTCATTGGGTCCTCTACCAGCGGGTTCAAACCCTCCGAGCTGCAGCAAGGCGCCGCACGGCCCGAGCAGATCATGGTCGCCCATCCATTCAACCCTGTCTATCTGCTGCCGCTGATCGAGTTGGTCACCACCGAGGCCGACCCTACGCTGGTGCAGACAGCCAAAGACGTGCTGACATCGCTGGGCATGCACCCGCTGCACCTGAAAAAGGAAATTGATGCCCATGTGGCCGACCGTTTCCTCGAGGCCGTCTGGCGCGAGGCGCTGTGGCTGGTCAAAGACGGCATCGCCACCACAGAAGAGATCGACGATGCGATCCGCTATGGGTTTGGCATTCGTTGGGCGCAGATGGGTCTGTTTGAAACCTACCGCGTGGCGGGCGGCGAGGCAGGCATGAAGCATTTCATGGCGCAGTTCGGCCCTTGCCTGAAGTCACCTTGGACCAAACTGACGGATGTCCCTGACTTTACTGAGGAGCTGGTCGATCTGATTGCAGGCCAATCCGATGCCCAGTCCGGCATGCACAGCATCCGCGATTTGGAGCGTATTCGCGACAATAACCTTGTGACAATGATGCGCGGGCTCAAAGCGCAAAATTGGGGTGCGGGGGCATTGATCAACGCGCAAGAAGCAAAGATGCGCAAGGGCACTGTGCATGGGGCGGTTGCGGCTGACCTGCCCGAGAATGCGTTGGTTGAGACGGCCAACCGTACGGTGCCGTTGGACTGGACCGACTACAATGGCCACATGACGGAATCGCGCTATTTGCAGGCTTTTGCCG
>JBDVSG010000042.1:0-25031 GCA_039967155.1 Sulfitobacter sp. | reverse complement strand
CGCGCGCCGGATCATGTTTTGTGATGAGGCTTTGGCCGCTGCTGGATCACCGCCTTTGACAGGGCAGCAGGGCCCATGGGCTATTTTCATCGGGCCAGAGGGCGGATTTTCGGCACGCGAACGCGAAAAGCTTCGCGGGATGGACCATGCCGTCTCCGTTTCTTTGGGGCCGCGGATCTTGCGCGCAGACACCGCCGCCGTTGCCGCGATGACCCTGTGGCAGCAAGCGCTGGGGGATTGGTCGTGAAGGGAATGCAGAATGTTCTTTAGGCCAGAGGCGAAAGAGGCGCTTTGGCGTTGGCGTGAACTTCTTGTTGCAGCGGGTTTGGCGGTTTTGGGTGGCTGGTGGATCACCGGGCCGGGTGGATTGTTGGCGCTGCTGGGGGGGGGGCTTTTGGTGGGAGCTTTGGCCTTGGCATTGCTTGGTGTGCAGCGCGCGCGATTTCGCGGGGATGGCGGCGGTGTCGGCGCTGTGCAGGTTGATGAAGGCCAGATCGCCTATTTGGGCCCCTTAACGGGCGGCGTGATGGCGTTGACTGCAATTGAACGTCTTAGTCTTGATTCGACGATGAAGCCCGCGCATTGGCGGCTGGATTCTCAGGAACAGGGCACGCTTTTGATACCAGTCAACGCGGCTGGGTCAGATGCGCTTTTTGATGCGTTTTCGACGCTGAAAGGGCTGCGGACTGAACGGATGCTTGCTGAATTATCGGGCCGAAGTCCCCACGTAGTTGTGATTTGGGAACGCAGCCCCTTGCGTCCGGCCCACACCCTGCTGCATTGACGATCTAACAAATCTCCGTAAGGCTGCGGGGGACACATTATTCGGAGCGCATCCATGTCTATTCCACAATCCGGCGGTGGGCCGATCGAGCATTTTGACCAGCTGGCTCAATACCTTGCAGATGGTTGCAAGCCAAAGGACCAATGGCGCATTGGGACCGAACACGAGAAGTTTGGATATTGCAAAGATACGCGGCTGCCACTCCCCTATGAGGGACCCCGTTCTATCCGTGTGATGCTGGAAGGGTTGCGCGACCGCCACGGGTGGGCACCTGTTGAAGAAGCAGGCAAGCTGATCGGCTTGGAAAAAGACGGCGCCAATGTTTCGCTGGAGCCTGGGGGGCAACTGGAGCTGTCCGGCGCGCCCGTTGAGACGATCCACGAGACCTGCGATGAAGTTAACACGCACCTGCGCGAAGTGCAGGACGTGGCAGAAGAAATCGGCGCAGGCTGGATTGGTTTGGGCGCGGCGCCCATCTGGACGCACGAACAGATGGATTTGATGCCAAAGGGCCGCTACGGCCTGATGAACGACTACATGACCAAAGTGGGCACCATGGGGCGCACAATGATGCGCCGCACCTGCACCGTTCAGGTGAACCTCGATTTCGGATCCGAGGCAGATATGGTGCAGAAAATGCGTGTGGCTGTGGCCTTGCAACCCGTAGCGACAGCGCTTTTTGCGAATTCGCCGTTTTTTGAAGGAAAGATAAACGGTCATAAATCTTGGCGCAGCCGCGTTTGGCGCGATCTGGATTCTGCGCGCACTGGTATGATTCCTTTTGTGTTCGAAGAAGGTTTCGGTTTTGAGCGCTGGGTCGATTATGCCCTCGATGTACCCATGTATTTTGTCTACCGCGATGGCAAATATATTGATGCGCTGGGCATGTCCTTCCGTGATTTCATGGCGGGCAAACTGCCGGCCCTCCCGGGCGAGACTCCGACGCTCAGCGATTGGGCTGACCATCTGACCACGGCCTTCCCCGAAGCGCGCATGAAGAAATTCATAGAAATGCGCGGCGCGGACGGTGGCCCATGGCGCCGCCTTTGCGCTCTGCCTGCTTATTGGGTAGGGTTGATGTATGATCAGGCGGCGTTGGATGGCGCATGGGATTTGGTCAAAGATTGGGATGCAGAAACACGTGAAGAGCTGCGCGTCGCGGCCTCTGTCGATGGTTTGCAAGCCGAGGTGCGCGGCATCAAGATGATCGATATTGCACGTGAAACAGTTACTTTGTCCGAGGCTGGGCTGAAAGCGCGCGCGCGCAGCGGTGCAGGTGGATTGGTCCCCGACGAGACCCATTTCCTCAACGCGTTGAAAGAAAGCATCGAGACAGGCAAAACCCCAGCTGATGAATTACTGGACTGTTATAACGGCGAATGGGCAGGCGATTTGGGCCGGATATACAGCGATTTCTCGTACTAGGGATTGAATTACGCGCTGGGGGCGGCTTTCAGAACGTTGTTACGGTAATAGTCTGAAATTTCGGCCTTGCGCGCGGCCTGCATCTCGGGTGTGGGCGTTTTGTCCGTATCATACAAAAGCGCATAGCCCTGCATCGCGCGTTTATGCGCATCAACGGTCAGGGGGCGGCCATTTGCGCTGGTTTTAGGGCCAGCGGCAGGTGTGCCGTGAACGGTTGTGCTGCCACGGCTGGGTAGCATGTGCAGGATCACTAAAACCAACGCGCCAAGAGGGACAAAATTCAATAACGTCCAAAAGCCCGAAAAACCCGCATCATGCAGGCGGCGCACAGTGACGCTGAGAAAGGCGGGCGCAGTTGCGACCAACGCCCAAAGGGTTGTGAAAGCAAAAGGCTTGGCGTGAAGAAGGGCTTCGTCGCCATGCAGCGCGACCAGCTTGAGCACCGCAAATGAATCAACCGTCAGACAGATAAATGCTAGGATAAAACAGGCGAGATAATACCACCAATACTCACTGCGGCTTGCACGGCCAGAGTAGGTGAAGGTCTTGCACAAAACGGTGCTGATCGCTGTTATCGGGCCCATTTTTCATCCATTCGCTGTGTCATTAGGGTTAACATGAGGGGCAGCTGTGGCGTGAAAAGGGGCGGAATTGGGCAAAATCATGGTGTGGGATTGCGGGGCTGCGAAAAGGGGCGGGCATTTCTGCCGCCCCTCCCCATCAGGTTTAGGTCGTGGGTGTTAGGCTGCAGCAGCAGCTGGTGCTTTGGCGTCCTGCATGACTGCGCGCAGGGTGCCGATTGCTTGGGTGAAACCAAGGCCTAGGCAAAGCGCTGCAAACCCTAAAGCACCGAGAAACCCAGCCAAGGGTGCGTCAGGCAGCAAGAGCAGGGTCGCGCCGATCAAGATCACACCGCCAGCGCCAATCGCGGCAAATCCGGTTGCAATGGTGATCGCAGCGGCGCGGGCGGTGTCGCGGCTATGGGGGCAATGGCCCAACAGGGCACCAATCCGCAAGATCATAAGGGCAAGCACGCTGAGCGCGCCAAAACCTAGGGCAATATAAAGCAGAGCAAGTACAAACATGGTATTTTCCTTTTTGAGGTTAGATATCGGTTAAAGGTTGCGGGGTTTGGCAAAGAAATCGCGGCGCAGATATTGGTAAACGCGACCGAAAAAATACGCCCAGATAGGGGCAAAAATTATGCCAAAACCGAAATAGAACGCGACGCCCAGCAAGGCATCTCTGTCTTGGGTGATGAGCGCGGTAATACTTGCCAGCAGGCCAAGGCCGCCAATGACCATCAGCGCAAGGACAGCCAGATCATTTGGGTTCCCATCATGGCGGCGCAAATACCAAAGCAGCAGCGGGGTGCCGATTGCCAGATATAGCGGCCCCCCCAGCCCAAGGGCAAAAACCGGAATGAGCATCACCCAGAAAGAGGCTGCGGTGAACAGAAGTGGTCCTGCGATCAGCGCAATGAAGAAGGCCACGGGGTCAATGATGTAGCCAACGGGGAAGGGCGGCTGCGGGGGTAAGGTCAGGTTATGCATGATGTTTCCTTCCAGTTTCTTGCAGGAGTTTCGGTAATTTTTAATATTTCTGTCAAAACAGAAATTATTAGGCAAATAGAGTGTTGCGTCACATCATCCGTCCTTTCCTTTGGGCAGAAACCGCGCGATGCGGCCGCCCAATTTGATCGCGGCCATCTGTACGGCGCGCGGCAAGCGCGAAACATCTGAATACCAGCTGTCGAACATCTGCATGGTGTCCAGAGTCTCTTTGATCCGCTCTTGGACAGCGGGCGGGGTCGCATCGGTTTCGGCCTCGCGCTGTACGTCTTCTAACGCGCGCAACGTGGGGAGGTATTCGCGTTCACGGCGGCTCTCGATTACGGTTGTGGTCAGGTCGAACATATCGCGGATCGAGGTGAAGTGATCGCGGCGGTCCCCCAGCTTGCGCTGGGATTTCACCATGCCGAGGCTTTGCAGTTCCTTCAGACCGTTCGAAACATTGGACCGTGCGAGGTTCAGAAGGTCGCAAATCTCTTCCGCGTTCAATGGATCGGGCGAGATATGCAGCAGGGCGTGAATCTGGGCCACGGATCTGTTGGTGCCCCATTTGCTGCCCATGTCCCCCCAGTGGAGGATGAAGTTCTGCATGGCTGGTGTCAGGTGCATGTCGCGACTCATTCGTTAATTTCTGTATGGACAGAAATATCAGAATTCATCTGTTGTGCAAGTTATTTCTGTAATGACAGAAATATAATGCGACTTCTCACTTTTTGCGGTTCAGGCTTAGCCCAAAAACACCCGAAGAGATTTTGATCTGTTGCAGAATTTGCTTTGTACCGGATGTGGCGTAGCGCAGTTGCATCTTGGCAGAAGATATCCGAAGCGGGGACAAATGGCCGGGACCTTGGGTGACCTTATAACGCATCGCGCAAGTCAGGTGATCGGCGGCTTGTGTTTGTTGGGTTGGCGTGATGGCAATCACACGTCGACCGTCGTACAGACGGACCGCAGCGGGGCAACCGCGCGCCGAAATCAAATGTGCAATTGCGCGGACGGGGTCCAATGTCGGCCCTGTAACGCGAGAGGGGTCAGACAGCTCTGTCCGTTCTTTCTGCGGCGAGATGTCGACGCTTACGGGGCGGGCATTTTTGTGATCAACCACAACGTGGCGCTGCTTGCGTGAGGATTTGCTGTCCCCTGTAAAGGTCGCCGTTTTTGCATTTCCGGCGCTCGTGCCTTTGAATGTTCCGTTGAAGACGCCCATTGGCGTTTGGTTCAACGTAGAATGCAGACGCGCTGTTGTGCCGCTTTGGGAAAAGGTGAGGCTCCCCAGATTTTTCTTACCCAAAAGAACCGTAAACTCTTGGGCGTGGGCCGTCGGGGTGAGCCCGAAAAAGCAGAGGGTGATCAATGTTTTCATTCAACTTTTCCAGCATAATAGGCGCGCAGCGCGCCGCCCGTCTGTAGGGAGGGGTTAGTCTTTTTGGCCAATTTTGGGCTCAGTGCCTGCACGAATGCGGGCGATATTGGCGCGGTGGCGCCAGATGATAAAGACCGTCAGCGCCAAAGACAACAGATACCCAAATCCGTAGCCCATAAGAACGGTAAGAATGCTGGAGGAGGCCGCAGCCGCCAACCCGCCCCGAGAGGACTGGCGCGTCAAGGCAACAACGGCCAACCAAACAAGACAGACCGCAATGCCAACGGGCCAAGCAAAGGCCAGCATCACTCCAATAAAGGTCGCGACGCCTTTGCCGCCTTTGAATTTCAGCCAGACAGGGTAGCAATGGCCGATCATCGCCGCAAATGCAGCAACCTGTGCTGCGTCTTCACCAGCTACTGCACGGGCCAGAAGAAGTGCGACCGCGCCCTTGGCCGCATCCAGAACCAGCGTTGCCGCGGCGGCGGGCTTGGACCCTGTGCGCAACACATTGGTCGCGCCAATATTGCCTGATCCAATATCACGCAGATTGCCCAGCCCCATAACACGGGCAATGACCACCCCAAACGGAACAGAGCCAATGAGATAACCCAGCGCTGCCCAAAGCAGGATAATAAAAAGGGTGTTTTCAATCATGGGCATAGGGGATCTTCCGCTTTAGTTTTCGTAAACGCAGGTGCCAGAAACATAGGTCGCCAGAACCTTACCTTGCATACGCACGCCGTCAAATGGCGTATTGCGGGATTTCGACAAGAGTGTGGCGCGGTCCATAACAAAGGGCGCATTTGGATCAAAAACAACCAAATCAGCTGGCGCGCCGACAGCCAGACGACCTGAGGACAGGCCAAGACGCTGGGCGGGGGTGAAGGACATCGCGCGCCACAGTTGTGGCAGGCTGATCATCTCGGCGTGCCACAGACGCAGGGCGGCGGGCAGCAGGGTTTCCAGACCAACGGCCCCTGATGCAGCCTCTTCAAAGGGCAGGCGTTTGCTTTCTTCGTCCTGCGGCGTGTGCATGGAGCAAACAATATCGATCAAACCGCTGGCCACGGCGTCGACCATCGCCAGCCGATCTTCTTCATCGCGCAGAGGGGGCTTGAGTTTGAAAAACGTGCGATAGTCGGCCACGTCTAGCGCATTCAGCGTCAGGTGATGGATGCCAATGCCCGCTGTAATATCCAGCCCGTTGGCCTTGGCGCGCTCTAACGGGGGCAGTGCGCGGGCGGTTGTGATCTGGTCTGCGTGATAGCGCGCGCCTGTCATCTCGACCAAAGCGATGTCTCGGTCCAGCCCCATGCGCTCTGCCATGGGGGAAACGGCAGGTAATCCGCGCAATGAGGCAAATTTGCCCGAAGTCGCGGCGGCACCGCGGCTCAATACAGGTTCTTGGCAATGGGCAATCACCAACGCCCCGAGGCTACGCGCATAGGTGAGCGCACGCGAAAACACCCGCGTATCTGTCACCACATGATCGCAATCGGTAAAAGCAATGGCGCCAGCGTCCATCAAAAACCCGATCTCGGTCATTTCCTTGCCTGCGCGACCCTTTGTCAGCGCTGCCATGGGCAGAACATGCACGGGGGCTGCTTCATTCGCGCGGCGTGTGACAAATTCCAGCGTTTCGGGGCTGTCGATAGCGGGATCTGTATCGGGACGGGTGATCATGGTGGTCACACCGCCCTTGGCCGCGGCCAATCCAGCCGAGCGGTAGCTTTCTTTGTGCCGCTCACCGGGTTCGCAGACTTTCACCCCCAGATCGACAATGCCCGGGGCAAGGTATTTCCCGCCGCAATCCACGATCACGCCATCGGGGTCGGTCAGCCCGCCCGCTGTCACAGCAGTGATGTGGCCATCATCGACGCTGACCGACCCTTTGAATTCGGTACCGGCATCGGGATCAATCAACGTGGCATTGATGAAGTGAAGCGTCATAGTGTCTCTTTCTGGCTCTGTCGCATCTTGTGGTACAGTATTTGTATCGGGGGTGCACCCGGTGTTCAGGGTGTCATGCGGGCGCGGGCCGCAAGGATTTGTTGCGCGATGTCGGCGGGATTGGGAACATAGGCAATGCGCACGCGCATGCCGCCTTTTAGAAAAACGACCACGCTCCAACCGAAACGCTTGCGCACATTTTCGATGTCGGCCAGCGGTATGCGGGTCTCGTCTTCGGGGCCATAATGTATCAAGGCGTCGCTGCGCAGATGCCAGCGATTCTGTCTGACAGCACGCCAGCGGGAGGGATCCTCGATGCCGATATTATAGGCTAACGCCAAAACGGGCCCCACATAAAACGCCTGCCAATAGCCTGTGGTCGCTCCGATTGCCCAGCCCACCAGCGCCACAACCACCAGCGTCACCGCGCCGACGATCAATGAGCGGCGCAAGAAAACTGCCAACGCCGGCGTCCAAGCAGCAAGCGCGTCGCTGCTCACCCTGCCATCCAAACCATGCCAGCGGCCACACCAAAAGCAACAAGCAAGGCAATTGTCGCCACGCGGCCAGACATTTTGGGATCGGGTTTGGGTTCTTTCATCGGGTTATCCACCATATTAATAAAAGGGTTAGCAGTGCCAATAGACCGGTCACGGCGCTCCCTGCGCGCAACCTGCGTGTGGGCTGGGTTTCGGTGCCAACGCCAGAGTAGGGCTTTGCCGCTTGGGCAGCAATCGGAACAGCAATGTGGTCTGCGCGTGGCTCACGGTAAGTGCCAATCAGCGTCAGCTCGGGGCTGGGGGACAGTGCCACTGGGCCCTCGGCGCTGACCCGTGACAACAGCAGCATAACATAACCGTCCAGCGCATCCAAACGCGCATGATCGGCCTGCACTGCTTGGGATGGAACAGCATAGCCATCCATCAAATACTGCCGCAGGCCTAGACCTGTCAGGTCAGAAAGGGCAAATAGCTCCACATCATCTGCGGTGACTTCGTGGCGCAACAGCCCTGAGGCAATAGTACTCTTGTCGGCTTGCCGCAGGGCGCGGGCCATGTCCGCCATGGGCCGCGATATGGCAAAGACCCGCACAACCCCGATTTCATGTTGAGAGATGTTGATCGCCGGCATCAGGCCACCCTTGCCAGATGTGGCAACAATTGCTCTGATCCGTCGATGTAATCAAACCCTACAAGGCGTTGTTTCCCGCCTTCCGCCTGCAAAAACCCGAAGCAGGGCGGCGTTGTGTTGCGTCTTTGTGGGGGAACCATCGCCGCCGAAGGGTAGGATTTTACCCGCGTTTTGTCATTGTCGATGTGGAAGAAAAGCGCGCGGCGTTCGGTCAGCGCATAGCGCGTCGCGGCATAAGATTTCAGTTGTTTTCGCGTTGTGGAGACAGGGACAAGGGCGGCAAGGGCTACAAAAACCAGTAACCAGATATCGCTGCCCGTGCCCAGCTGGGACAGAATAAACCAACCCGTTCCCAGTAAAGTAACCGCACATGCAATAGGCACGCCAAACAGCTGCCAATTGCGCCAGTGCAAACGGGGCTTGGGCCGACCGACCCAAAGCAGGGATTCATCCTGCTCTAGCACGTTATCCCAAAACGCCCCGTCGCTCATGCGCGGCTTTCTGCAAGGTTGCGTGCCAAAAGATCCATCGCGGCCATGCGCACGGCGACCCCCATTTCAACCTGATCCTGAATAACGCTGCGGTTGATGTCATCGGCTAGGGTGCCGTCGATTTCGACGCCACGGTTCATAGGGCCGGGGTGCATGACAATCGCATCGGGTTTGGCATGGGCCAGCTTGGCTGCATCCAGCCCGTATCTGTGGTAATACTCACGCTCGCTGGGGATAAAGCCGCCGTTCATGCGTTCTTTTTGCAGACGGAGCATCATCACCACATCGACGTCTTTCAGGCCTTCTTCCATGTTGTCGAAAACCTCGACCCCGAATTCACCAATACCCGAAGGCATCAGCGTAGGCGGCGCAATCAAGCGGATGCGGTTTTCCATTTTGCCCAGCAACATGATGTTTGAGCGTGCCACACGGCTGTGGGCGATATCGCCGCAAATGGCGATGGACAGACGGTGCAGGCGGCCCTTGGCGCGGCGGATCGTCAGCGCATCCAGCAAAGCCTGCGTTGGGTGTTCATGGCGCCCGTCGCCTGCGTTTAGAACCGCACAATTCACTTTTTGCGCCAGCAAATCGACGGCGCCCGATTGCGGGTGACGCACAACCAGCAAATCAGGGTGCATGGCGTTCAGGGTCATCGCCGTGTCAATCAGCGTCTCGCCCTTTTTGATCGAAGACGCCTGCATCGCCATATTCATCACATCCGCCCCCAGCCGTTTGCCAGCAATCTCAAAACTGGCTTGGGTGCGGGTTGAGTTCTCAAAGAACATGTTGATCTGGGTCAGCCCGTGCAGGGCGGTGCCGTGTTTGTCGGGCTTGCGGTTTTGCTCGGCGTAGCTGTCCGCGAGGTCTAGCAGAGTTGTGATCTCAGTGGGGTGCAGCGGCTCAATGCCAAGCAGGTGGCGGTGGGCGAAACTCATTGGGGTACCTTACGCTGTTTCGCCCGTTATAGGCGCGCAGACACAGCGCGGCAAGAAGGGCAATGTAAGGCATTTTGATCTTGTTGCGCGCGGCGTAGAGTGGGCGCATGGAATCAGTGGATTTTCACGCAGCGCGCGCTCTTTTAGAGTGGCAGATGGAACTGGGGGCGGATGAGTGTATCTCGGATGCGCCAGTTGACCGCTATGCTTTGCCGCAAACATTGGCCAAGCCAAAGAAGGCCGAAGAAAAACCGCATCTGACCCGTGGCCCCGTTAAACTGGCCGAACGCGATCCCGTTGCCGAGGCCCGCACAGCAGCGGCCGCCGCGCGCACGGTGGCAGAATTGCGCACAGCCATGGAAGAGTTCGACCTGTGTGATCTTAAACGCGGGGCGCGCAACATGTTGTTCTCGGACGGGATCATTGGTGCGCCAGTGATGATCATGGGGGAATTCCCCAGCCGCGATGAAGATCGGATAGGCAAGCCGTTTTCGGGGGCAGCGGGACACTTGCTGGACCGCATGTTTGCGGCCATCGATATGGGGCGCAGCAACCAGAAGGCACCGATCTACATGACAAATGTCCTGCCTTGGCGCCCGCCCCATAACCGAGATCCGAAACCAGAAGAAATTGCGATGATGCTGCCGTTTCTTGAACGGCATATTGTTTTAGCAGAACCAAAAGTGCTGGTTATCATGGGCAATTGGGCCTGTCAGGCACTGCTGGCAAAACGTGGGGTCGCGCGTCTGCGCGGGCAGTGGACAAAAGCCGTGGACAGGCCTGCGCTGCCGATGTTCCATCCCAGCCAACTGTTGCGCACCCCCGCAGCAAAGAAAGAAGCTTGGGCGGATTTGCTAAGCGTGAAGGCTGCAGTGGGTAAATGAAGGTGCCGGGCGCATGATTGATCCTGTTGTCTTATTGGCTTTTGTGCCTGCCGCGCTGGCGCTGAATGTCACGCCTGGGCCTGATATGATGCTGTGCCTCGCCCAAGGGATGCGGTCGGGCCGCACCGCAGCTTGGGCCGCCAGCGCTGGCATCAGCGTGGGCTCGCTGGTTCATGTGACCCTTGCGGGTTTGGGGCTGGGGGCTGTTGTAGCGGCTTTCCCTTGGGCGTTTGAGGTGATCCGCTGGGTGGGTGTCGCTTATCTGCTGTATTTGGCGGTCCAAGCGCTGCGCAGTCACAGCCTGAAGGCGACGGGCCAAGGGCTGCGCCCGGCGCTGGCGTTTCGCGCAGGGTTGATCACCAATCTAAGTAATTTCAAAGTGATTTGGTTTGTTCTTGCCTTCATTCCCCAATTTGTCGTGCCTCAGGCGGGGCCGGTGTTCGTACAGTTTCTGGCCTTTGGTGCTATGATCGGTCTGGGTGGTTTTGTGATAAACGGTTTGGTGGGGGCATTTGCTGGTACACTTGGCGCCAAGCTTATTAAATCCAGCAGGATACTGGGCTATATCACAGGCAGTATTTACGCCGCGTTGGCGGCCCGTTTGGCGGTTATGGAATAAAGGCAACCTTTATGAGCAAATCGAGAGAATTCTTGCCGGTGCGCATCGCCGTGCTGACAGTGTCTGACACGCGTAGCTTGGCGGAGGACCGGTCGGGTGATGTTCTGGCCGCACGGATCACGGATGCAGGGCATGAAATCGCTGACCGTTTGATCCTGCAGGACGAACGTGCACAGATTGCGGACCAGTTGCGAAAATGGTGTGCCGACCCGCAGATTGACGTGGTCATTTCCACTGGTGGTACGGGGCTGACAGGCCGCGATGTGACGGTTGAGGCACACCGCGACGTTTATGAAAAAGAGATCGATGCCTTCGGTACGGTCTTCACCATCGTCTCAATGCAAAAGATAGGCACCAGCGCGGTTCAGTCGCGCGCAACAGGCGGTGTGGCCAACGGCACCTATCTGTTTGCGTTGCCGGGCAGTCCGGGCGCGTGCAAAGATGCGTGGGACGAGATATTGCTTAAACAGTTGGACTATCGGCATATGCCCTGCAACTTTGTAGAAATTCTGCCGCGGTTGGACGAACATCATCGCCGCAAATAGTCGCAGTTGGGAATTTCTCAATTAAAAGTGACGGAAAATCCTGCGCGGGCCGTATAAGAGATGCTTGGCATATGAATATGCAGTGTTAACTGTATAGAAATAGACAAAATCGGACACGAGATGCGGTTTCTAAGACAATCCATGATTGGCCTTTTTATGGCAGCGGTTACTTTAGGGCTGTTGGTTTGGGCCGTGCAAATGGTGGGCGGGGCCGTTCAAACGCGCATTGCCGATAGCCCAGCTGCGCCGCCTGCGCGTGAACGGGTTTTCTCGGTGAATGTTCTGACCGCGCAATCGGGTACGCAGACCCCGATCCTGACCAGTTTTGGCGAAATTGCCAGCCGCAGGACATTGGAATTGCGCGCAGCAGACGCAGGGCGCGTTATTGCGCTGGCTGATGGATTTGAAGACGGTAACGACGTGCAAGCCGGTGACGTGTTGGTACGGTTGGACCCTGCGGATGCCACATCCGCTGCGCTGAGCAGCGAAAGCGATCTGGCAGACGCGCATGCAGAGGAACGCGATGCCGCCCGCGGTTTGGCTCTTGCCTTGGATGAGGTCACCGCAGCACAAGAACAGGCTGATTTGCAGCAGCGCGCGGCAGACCGCCAGATTGATCTGGCGGCGCGCGGGGTTGGCACAACCGCCGCGGTTGAGGTGGCTGAACTGTCTGCATCCGCCGCCCGTCAGGCGGTTCTTTCGCGCCGTCAGGCTTTGGCGCAGGCCGAAGCGCGCGTCGATTTGGCCGTCACCAAAACAGCGCGTGCGCAGATTGCTCTGGATGAAGCTAAGCGGCGCTTGGACGACACGGTACTGCGGGCGCCATTTTCAGGCACGCTCAGCGCGACGACGGTCGTTGAGGGGCGTCTTGTTTCGGCCAATGAACGTCTGGCCGAACTGATAGATCCTGACGATCTCGAAGTGTCCTTTCGCCTGTCCAATGCGCAATACACGCGCCTGTTGGGGGCCGAAGGCGCCGTGATAAAGGCGCCAGTGACCGTGACGTTGGATGTGGCGGGCGTGGATTTGACCGCACAGGGCCGCATCAGCCGCACCTCTGCCGCCACGGGGACAGGGCTGACAGGCCGTTTGGTTTTCGCAGCGCTCAAAACGCCGGTTGGTTTTAAGCCGGGTGATTTTGTGACCGTGCGGGTGCAAGAACCTGAACTGGCGCAAGTGATTGCCTTGCCTGCCTCTGCCGTTGATGCGCAGGGCGGGGTTCTGCTGCTCGGCGCTGAGAACCGGCTGGAAGCGGCGACCGTACAAATTTTGCGGCAGCAAGGCGACGATGTATTGGTACGTGGTGATATCATTGGGCGGGAAGTCGTCGAGGCACGATCGCCGCTGCTGGGCGCAGGTATTTCGGTCAAGCCGCTGCGCAAAGGGGCCAACCCCGCCGATACCGCCGAGAAAATGCTGGAGCTCTCAGAAGAGCGACGGGCCAAACTGGTCGCATTTGTTGAGGGCAATAAACGGATGCCAGACGAGGCCAAAGCCCGTGTGCTAGGATTGCTGGCAGCGCCGCAAGTCCCTGCGCGCACCGTTGCGCGGATCGAAAGCCGCATGGGGGGCTAACCTATGGCACGGGCGATCTCCAAAAGTGCCAGCGGCATTCTGTCGTATTTCACGCGGCACAAAACAATCGCAAATCTTTTGCTGGTGTTGATGCTGATCGCTGGGTTTGGCGCTGCGCCAAACATGCGGGCGCAATTTTTTCCTGATGTGATTGTCGATACCGTAAGCGTGAGCACTGCGTGGGATGGCGCGGGGGCCGAAGATATTGACGAAGCCATCAATCAAGTCATGGAGACAGCGCTTTTGGCGGTGGAAGGGGTTGAAAGCTCTAGCAGCACTGCGCGCGAAGGCAGCAGTGTGGTCAGGCTGGAGTTTGAACCGAATTGGGACATGGCACGTGCCGCGGCTGATGTACAAACAGCCGTCGATGCGATCTCGACCCTGCCGGATGAAGCCGAGGACCCAAATGTGCGCCGTGGGGCATGGCGGGACGGTGTCACGGATGTTGTCATCACAGGACCCGTGGCGCCAGAACAGTTGGGACGTTTCGCGGATGAGCTGGTCACAAGGCTGTTTGCGGTTGGGGTCACGCGGACCTCCATCCGCGGTGTCGCGGCACCGCAGATCATGGTTGAAGTTGCGACATCAAAGCTGATCGCGTTTGATGTGACGATGGCTCAGATTGCAGCGGCCATCGCGGCCGAGGTTGACGCAGATCCCGCGGGAGATGTGGAGGGGGCAAATGCGCGGGTGCGCACGGGGACGGCCAAACGCACACCGCAAGAAATCGCAACGATCACCCTACGCTCTAATCCGGATGGCTCAAAGCTGTTGGTGGGGGATGTGGCGGTTGTTTTCTCAGAAGGTGTCGACCGCAATCGCAGCTATTTTGTGGGCGAAAATCCGGCAATGGCGATTGGGGTTGAGCGGTCTGATCGGGGCGATGCCATCGGAATTCAGGCCCAAGTTGAAGAGGTCTCGGCGACATTGAAGGCCAGCCTGCCCGCATCTGTGACTGTGGAATTGATCCGCACCCGCGCAGAGGCAATCTCACGGCGATTGGATTTGCTGGTGGATAACGGGCTGATGGGCTTGATGCTGGTGGTGGGGTTGTTGTTTTTGTTTCTCAACGCGCGCACGGCGTTTTGGGTGGCTGCGGGCATTCCCGTAGCGATGGGGGCTGCGATCGCTTTCATGTATGTGGGCGGGCTGACGATCAACATGATTTCCCTTTTCGGGCTGATCATTACGCTGGGCATTGTGGTTGATGATGCGATTGTCGTGGGGGAACATGCCGACCACAGGTACCGTCTGGGCGGGATGAGCGCGGCCGAAGCCGCCGAAGGCGCCGCGCAACGCATGGCTATGCCTGTGTTTGCGGCGACACTGACAACGGTTATCGCGTTCTTTGGCCTGACGGCCGTGGGGGGGCGATTTGGTGATTTGATCCGCGATATTCCTTTTACGGTCATCGCGGTTTTGATTGCCTCGCTGATCGAGTGTTTCCTAATCCTGCCACATCATATGAACCATGCCCTTGCTGGGATTGATAAGCGGTCGAAATTCTCACTGGGCAAATTGATTGTCGGCGGTGTGGTCAGTGCCATTACGGCCTGCGTTCTGGTTTGTTTTGCGGTGTTTGTACTGGCGTATATCGTGTTGCGGGTGACGGGGGCGGATACGACCTTTTCTTATCAGGGCTATTTGGCGGTTGTTGGCGTGACCCCTTTCGCAATTGCTGCGATCATTTCATGCGGGTTGCTGTTGCGGGGGAAGGGGGCGGCCCGTTTGGTTCAGACGCTTGGGACATTTGGGATCGATACGCCGTCGGTCGTGGTGAACGGTGGCTTTGTCTGGCTGCGCGAACGGGTGTTTCGTCGCCTTATGGCGGGGGTGATTGCCGCGCGCTATGTGGTTCTGGCGGCGGCTGTTGTGATCCTTGCCAGTCAGATATCGGTATTCATTCGTGGCGATGTGCAGTGGCGGTTCTTCAACGCACCTGAGCGCGGATCGGTGTCGGGGAACTTCATCATGGCCGAGGGGGCAACGCGGGACGATACGTTAGAAATGATGCGCGAGATGCAGCGCGCCACAGATGCTGTCGCCGAACGGCTGGCAGCACAGCATGGCATCAGCCCACTGGATTACGTTGTCGCGGAAATTGGCGGCAACAGTGGCCGCGGTTTGGCTGGGGCGGATACAAAAGACACGGACCTTCTGGGCGGGATTTCGATTGAATTGATCGATGCCGATTTGCGCCCCTATTCCAGCTTTGCCTTCATTGCGCAGTTGCAAGAAGAGGTACTGAACCACCCGCTGGCAGAGACGGTCAGCTTCCGTGGTGGCCGTTCTGGCCCTGGGGGGGATGCGTTGGATGTTCAATTTTACGGCTCCACGACGCAAACCCTTAAAGACGCATCAGAGGCATTGCAGACAGCGCTTCTCAAGTTTCCAGAAGTCAGCGCCGTTGAAGATAATCTTGCTTATGACAAAGAAGAGCTGATCCTTGATCTGACGCCACAGGGGGTGTCCTTGGGCTTTACGATTGATCAACTGGGGACGGTTCTGCGTCACCGTTTGGGCGGGATCGAAGCGGCGACCTATCCGGATGGCGCGCGTTCGGCTGCAATCCGTGTTGAGCTGCCATCCGGAGAACTCACAGCGGATTTCTTGGACCGCACTCAAATGCGTACGCAAGGCGGGCAATATGTTTCGCTGGGCGATATCGTCAGCGTGCAAAGGCGCACAGGCTTTAGCACAGTGCGGCGTGAAAATGGCATTCGGCTGATATCCGTAACGGGGGATATTTCCGAAGATGATGCCGCACGGGCGGTGGTGATTAACACAGCCTTGGCCGAAGAGATTTTGCCAACAATCGCGTCCGATTATCAGGTCGAATACCGCCTTGCGGGGCTGAGCGAACAGGAAGGCGCATTTCTGACTGACGCAATGACGGGGTTGGTTCTGTGCCTGTTGGGCATCTATTTGGTTCTGGCGTGGGTGTTTGGCAGTTGGACGCGGCCGATGGTGGTGATGGCAATTATTCCGTTTGGTCTGGTCGGTACGATCTATGGCCATAACGTGTGGGATGTCCCGCTGAGCATGTTCACCGTCGTGGGGCTGTTGGGCATGACGGGCATCATCATCAATGACTCCATCGTTCTGGTGACAACAATCGACGAGTACGCCGCAGATCGCGGGCTGTTCCCATCCATTATTGACGGCGCCGCGGACCGGCTGCGGCCCGTGATGTTGACCACGCTGACGACTGTTCTGGGCATGGCGCCGCTGTTGTTTGAGCGCAGCCAGCAGGCGCAATTCTTGAAACCCACAATCATCACATTGGTTTACGGTTTGGGCTTTGGGATGATCTTGGTGCTGTTGGTTGTGCCAGCGTTGATTGCAGCCCAGCATGACGTGGCGCGGCAAGTCTCTGCGATGCGCCGTGGAATGCGCGCCCCTGTGCGCGGGCTACAATGGGGGCTGATGGCGTTATGGGGGCTGACCGTGGTGTGGGGCGGCATGACGTTGGGCTATGCGGCGCTACAGGGTAGCCTGCTGGCGCCTTTGGCCGATGTCTTCCCAACAATTGCGGCACTTTCAGCCATGGCGGCAGGGTTCATTCTGTTCGTCAGCGGTGCTGCTGTGATCGCTCTGTTTGGCTATGGTATTGGCGCGTTTTCAATGCTTGCCGGCGCGCGCAAGGCCCCTCAGAGCTGATGCATTGCCACTGCGCTTAGCTGGGTGCGCAGCCGCGAATGTCCACCGCATGGGATGCGCCCATTACAGTAAATCGCAAGGCGGAGCGGTCCACCGCGAAAGCCCCCGTGCCATTCGGGATGATTTCCGCCTGTGCTGTCAACATGTTACCGTTGCGCGAAACCGCCGCCTCAGAGACCCAAACATCTGGGCGCCCCGCCTCGATCACTACAAACTCGGAACTGCCTGTGGGGGGGACATTGAGATGGGCGGTGATGTTGAGCCCGTCTTCTGAGGGGCTCATGGAACAAGTGGCTCCGCGTGCGCCGGCTTCTGCTGCGGTAAAGGGGCGCTCGGCCAAGGCGGCAGCAATGGCTGGCGTTGGGATGGCGTTTTGATTGTTCAGTACCCCGTCTAGGGTCAGTGTTTGCGGCACGCAGATGTCTTTGCAGACGCCGATTTCCAGGTTCAGCTTCAGGTGCACGGGCTTGTTGTGGCGCTTTGCCGATACGGAAAGAGGCAAGATCACTTGGTTCGAATACCCGACAGAGCGCATGCCATTCTGGCTAAACAGCTCTGGCGTAGGCCAGTTTACAGAGACGGCATTCAGGTTGCGTGATCCGTTCCATTTGAACTGCGGCGGGATGCCCGCATCCCCTGGCGCGCGCCAATAGGTGTGCCAGCCCTCAGCCATCGTGATTTGTACCGCACTGACACGGGTGCCATCGGCCTGTTGCCAGCCCTCGATCAGTGTGGCCGTGGCTGGCGGGGCCATGGGATCCGCGGCAATCGCGGCGGTTGATGTGGCGATCAACGCCGCGGTGCAAAAAAGAATTCTCATCATGGATATATATGTGGCGATGCTCAATCAATTTGCCAAGTCACATCTGGGTCAGCAATGTTTCGCGGATAAGCTTGCGGTGTGCGCGCTTGCTGGGCACAGTACTAGGGGTAGGGCGCATGAGGGGCTGATATGGATTTGACGGGGCAGTTACTGATTGCGATGCCAGGCATGAGTGATCCACGATTTGAACGGTCGGTGATCTTCATGTGTGCGTATTCAGACGAAGGGGCCATGGGGCTGATCCTGAACAAAAACGCAGGTGAAATGACCCTGCGCGACGTGTTCAAGCGTCTGGATATAAAGGAACAAAAAGGAATGGGCCGCGCGGCTGTTCATGTCGGCGGACCGGTAGACCGTGAGCGCGGGTTTGTCTTGCATATCGATAAACGCCGTCTGACGTCTGATGCATTGGCGATCAGAGGGACATTTGTTCTAAGCGCGACCCAAGAAATTCTGAACGATATCGCGGATGGCAAAGGACCTTCCCCGTTTGTTTTTGCGCTAGGTTATTCAGGGTGGAGCCCGGGCCAATTGGAGGGGGAGATTGCCCAAAACGGTTGGCTGACAGCCCCTGCAACGCCTGATCTGGTTTTTGCCGAAGACGGTGCCACCATGTGGGATGCTGCGATTCGCAGCATCGGGATTGATCCAATCACCCTGTCAGCGGCCGCTGGACGCGCCTGATCAATCGCGCGGTGCGGCAGCGCGGGCAAGGCGGTCGTTGATTGCAATGCCAAGGCCATGATGTGGGATCGGGGCCACAGCAATAGGTCCCCCAAGGGCATCAAGCCGATGCAGATACTCAAACAAATTCGCAGCGGCCTCTGCCAGATCGCCAGTCCTCGACAGTGACAGCTCTGCTTGGACCGCGCCAAACCCCAGATGATGCTCTCCTTTGTGCGGTGTTATCGCGTTCAGCCGAACCGATCCGCGCGGCGCGTAATGAGAGCTCATCTGCCCGGGCGCGGTGATGTTTGTGGCCGCAGGCTGCGCCAATGAGTGCCCCAAAACGGCAGCGATCTCTTCGGACGAAACACCGCCCGCGCGCAAAAGCACGGCTTGACCCGCGTCAAAGCCGACAATGGTGCTTTCCAGCCCAACAGTGCAGGGCCCATCATCCAGCACGGCAGCAATGCGACCTGAAAGCCCCGCCATCACATGATCCGCAGTTGTGGGGCTGATGCGACCTGACGGGTTCGCAGACGGGGCCGCAACAGGGCCGCCGAATTTGGACAGCAGCGCATGGGCTGCTGGATGGGCGGGCACGCGCAACGCAACGGTCGGCAAGCCCGCAGTCACCAATGACGACAACCCGTGTTCGGCGCGCAGCGGCAAGACCAGACTGAGCGGGCCCGGCCAGAACGCATCAGCTAGGGCCTGCGGCATTGGCCCCCATTCCACATAGGATTGGGCGGCGGATATGTCGGCGACATGTACAATTAGCGGATTAAACGAAGGACGTCCCTTGGCCTCATAAATCGCGGCGACGGCGGTGCCGTTGCGGGCGTCTGCTCCCAGACCGTAGACGGTTTCGGTGGGAAAGGCGACCAGCGCGTCTTGTTGCAACAGGTGGGCGGCGCGGTTCAGGCCAGCATCATCAGCTAGCAGGCGTTCGGTCGGCTGTCGCATGGCCCTCTCCTTGTTTCCATGACGCCGCGTTTTGGTTGCGCGGGGTGTAGAGGCTGTTCATTCTGCTGTGACGCAGATCTATTGTTTACCCGACTTCATCCGAGGATCGGGAGGCATTGGCCTAAAGGAAGACTATTATGACGTATCGCGCCCCTGTTGAAGACTACAATTTCTTGTTTGATCATGTGGTCGGATTGGACGGCGTGCGTGCGACGGCAAAATACGAGGATGCCACGGCGGATGTCACCCACGCCATCCTCACAGAAGCAGGGAAACTGTGCGAAGAGATCATTGCCCCGCTTCAGCGCGAAGGCGATCTACATCCGGCGGTTTTGGAGAACGGTGTCGTGCGCACATCTCCTGGATTTCGTGATGCGCTACAAGCTGTCGGCGAAGGCGGCTGGGTTGGTATGTCATCGGATCCAGAATACGGCGGGATGGGCCTGCCGATGGCTTTGAATGCCGCGGTAAATGATATGATGGCGGGGGCCTGCCTATCCTTGCAATTGGCCCCCATGCTGACCCAAGGCCAGATCGAAGCCCTAGAGCACCACGCCAGCGACACGTTGAAATCGCTATACTTACCCAAATTGATCAGCGGCGAATGGACAGGGACGATGAACCTGACAGAACCGCAGGCTGGTTCGGATGTGGGGGCGCTGACCAGCAAAGCTGTTGAGAACGGCGATGGCAGCTATGCGGTAACCGGTCAAAAGATATTCATCACATGGGGGGATCATGATCTGGGCGGCAATGTGTGCCACTTGGTGCTTGCCCGTTTGCCTGACGCGCCTTCAGGGGTGCGCGGGATTAGCCTGTTTTTGGTGCCGAAGCTTTTGCCCGATGCCGACGGCAACCCCGGTGCGCGCAATGGCGTCAGCGTCGTCAGCCTAGAGCATAAGCTGGGCATCCATGGCTCGCCCACTTGTGTGATGCAGTTTGATGGCTCCCAAGGGTGGCTTGTCGGCGAAAAAGAAGGCGGCATGGCGGCGATGTTCACGATGATGAACAACGCGCGGCTGGGGGTCGGCGCGCAAGGGATCGGTGTTGGCGATGCCGCTTTCCAGCACGCGCTATCCTATGCCCAAGACCGCAAGCAGGGAAAAACAGCGCCTGAAGGCGGTGCGGATAGCATTCTGGGCCACGCAGATGTGCGCCGGATGTTGACCACGATGAAAGCAGATGTTTTTGCGGCCCGTGCGATCTCGGTCTGCAATTCGGTTGCGATTGATATGGCCAGCGCCACCAAAGAACCCGCATGGATCGCGCGGGCTGCGCTGCTGACCCCGATCTCCAAAGCGTTTGGCACGGACACGGGGGTGGCTGTTGCGGATATGGGGCTGCAAATCCATGGCGGCATGGGCTTCATTGAGGAAACAGGCGCCGCGCAATTTTGCCGCGATGTGCGCATCACCCCGATCTATGAAGGCACCAACGGCATTCAGGCGATGGATTTGGTGGGTCGCAAGATGATGGACGGTGGCGAGGCAGCCTTTTCCCTGCTGGATGAAATCGAAGCCGAGGTCGAGCAAGCCCGTGTCTTGTTCCCGCGGTTGGCGGTGGATGTTTGGCAAGCTTGCGAAAGCCTGCGCGAAGCCACTGAATGGTTGGTCTCGCAAAAGGATATGCAGGATCGATTTGCAGGGGCTGTGCCCTATTTGGGCGCTTTTGCACGGGTTTTGGGCGCGCATCTGCATCTCAAAGCGGCGCTGGCAGATAAAAATGGCCCGCGCGAAAAGCTGGCGCGCTTCTACATCAAACGCATGCTGCCAGAACACGCAGGCCTCTTGGCCCATGCCCAAGCAGGCGCTGAAGACCTGTTTGACCTGTCGGGCGAAGAGCTGGCGATCTGATGGCTGAAAAAACTCTGCCGAAAAAAGGGCTGCGTTATCCATGGGAGACGCCGCCCAGCGGTATTGAAGCGATTGAGGTCGCAGCAGGCGTGCTGTGGATGCGTTTGCCTTTGCCGATGAAGCTGGACCACGTCAACGTCTACGCGCTGGACGAAGGCGATAGCTGGACTGTTATTGATACTGGCTTTGCCTCAAGGAAAACCAAAGAAATCTGGGCTCAGCTTATGGCGGGGCCATTGGGCGGAAAACCGGTTTCGCGGGTTGTCGTGACCCATCACCACCCAGACCACATCGGGTTGGCGGGCTGGTTTCAGTCTGTGCACGGGGCTGAGTTGGTCACCACCCGTACGGCGTGGCTGACTGCGCGAATGCTGACGTTGGACGTCCAAGAGACGCCAAACCCAGAAAGCCTCGCCTTCTACCGTTCTGCTGGAATGGCGGCTGATATTTACGCCAAGCGGGCCAGTGACAGGCCGTTTAATTTTGCCGATGTCGTGGATCCGCTGCCCCTTGGGTACATGCGGATCAAACAGGATGACACGATCACCATGGGCGGACGTGTTTGGGAAGTTCACATGGGCAATGGCCACGCCCCAGAGCATGCAACCTTCTGGAGCAAAGACGATAATCTGGTGATTGCAGGCGATCAAATCCTTCCCTCGATCAGTCCTAATGTTGGTGTCTATGCAACTGAACCTATGGCCGATCCGATTGGTGAATGGTTGGAAGCCTGTGAACGTTTGGCCCCGATGGGGCGTGAGGATCAGCTGGTTCTAGGCGGGCATAAATTGCCTTTCACGGGGCTGCCCACGCGGTTGCGGCAGCTGATTGAAAACCACCATGGCGCGCTGAAACGGTTGGATGCCTATATCGATACCCCTAAATCCGCCGGAGAAGTCTTTGCGCCGCTGTTCAAAAGAACGATAGGTGAGGGGGAATATGGGCTTGCGCTGGTTGAAGCTTTTGCGCATTTGAGCCACCTTCACCAGACAGGCCAAGCCATTCGCACAAAACGCGAGGATGGGGCATGGCTCTTTCAGCGTAAGGGGTAAGAAATGGGCGACGAAATAAAAACCGCAGCAGAGGCTGCAGAAGCACATGCGCTGCCACGGGTGCATGAGGTTCACACAAACCCTGCCGAGAAGAACGCGGCGGATCAACCTGTCCCAAACGGTGTGGCGGGTAAGCCTGTAGAGCAAAAATCACCCGCCCAATGGGCCTATGAACGCACGGTCCTTTATCTCAAGAAATTTGAGGAAGGGTTGGACGACGGGCATGAGATCGCAATGGGTTTTGCTGGCACAGATGCGGGCGTTCTCAAGATTGAAGGCATGGGGTATTTTGACCCCGATATGGTGACCTTTTATGGGTCTGATCCTGCCGGCGGTAAAATGCAATTGGTACAGCACGTTAGTCAGCTAAGCGTTGTTTTTCGCGCCCTTCCCAAAGCGGTCGAAGCCGAAGAACCAAACCGTATTGGCTTCAAATTGCTACAGGATTTGGAGCAAGGCGAGGCATAAAGCTACAGCGGAACTTGCCTGCATAGATCAAATGCAACGTGACAGAGGGGCCAAAATGGCGTAACTGCTGCGCGATAGATACAGAAATACGACGAAAGGGACGCCCGATGGCTGAACATGAACATGGCACGATGAACTCCGAAGCGCAGGAAAAGATGTTCGACAGCTTCATCACTTTTGTGACGCGCGCATCGATCGCCATCATCGGCATTCTTATTTTCATGGCGCTTTTCGCGCGCTGAAATCTACGGGTAAACTGATGATTAAACCCTTTTTGGCGCTTACGCTGGCGGCCGGTTTGCTGGCGGCCTGTGCCGAGAAAGGCAAAGAATCGCCGCCACAAGTTGTGGCCGCGGCAGCCTTCGCTCATACTGGCCAGCCAAAAATTACGGTGATCACAATGATCAACAACCGTACTGGGTCTGGCGGGCATACGGCGCTTTTGGTGCAGGGCACGCAATCCGTGATTTTTGATCCTGCAGGCTCGTTCGAGCATGAAAAGATCGCCGAGCGGGGGGATGTCTTGTACGGGATGTCGCCAAAATGGATACAAATCTATAAATCGGCCCATGCGCGTACGAATTACCATGTTGTATCGCAAGAATTCGCTGTGACGCCAGCACAGGCGGCCCGCGCTATGCAATTGATTGAGGCCAGCGGCCCTGTCTCTAGCGCCTTTTGTGCCAATGCGACATCGGGCATTCTGCGGCAGGTACCGGGCTTTCAGTCCATCACTCAAGGCTTTTATCCGCTCAAGCTTATGCAGCAGGTCGAACAGCTGTCCGGCGTGAGCACGACGCGGTATTATGAGGATGACGAAGGCAATGTAACAGACGGAATTGCTGTCTCAGCCGAGTAAATACAGCAATCCGTAAAGGGTTGCTGCGCCGCCAAATACCGCCATCAGAACATTCTTTGTAACCAGCCCGATTGCCAGCGCCACTGCGGCGGCGGCGGCGCGCGGGATATCGAATTCGCCATTCGTAGCCGCAGGCCACACAACTTGGGGCGCGATGAGCGCAGGCAGAATCGCCACGGCGGTATAGCGCAAGTGGCGCAGCAACCAGTCAGGCATGGTGCGGTTTCCGACCAGCCCAGTGAAAACAAATCGCAGCCCGAAACTGCCCAGCCCCAGCAGGATGATAACGGTCCAGAGTGTGCCTGTTTCAATCATTGGTCTGCCGCCTTTCGCTGCTGCCAAAGTTCTGTTCGTGCGCCTGCCATCATGCCTGCAATGCCCGCAATGATCAGCCCCAAGGAATAAGGAATGCCAGCGGCCAACAGGGCCACAACCACAGCGACCAAGGCTGCGACAATATGCGCAAACGTTCGGAACATGGGCGCGATCATTGCCAGAAAGGCAATCGGGATGGCAAAATCCAACGCCCAGCTGTCAGGAATGCGCGCGCCCAGCAGGGCGCCGACTAAGGTGAAAATATACCACAGGGGAACAATCGGCGTGACCGCCCCTAGAAAATATCCGACACGTTCGGGCACAGTCATTTCGGGGGCGGCCTCAAATTTTGCCACACCCACGACATAGGATTGATCCACCGTGAGATAGGCGCATAAGGCGCGCTGCCATAGCGGAGCCGCCCCAATGTAGGGTGTCAGCGAGGCCGAATACATCGCCATGCGCAAATTCACCGCAAGAGCTGAAATCAGGACAATTGCCGTTGGTACGTTTTCTTGCATCAGCTGCAGCGCTGTGAATTGCGCAGCGCCCGCGATCACAACGATGGAAAATGCCATCGTTTCAACCACGTTCAGCCCAGCCTCGGTTGCCAACACTCCAAAGAGCGAAGCAAAGGGGATGATCACCAGAATGAACGGGCTGGCGTCGATAATGCCTTGGCGATAGGCTGTTTTGCGGGTGGAAGTGGTCATGGGTTGCCCTTAGATTGTCCGCACCTGCGTAGCTGTTTGCCGAAGGGGGCGCAATTGGCCGAACTCAACGATCTCTCTGAATATTTGATTGCGCCTGATCCTGCGGCCGCGCGGCTAACGCGCCGCGTTATGGGAACAGATCACACAGGCGCCCCACAAGAAATCAACGTTGTTGAGGAACGCCCCCTGACGATTTATCTCAACTCCCAAGAAATCGTGACGGCGATGACCATCGGCGACTACCCCGATTACCTTGCCTTGGGGTTCTTGCGCAACCAAGGCATGCTGAGCGAGAGCGATGACATCACCCGTGTCGATTATGATGAAGAGCTCGAAACCGTTGTCGTGCGCACTGCGCGTCAGACAGATTATGAAGACAAGAT
>JBDVSG010000041.1:0-47592 GCA_039967155.1 Sulfitobacter sp. | reverse complement strand
GGCCCTCTGCCATCTCCACATCAACGGTCACACTGGAACCACAAAGCGGCGAGCGGCGGTTAACGCTGGCATCAGGCGCATCCAGCCTACCCAGATGTGGAATATCCGCGGCAAGGCCGAGAATGCGGGCTGAGTATAGCTTGATGAGATCAGTGTCGTTGGACATGGTAATTCCTTTGGCTCCTCTCTACATAAGCAGATAAATTCTGGATGCAAAAACTTTTACAGAAGGCGCGGCGCTATGTCCTTTGACCCCACGACCCTGAAATTCAATGAAGCTGGGCTCATCCCTGCTATTGCCCAAGACCATGAGACAGGCGAAATCCTGATGATGGCATGGATGAACGCAGAAAGCCTGATGGAAACGCTGAAGACAGGTCAAGTCACGTATTGGAGCCGGTCGCGGCAGGAATTCTGGGCCAAAGGTGCAACCTCGGGGCATGTGCAAACCCTTAAGGACATGCGTTTGGACTGCGACCGCGATTGTCTATTGATGCAAGTGGATCAGATTGGCGCTGCTTGCCATACGGGGCGGCGCAGTTGTTTTTACACAGGCGTGACAGGCGCGGGTGAGACAGAGCTGGTCGCACAGCCCTAAAGCCCGACCATCGCCCGAACATCGGCTGGGCTGGCGCCTTCGCTGCGAAACAGTGAAATCGCGCGCGCGTCATCGCGTTTGGCCAGCCGTTTGCCATCCGCATCGCGGATCAATTTGTGGTGGGTGTATTGCGGCTGCGGCAGGTCCAGAAAGTGTTGTAACAGAAGGTGGATTTGCGTGGCGTCGATCAAATCGGCCCCCCGCACGACATCCGTGACCTTCTGTGCTGCATCATCCAGCACCACCGATAGATGATAAGAGGTGCCCATATCCCGCCGCGCCAAAACGATGTCACCGACAGTTTTGGGCATCTGCTTTGGGTCAATTATGATGTGCTGGTTATCGGTCTTATCAATGAATTCAAGGGGATCGCTTAGCGCGGCGCATGCGAGGGTCATATCTAGGCGCAGGGCCTTATCTTTGGGGCGCGGACCATTTGGTGGCGTATCCGGACGACAGGTTCCAGGATAAACAACGCCATCCGGCCCAAGAAACGGCGCCCCTTCCTGAGGCGCGCTGGTGGCCGCAGCAATATCAGCGCGGGTACAGCTGCACGGATATAACAGCCCGCGGGCCCAAAGCGCATCAAGCGCGCGGTCGTAGGCGTCTTGGCGGTCCGATTGGCGCATCACTGGCGTTTGCCATGTTACGCCCAACCAAGCCAGATCATCGTAAATCTGCGCCTCCCAAGCGGGGCGGGCGCGGGATTGGTCGATGTCTTCGATCCGCAGCAGGAATTGTCCTTGCGCGGATTGCGCAAGATCATAGGCCAACAGGGCAGAATAGGCATGGCCCAGATGCAACGGCCCTGTGGGAGATGGCGCAAATCTAGTCGTGAATGTCACGGCTTTCCGACGACATAGACAGTTGATTGCAGGTCAATTTTGGGAAGATGTTCGCCGTGCTCGGAAAACAAGAGGTGCGCGGCGCCACAATCGAGCCATTCGTTCAAGCGGCCAATGTTCTCAGGCTCTGCCAACGCGTGATCATTGAGCGAAAACACCAGCTTTCCTTCCTTGGGAAGGGCCTCCATCAGCGTGTAGAGCGTTGACATCGGCGCGGCATCTGAACCAATCAGGCCAACGGCACTGATCAGGTTATAATGGCCAATCTTTGGCTCGTCTGGGTGGATCTTGGTGAGACTCCGGTAAAGGTTCTTGGTGCCCGCCTGCACAAGCATATTCGGAGAAGTATCAACCCCGTCAATGATCGAAAACCCAGCATGTTCTAAGGCCAACCCGACCAAACCCGTGCCACATCCAAAATCAAGGACCGGCTGTGATTTATCAGGCGCAAACTGCGCCAATGCTTCTGCGCAGCGCTTTGGCGTTGCATAGCCGCTTTCGGTCACATCGGTCTCATAGGAAGCGGACCAATTGTCATAAAGGGTCCGCAAATCATCTGGATCTGTGGTTTCGTAAACTTGGTTTAAATAATCAACTGGCATGAGATTATGATAGGGTTATTAACCTTTTTGTCCAGTGTTTAACCATTCCTGCCAATCCAGTTTTGCACGGTCTGTATAGGCTTTGTAACGGTCTTTTCGGCCACGGCGGCCGCTCTTTAGGCCCTCTACCGGTGGAAATAGGCCGAAATTAACGTTCATCGGCTGGAAAGTCTTCGCTTCGGCACCGCCAGAGATGTGGGTGATCAACGCGCCTGTTGCGGTTGTTGCGGGCGGTGTTTGTAAGGTGGTGCCTGAAATTTGAGCAGCCGCCAAGCGACCCGCCAGCAGACCCATCGCAGCACTTTCAACGTAGCCTTCAACCCCAGTAATCTGACCTGCAAATCGTATGTGAGGTTGGGATTTCAACCGCATCTGTTCGTCCAGCAGTGTCGGGGAATTCAGGAAAGTGTTGCGGTGGATGCCGCCCAGTCGGGCAAATCTTGCATTCTCCAGTCCAGGAATGCGTTTGAAAACATCCGTTTGGGCACCGTACTTCATTTTGGTCTGGAAGCCCACGATATTATAAAGCGTGCCCAGTTTGTTGTCGCGGCGCAATTGGACCACGGCGTAGGGTTTGACATCTGGCTGGTGTGGATTGGTCAGGCCGACAGGTTTCATCGGGCCAAAGCGCAGGGTTTCGATGCCGCGCTCGGCCATGACTTCGATCGGCAGGCAGCCGTCAAAATAGCCAGCGGTCTCGTTCTCATGGAACTCGGTTTTTTCGGCCGCGGCCAATGCGTCGATGAAGGCGTAATATTGGTCTTTGTCCATCGGGCAGTTCAGGTAGGCGGTGCGCTCTTCTTCTGTCTCGCCTTTGTCATAGCGGGACTGCATCCACGCTTTGCTCATGTCGATGCTCTCATGGTAAACAATTGGCGCGATGGCGTCAAAAAAGGCGAGAGCCTCTGCGCCCGTCTCGGCAGCGATTGCAGCCCCCAAATTGCCAGAGGTCAGCGGCCCTGTGGCGATAATCCAATGACCCTGCGTTGGAAGCGTATCGATTTCGCCATATTCGACGGTGATATTCGGGTGGGCCAGCAGGGCGTCCGTGACCGATTGCGCAAAAGGATCGCGGTCAACGGCCAAAGCGCCGCCAGCGGGCAGGCGGTGTTTTTCTGCCGTTTGCATGATCAACCCGTTTGCCGCGCGCATTTCCCAATGCAGCAGCCCAACAGCATTTTGTTCACTATCATCAGACCGGAAAGAGTTGGAGCAAACCATCTCGCCCAACAAGCCAGTTTGGTGGGCGAATGTTTCCACCTTTGGGCGCATTTCGTGAATGACGACCTGAATGCCAAGATGTGCAGCCTGCCAAGCGGCCTCTGATCCGGCCATGCCGCCGCCGATGATGTGTAATGTATTGTCCATGCTGCGCAGATAAGCCAGCAACGGGGTTTGCGCAACAGGTGGTGTGGCCTGTGCCGCCATACTTTGAAATCTTCGGGAATTTTGGGGTCGCCGCTGCGGGGAGAAAGGGGACCAGATGAGAGTCTGATCTGGAGGGATCTTCCGCCGGCGGCGACCCAAAATGGGGCAGCTCGTCGTGCCATGTCCTATTTGTGCCTTATTGCTGCCCAAATTGCCAGACGTAGTTTCGCAACACTATGGTGCCATTCCAGCAACAATCCACGCGGGCCCAAAAAAGCCCTCAATCGCGGTGCGCGATGAGGGCTAAAAATGTTTCGTTTTCAAGGGCTTCAGGAAGGTGGGGGCTGAATGTCCAAGCTCAATCCAGATGGCACAGAAGAGGGCACGCCAAGGCCGCGCTTGCCTGCTGTGTCATCCGTGAGCGCTGACAAGAACGCCATAATTTTGTCAATTTCGCCTTGATCCAACGAAACATCGCTGATCTCGATGGCTTCGGCGATCCGCATTACCTCGTCAAAATCCTCCATCGCTTGCCAATCATCCGATTTCAGATCGGCAAAAAGCTTGGCCTTGCCACGGTCATATTGGGCAAGCCCTTGAACCGCGTTCAGGTGGTGACGCACGATGTCCTCCAGATCGGAATACGCGCCATTGTGGCCATAGGGGCCTGTCTGGGTCACGTTGCGCAGGGTTGGCGTTCGGAAACGGTACATGTCCTGAGCATCTCCCGACACCATGCCGAAGCCGGTATCGGCATAGGCGGTATGCGCCCCCTTGCCGGGTCCAAACTGCGGCAGGCCGATGGCATGGAAATTATGATCGGTCTGGAAGGGGCCTGAATGGCAGGTGGAGCAGCGGGCCTTGCCGTAAAACAGGTCCATGCCGTCAAGTTGTTGTGGGGTTAGGGCCTGATCGCCCTGTAAATACAGATCAAACGGGCTTTGGGTTGCGCGGAACTCTGCGCCGATAAAGGCCGACAAAGCGGTGCCAATATCCGTGATGTGCAGATCCTTTACGCCCAGATCGGCAAAGCGTGTGCGATATTCAGATATCCCGATGATGCGCTGCGTCAACAAATCCCACGCGCCGTCAGGCCCCAAAATACGCTCGGCCGCTACTGCGTCGGCTATCGGATTTTCGCCCACGTGGCCTGCCATCTCATCAGGGGACAGGATCGGAAGAATGTTTTGCGCAGCCAATGCTGAAGGCAGGGGGCGTTCCAACGTGCGCCCCTCGGGCATGCGGATACCGAACATGGCGTGGCGGTCTTTGGCGGTGCGCCCATCGTGGAACATCACCGTGAATTCGCGCGCACCAAGGTTGAACAATGCGGGCGCGTTTCGCGGGATGAGGGCGTGCGGGACGTTGCTGGCGTCGATGTGGCGGTGCGCGCCCAAGCCAACAGCGCCTTCGCCTACTGACAGCGACATGGCATCGGCTGAGCCAAGACTGGGGTGATGGCACGTTGCGCAGGCGATGTTTTTATTCCCCGACAGGATCGGATCAAAAAACAAATCGCGCCCCAGCTCGATCATTTCGGGGGGAAACTGGTAAAAATCACTGTCGACCACAGGGGCTGGTAGGGGGCCAGCAAAAGCGGCCACGCCTGCGATCATTGATGCGCTTGCCACGCCGAGTGCTTTTTTTAACATTATATTCAACCTCACGTTTTCGTGATGTTGGTAAATGGAATGTGTCAAAATTGCGATGAAGGGCTTGGAAAAACACCGTGTTGAATTAGGAAACAGTCATTGTTTCCAGTCTGGTACGCGTTTTTCAAGGAAGGCTTGCATGCCTTCGCAGGTGTCATCATTCGCAAGGTTGTTAACCATGGCAGCGCCAGTATGCGCATAAGCGGCGGCGGTCTCCATGGAGAGCTGTTCGTAAAAGGCACGTTTGCCAATCTTGACCGCCACACTGAGTTTGGATGCGATCTGATCGGCAAGCGCGGCAGTTTGGACGTCGAGTTCCTCAAGAGGGACCACGCGGTTGATCAGGCCCAATGTTTCGGCGCGGTCGGCGTCTATGAAATCGCCTGTCGTTAACATCTCAAAGGCCTTCTTCGGCGCGATATTGCGGCTGAGCGCAACCATAGGGGTAGAACAAAACAGCCCGATATTCACACCGTTTACACCAAAGCGCGTGCCTTGGGCTGCGATGGCCATGTCGCAGGTCGCCACCAGCTGGCAACCGGCGGCAGTGGCAATGCCGTGGATTTGGGCAATGACGGGCTGGGGCATGGATCGTATGCGCATCATCACATCCGTACAGCGCGCAAACAAATCGGCAAACGCAGCTGTGCCTTTGTCTTCATTCTGGCGCATGGCCTGCATCTGGCGCAGATCATGGCCTGCGCAAAATGCTTTGCCTGCGCCGGATAAGGTAATGACACGGCAAGACGGGTCATCGGCCAGCGTGTCGAGGGTCTGCTGCAGGGCGGCGAGCATTTCATCGCTAAGGGCGTTCAGGCGTTCGGGGCTGTTCAGGGTCAAATGCGTGACCGCGTCCCGTTGCGTTACTTCTAATATTGCCATCTTGCGTGCTCCCCTTGTTGCGGCAACTCTAAATGGATCATGTCTGGGAGGGCAAGTTATGAGCAAAACGCGCGAAGTGAAGATGGATGCGGCGCAGTTGATGGCATTCATGGGGGAGGTGTTTCATCAGGTGGCGGATGAATTCAACATCGAGCAAGTCAAACCGAATGAAGTCAGGATGCGGTTGAAGGTCGAGGAGAAGCACTTGCGCCCGGGCGGGACGGTGTCGGGGCCGTCGATGTTCGCGCTGGCAGATGTGTCGGCCTATATCGTGACCTTGGCGATGATCGGGCCCAAGGCATTGGCGGTGACAACAAGCTGCGCGCTGGATTTTATGCGTAAACCTGTCTCTGGTGCCGATCTGATAGCGACAGCCAAGCTTCTAAAACTGGGGCGGCACCTATCTGTCAGTCATGTGCTGATCTATTCGGAGGGCAAAGAAGATCCTGTCGCGCAGGCCACGATGACCTATGCAATTCCACCAGAAGATGTTGAATAAGGATACAATGTAATTGTATTGATATATTGTACTAAAAATGGGCAGGGAAAACCCTGCCCAAGTGAAGAGGTCTGGCTGGCGTCACGGGGATGTCACGCCTTCCAGAACACCTTGCGCGCCTCATCACGAGCCGCCCTTGGTGTTAGTCCCACATCCTGTAGCTGCCAAGCATCGAGTTGATCGAGCGTCAGGCGCGTCTGGCGGCGGGTCACCCATTTCGTCACGCAGGCTGCAAACGCAATGCTCAGCACGGCCAGCATGGGGATGCTGCGGCTTGCGGTGAGCGTTTTGAGGGCGTCGTTTGTCAGTGCTGCTGCGTGTGTCATGGGAAAATCTCCTATGGTTAAATTGTATTGACACAATAAGGCTGAATTGCCATACGTAATTGGTACAATATAAAATCGTTCTGATCTATGGAAACATTGTAATGGATACAATTTGGGTGCCCGAGCTCAATTCTGAGGTAAAGCCGAAATACCGTGCGGTCGTTCAGGCGATCCGTGAAGGGATCGAAAACGGCGCGCTAGCGGCCGGAGACAAGCTGCCTCCGGTGCGCGAATTGGGCTGGAAGTTGCAAATGACCCCCGGCACGGTTGCGCGGGCCTATACGGTGTTAACGGATGAAGGTGTGCTGACCGCTGAGGTCGGGCGCGGGACATTTGTCAGCGAACGTAAAGCTGCGCCGCATTTGAATCTGATGGAAATCGACGTGGTTGAGCATAACAGCGAGGGGAATTCATTCGATGTGAACCTCTTCTCGCCGCATCTGCCGAATGGGGGCCAAACGCAGTTGATCCGGTCATTGTTGGGCCAGATCGCCAAAGATCCGCCATCGGGCTTGATGCACTACCCCTCGCGCCGCAGCGCCGAGCCTGCGCGGGTGGCGATGTTGCATTGGCTGCGCGACATGCCGCTGGGACCGCTAAGCGAGAAGGATATCGTTTTATCCCATGGTGGGCAAAACGCGATCATGTTGATTTTTCAAACTATTTTGAAGGGCCGCCGTCCGGTGGTTTTTGTAGAGAGCCTTTGCTACCCAGGGTTTCGGCGGGTCGCGGATGCGTTGCGCGCCGATGTTGTGCCTGTCGCCATGGATAAGGACGGGATGTGCCCGATCGCACTGGCCGCCGCAGCAGAGCGTTACCCCGAAGGCCAGATCATCTGTACTTCGCCAGAGGTCCACAGCCCGACGTGTGGGTTCAGCCCGCTTGATCGGCGCCAAGATATCGTGGACGTGGCGCGACGGCATGATTTGCAGATTGTTGAGGATGATTGCTACCGCATCGGCGCCGCCCAAGCACCAGGCTACCGGCAGTTGGCGCCCGAACGGGGGTGGTACATTACATCGCTGAGCAAATCGATCACGCCAGCGCTGCGTGTCGGTTGCGCGATCGGCCCGCGCGAACATTCCGCCGCGCTGCACCGCGCAGCAGAATACGGGTTCTTCGGTTTGGCCACGCCGATGACCGATCTCACTGCAGCCTTGTTGTCCCACCCACAGATTGATGATGTGACAGCCCGCACACGGGCAGGGGTGAGCGAATATGTCCGTGCAGCGGTCAATGCGTTAGGGGGCTATGATCTGCGCTGGCGCGAGGACGTCCCATTTGTGTGGCTGAACCTACCGGAGGGATGGCGCGCAAGCGCATTTTGCCGAGCGGCCGAGACCCGGGGTGTGCGGGTGCGAGCGGCCGAAGAATTTGCCGCCCGTCAGGCTCAAAGCCCCCATGCTGTGCGGATGGCCGTGAATGCCGGTGTCAGCTTGCGCAGTTTTGAGGCGGCAATGGCGCGGTTGCAGGATCTTCTGTCCAATCCTCTGGATGAGATTTCCGTCTAGACAGCAGGTATGTTTTGGGGTGATGTTGTGGGGTATTATATTACCTTATTTTCAAGTCTTTGTTTTTGATGTGTTTTATGGGTTTTGCGGCGCTTGACGTGACGGGTGGCTTGTTTATAACCCAGCCATCACATCGGGGCATCTGCCTCAATTCACATCTAACGGGATTACCGTACATGAAAACCTTTTCAGCAACACCGGCTGACATTGATAAAAAATGGATCATCATTGATGCTGAAGGCATCGTGCTGGGCCGTTTGGCGTCAATCATTGCCATGCGTCTGCGCGGCAAGCACAAGCCATCCTACACACCTCACATGGATTGCGGCGACAACGTCATCGTAATCAACGCCGAGAAAATCCAAATGACCGGCAAAAAACGTGAAGAAATGTTCTACTGGCACACCGGCCACCCAGGTGGGATCAAAGAACGCTCCAAGCAAGACATTCTGGATGGCAAGCACCCAGAGCGTATTGTGACACTGGCTGTTAAGCGCATGTTGCCTGGCAACCGCCTGAGCCGTCAGATCATGACCAACCTGCGTGTATACGCAGGCGGTGAGCATCCTCATGAGGCGCAAGAGCCTACAGTTCTGGATGTTGCATCCATGAACAAGAAAAACACACGGAGCGCATGAGCATGTCTGACGAAATCAACACACTCGAAGATCTCGCATCTGTTGCCGGCGTTGAGGCCACTCCAGAAGTTGAGCTGACACCCCGTGAGCCCGTTCGTGACGAACTGGGCCGTTCCTACGCCACAGGCAAACGTAAGGACGCGGTCGCCCGCGTTTGGATCAAGCCTGGTTCCGGCAAAGTGATCGTAAACGGTAAACCACAGAACGAATATTTTGCACGCCCTGTGTTGCAAATGGTTCTGGCACAGCCTTTCGGCGTGACAGGCACAGAAGGTCAATTTGACGTTTACGCGACAGTCAAAGGTGGCGGTCTGTCCGGTCAAGCGGGCGCGGTGAAGCACGGTGTTTCCAAAGCACTGCAGCTGTATGATCCCTCCTTGCGCGGCGCACTCAAAGCGGCAGGCTTCCTGACACGCGACAGCCGTGTTGTTGAGCGTAAGAAATACGGTAAAGCAAAAGCGCGTAAGAGCTTCCAGTTCTCCAAGCGTTAAGTTTTACGACATTTTTGGAAAAGGCCGTGCCATTTGGTGCGGCCTTTTTCGTTTCCAGAACCCCTTTACTGCATCGGCAGCAGCCCTATGTTGGGGGCAAATAGGGGGAGAAATCCATGCAATATTCCGTACTTGATTTATGCCCCGTGCCAGAGGGCCACAGCGCGGCACAAGCCATGGTCAACACCGCCGATCTGGCCCAACATACGGAAGCGTTGGGGTATCACCGCTATTGGATGGCCGAACATCACAACATGCCGGGCATTGCCTCCGCCGCGACGGCGGTGCTGTTGGGACATGTCGCGGGCAAGACCAAAAAGATACGCGTCGGCGCGGGGGGGATCATGTTACCCAATCACGCACCGCTGACCATTGCGGAACAATTTGGCACGCTTGCCACGTTATACGGTGACCGGATCGATCTGGGGCTTGGGCGTGCACCAGGGGGGGATCATGCCGTATGGCAGGCCTTGCGCCGTGGTCGCAGCGCAGAGGATAATTTCCCCGCCGAAGTCATGGAGCTGATGGGATATCTGGGAGAGGCGGACCCCAAAGCCGCCGTTCAGGCACATCCAGGGCAGGGAACCCATGTGCCGCTTTGGATCCTTGGATCATCCCTGTACGGCGCGCAACTGGCCGCGCATCTGGGGCTGCCTTACGCCTTTGCTTCCCATTTCGCACCTGATGCGTTGAAGGATGCGGCCTATCTCTATAGGCGCGATTTCAAACCATCCGCGCAATTGTCTGCACCGAAATTTATGCTGGCCGTGAATGTCATTGCGGCGGATACGGATGCAGAGGCGGCCTATTTGCGAACTTCCGTCCAACAGGCATTTGCCCGCTTGCGCAGTGGCACCCCCAGTAAATTGCCGCACCCAGTTGCGGATATCGACGCCGAAATTGGCGCAGGGCTGCGGCGCGGTGTGGATCACATGCTGCGGATATCTGCTGTAGGGGACGTGGGTCGCGTGCGGAACCAACTCTCCGCGTTGATTGACGAACATCACCCTGATGAGCTGATCCTGACGGGCCAAATCCACGATCATGCGGCGCGCAAACGGTCCTTTGCCTTGGCTGCAGAAGCTTTGCAAGGGATGGGCGTGGCAGCATAGCGGCCTTGGGTTACTCGTCAGGATCGATCAGGCCGAGGCCGCGCAGATAGATGCCAATGCCCGATTCCAGCAGCTCTTCTGGTGGAAAGGGGGAGGCACGGCCAGGAGAATTGCGCGCAAACAGTTCGACCACCCCGTGGCTCAGCGCCCAAATATGGGCAGAAAACATCGACGGTGGCGGACGTTTATGTTCGGGAATATGTTGGCTGAGGTCGATCGCAGCCTGTTCCAGCACCCCGTTGGCGCGGTTGGCAACGGTTGCCAATGCTGCGGATCGGTTGATCTGCACGCCGCTTTCAAACATCGCGATATAGTGGCCTGGATGTTTGCGCGCAAAGGCCAGATAGGCGCGGCCGGTGGCCTCAAACGCCTGTAAGGCTGAGGGTTGGCCGCTCTCATAGGCGAATTGCATCAAGTCCCCAAAAATCTCATATCCCTGCAGAGCGCATTCCGCGATCAGATCGTCACGCCCTTCAAAATGGCGGTAAACGGCGGCTGGGGTGACGCCTGCTTGTTTTGCGGCCTCTGACAGGGTGAAACCCGTCGGGCCGCGCAGCTCAATCAGTTTGAGAGCCGCATCAACCAATGCTTGGCGCAGATTGCCGTGATGATACCCGCGTTTAGACATCCCAGATGTCTGGTCCGCCGCAGATTTCAGCATCTACAGTCCCGATCGAATCGAGATTTTTATGTGTGTAATCAAAACGGTGTAGCACGGTTCTTATGGCGTTCAATCGCGCGCGGCGTTTGTCGTCCGTGCGCAGGATTGTCCATGGTGCGTGGCCTGAGTGGCTGCGGGCCAGCGTGTCTTTGATCGCGGCAGAGTATTCATCCCACAAATGCAGTCCCTTTACGTCGATCCCCGACAGTTTCCATTGCTTCAGCGGGTCGCTTTCGCGTTTGAGCATGCGGCGTAATTGTTCACCGCGCCCTACATTCAGCCAGAATTTAAAGAGGTGAATATCATCCTCTACCAGCATCTGCTCAAAAGGTTTTACTTGGTTAAAGAACTGGGTGTTCTCGGCATCGCTACAAAACCCAAAGACGGGTTCGACAACGCCACGATTATACCATGAGCGGTCAAAAAAGACCATTTCACCCGCGCTGGGAAGGTGTTTGATATACCGTTGAAAATACCACTGATCGCGTTCCACGTCAGAGGGTTTGGACAGCGCAACAACCCGCGCGCTGCGGGGATTGAGGTTCAGGCGGAAACGCCCGATTGTGCCGCCTTTTCCCGCGGCATCACGCCCTTCAAAGACGATGGCGATGCGGGTGCCCGTCGATTGAAGCCATGATTGCAGTTTCACCAATTCGATCTGCAACAGCGCCATGTCGCGTTCGTATGATTTGCGCCCCAGTCGGGTTTTATGGGGATAGGACCGCGAAAGGATATCGCCCTTCTCGGCGGATTTTATGGCCTTGCGCAGGTCATTAGGCGCGTCATTGTTATAAAAATCGCTGATGGCACCATCAAAGGGCAGTTGCATGGTGGGTCTCCTGCAGTGAATTCAAAGCACTATGCGCTGTTATGGGGATCAACGCAAACCTGCGCGTTGGGCTGCACGGTCAATGGCGTCTACGACGGCTTGTGGGTCGGTATGATGTGGCATGTGGCCTGTGCCCTTTAGCACGGTCAGTTGGGCATTTGTCGCCTGATTGGACAGCGGTACGGAGTGGATTGCAAGTGGCACGATTGTGTCTTGATCCCCATGGATGATCTCAATCGGAAGAGACAAGCTGCTGTAATGTTTTGACATTCTCACGATGTGGGGACGTAACCCGTTCACTTGTTGGGCATTGGCGCGCATGGTTTCACGGCGCAGCGCAAGGCTGACACCGGCGTGGGTGGCATAGCCGTCGGGCGTGGGATGAGGGGCAAAGACGCTCTCGATGCTGTCGTCGATATAGGGGGCAGGCACAAAAGCAGAAAGAAGCGGCACAGCCAACGCGCCGCCCCACGGGCTGCTGTTGATTTGATAGAGCTTGCCCAGATCGCCGGGCCAAGGGTTGGAGACGCCGCCAAGCATGACAAGGGCTGCGGTATCTTCTGGTTGTTCAAGTGCCCAAGCAAGCGCAACCGCGCCCCCGAAAGAGTGTCCAACAACCACAGGGGTATCAATCCCGACAATTGCCGCTGCTTTCTGCAACAAGATCGCTTGTTCTTTGGGGGATTCAAAATGGGAATTCCACGGCCCCGACTTCCCTGGAAGGCGGCCCGATTGCCCAAGGCCGGGGCGGTCGAACATGATCACGCGGTAGCGGTCCGAAACACGGTCCACAAAATCGAATGTCCAATCGCGCAGATTGCCATTGGCGCCATGCAGCAACACCAGATCGGGACCAGAACCGGCGATCAGTACATGTACTGGGGTGCCATCGACGTCGATCAGGCGTCCTTGGGCAGGGTATGCGGCGTTTGCTGCTGCTCCACGGGCCGAAGATCGCCAGAACGTAAGCAATATCAACGCCAGAACAAGCGTGGCGAACAGCAGCATTCTAAAGACCGATTTTTTGGATGTCATAGGGTGTCGATTGATAGATTTCTTGAATCCAGTTGCCGAAAAGAAGATGCGCGTGGCTGCGCCAACGGTTCACCGGCGGCAATGAAGGGTCGTCATTTGTGTAATAGTTCACAGGGACGTTGATGGGCGTACCTTCCGCGATGTCACGGTCATATTCTTGTTTTAACGTATCGCGGTCATATTCAAAGTGATTGAAGATATAGATCGCGCGGTGGGCTGGGTCTTCGACCAGAGCGGGGCCGACCTCATCGCTGCCTAAAAGGGTGGTAAGCCCTTGTGCGGCATCGATTTCATTCTGGCGGATCTCTGTCCACCGCGAGACGGGGATCACGCAATCATCGGAAAAACCGTTCAAATAAGGAGAGGCGGGCGCGCGGTTCATGTGGCGGAAGCAACCAAATGCCTTGGCATCCAACATGTGTTTTTGCACGCCGTGGAAGTGATTGATCATCGCCATCCCGCCCCAGCACACGGCCATGGTGGATTGAACATTGCTTTGGGTCCAATCCATTACCTTTTGCAATTCGGTGTAATAGCCGACCTCGTCAAATTCGAGATGTTCGATCGGGGCACCCGTGATAATCAACCCGTCAAATTTTTCATCCCAGACCTCAGACACGGGGCGATAGAAGCTTTCCATATGTTCTGCGGCGGTGTTGCGCGTTTGGTGGTCGGACATGCGCAGCAGGGTCAGTTCGATCTGCAACGGCGTTGCGCCGATCAAACGCGAGAATTGGGTTTCTGTCTGGATCTTCTTTGGCATCAGATTGAGCAACGCAATGCGCAAGGGCCGAATGTCTTGGCGTGCGGCCTGATCTTCGTCCATAACGCGGACCCCTTCACGGGTCAGGACGTCGTAGGCGGGCAGGGTTGCTGGGATCTTGATGGGCATAAGGTGGGCAATCTTTTTGTGCTGGCTTCGTTTGTCGAATGTACCGTCAGGGTTTAGCAACAGTTAGGGCTTGGGGCGTGTTCCCTCAAGAGGATGCACGCGGATGTGTTCAGAGCTTGCTGGCGATCAGGTCGTCGAAGTCCTGCGCGTTGGTCACACTGTGGATGTCGTCGGCAGTGACGGTAATGCCGTGGCGGGCCATAGCGGCGTAGCGGGGCTGGCGGTGCGCCAATGCTTGTGCATAGGTCCAGCGGATGAACGTATCTGGATCAACATCATCTGATTGCATGTTGTTTTTGCTTAGGTATTCTTTCCACACCCGTGCAAGGAACTCTGGCTGATAGGCCATTGGTTTTGGCGCGTGGTCAAAGCGGCGGATCAACTCTTGGGAGTGGGCCTCGTCCCCCTTGATCCAAACCAGAAGGCATTGGTCGGCCAGTTGGCGCAAAATCGGATCATTGTCATCCTCTGGATCGATCCACTCACAGATAGAACCGCCAGTGTCGCAGATGAAGTGTTGATAACCATAGAGGTTTTGCGCGCGCTCCATAAAGGACGCGGTATCGGCAAGGGCTGCGATTTCAGCTGTGCGGAATTGGTTTTGCCGGCGGGTGTATTCATCAATCGGCAGGCCGCCGTGGGCGGGGTTTCCAGGCTTGCCCAGATAGGCCGCCACCGCGCTGAGGTCGTGATCATGCACGTTGGGTTCCAAATAGATCGCATCCGAGCGAAGCATTTGTGCCAAAAAGGGCTCTTTCATCGCGTGGGCGATCAGGTTGTCCTTGATGTGCTGATACATGCCACTGGTGCCAATGCGGTAATCGACAGAGTAGTGAAACCAGCCGCCTTGATGAACCAATGTTTTGGAAACATGGGTTTTCCCCAATCCTGACATGCCAAAAAACAGCACTGATTTTTGCGGTGCTGAACGCCAGCTTTTTGCATCAGGATAAAGCATAGATGTCTCCGTAGGTTAGGTACAGCTTCCCTAGCGTGCAGGCTGCAGACGGTCAATCATGCGCATAGGCAGCCGCGGGGTGGCAATCCTGCGCAGCAGGGCGTTTGTCAATCAAGCGTTGTTGCGGGTCTCGTTCCAGATATTGAGATAGTTGGCCCCAAAGATCAGCAACGCACCAACAAAGACCCAAACCTCCAGCGGTTCATCAAAGACCAGCATCGCAATGATGGCGATGACAGGCAAGCGGGTGAAATCAAGCGGGACAACGATGGTTGCCGGCGCAATAGAGAGAGCATTTGTAAGGCAAAAATGCGCAAGCAACCCTGCGCACCCCACCAAAAACAAGAAAGGCATGCTGGCGGCCGTAGGCAGGGCGATATCACCATCATAACCGGCGGTAACAAGGCCAAAGACCAATTGCATAGTGGTCAGAAAGAACAGGATGGATGTAACCGAATTGGTTGCGGTCAGCCGCTTGGTCAAGATGATCGTGAAGGCAAAACAAATCGCGGCCGTGGCTGCAGCAACCAAACCCGCATCCAGCGTTTCAACGCTTGGGCGGGCGACGATCAAAATGCCAATAAATCCGAGCAGGGCTGAAAACGCACGAATGCGCGTCATCTTTTCGCCCAGCAGCATCGGCGCTAGAATAACCACCCAGATGGGAGACGTGAACTCCAGTGCGAAGACCTGCGCAAGCGGGATCAGGGCTACGGCATAGAACCACAGATTTTGCCCCGCAAAATGAAAAAGGTTGCGCATGAAATGCTGGCCAAAATGATCAAAGCGGATTTCACGCCAGCGGTTGGTATACACAGTGATGCCAAGAAGAATGACCGCCCCGACAAGGCTGCGGTATAGCATGATCTCAAATGTGTCATAGCCCGACGACAGGCTGCGTCCGGCAACGGCCATAAACGAAAAAGACGCGATTGCCCCCGTCATCCATAGCGCGGCTTTCAAAATGACGTTCATTCAAGCCCTGCAATTGCATAATCACGTGCAATGCCTTGGGTTTCTTTCGCCCAGAGAGAGGCCGCCGCACGGGTCTGATGGGCCTCAAAGGCAGCGGCATCGGTGAACCGTTCAGCGACATCCCAAACCATCGGATCATCCGTTGGCGTGACCTCAAACGCGATGCATCCCGCCTCGGCGCGGGTTAGTTTGATGTGGTCGGGCAGGGCCGCACGTACGCGCGCGACCTCTGCTTGTGTGACACAGCGCAATGTGCCGGTCAGCGTGACTTCGCGTCTTATTCCCATTCGATGGTGCCGGGGGGTTTGGAGGTAATGTCATAGGTCACACGGTTGATGCCAGGCACCTCATTGATGATCCGCGTTGCTGTTTCGCCCAAGAATTCATGGGTGAACGGGTAATAATCAGCAGTCATACCATCGACGGATGTCACAGCGCGCAGCGCGCAGGCAAAATCATAGGTGCGGCCATCGCCCATCACGCCAACTGTGCGCACGGGAAGAATGGCGACGAAGGCCTGCCAGATTTCATCATACAGGCCGTGTTTGCGGATCTGATCAATATAGACAGCATCCGCTTCGCGCAGGATGTCGAGCTTCTGGCGGGTGATCTCACCAGGGCAGCGGATTGCCAGGCCAGGCCCGGGGAAAGGGTGGCGGCCAATGAAGCTGGCGGGCAGGCCCAATTCATGGCCCAGCGCGCGGACTTCGTCTTTGAACAATTCGCGCAGCGGCTCCACCAGTTTCAGACCCATTTTCTCGGGCAGGCCCCCAACGTTATGGTGGCTTTTGATGGTCACGGAAGGACCGCCAGAGAAGGAAACCGATTCGATGACATCAGGATAAAGCGTGCCCTGAGCCAAGAATTTGGCGTCTTCAATTTCATTGGCATATTTTTGGAAAACATCGATGAAGAGTTTGCCAATGATCTTGCGTTTGGTTTCGGGGTCGGATTGGCCTTCTAGTTCGCCCAAGAACAGATCAACTTCATCAGCGTGGATGACTTTCAGGTTCATGTGGTCGCGGAACATGGCGACGACTTCTTTGGCCTCATCCTTGCGCAGCAGACCGTGGTCCACAAACACGCAAGTCAGCTGATCGCCGATGGCTTCGTGCAAAAGTGCTGCCGCGACAGAGGAATCGACCCCGCCTGAAAGGGCGCAGATCACATGAGATGTGCCGACTTGGTCGCGGATTTTTGCAATGGCTTCTTCGCGGTAGGCGCCCATGGTCCAGTCGCCTTGGAACCCTGCCATGCGGATGAAGTTTTCATAGAATTTCAGACCATTAGGGGTGTGGTGAACCTCTGGGTGGAACTGAACGGCGTAGAACTGACGCGCCAGATCGGCGGTGATCGCGTAGGGCGCGTTTGGCGATGTGCCGTAGACGGAAAAACCTGGGGCGAGGCGACTGACATGGTCGCCATGGCTCATCCAGACCTGTTCGCGATCTTCGGTGAACCAACCATCAAGCAGGTCGGTTTTCTCATCGGTTGGCGTCACAAAGGCGCGGCCGAATTCGGCTGTGCCGCCGCCGCCTGAAATTTTGCCGCCCTCAACAAGACCACCAAGCATTTGCATCATTACCTGTTGGCCGTAGCAGATGCCCAAGACAGGCACGCCGAGGTCAAACACAGAGTCCGGCGGACGCGGCGAATCTGCGTGCACGACGCTGGCAGGGCCCCCCGAAAGGATCACGGCCTTAGGCTGGAATTCTGCAAGAAACGCGTCATTCACCAGATTAAACGGGTGGATTTCGCAATAAACGTTCAGCTCACGCAAGCGGCGCGCAATAAGCTGCGTTACTTGGCTGCCGAAGTCGATGATGAGGAGGCGGTCATGGATTTGATCTGTCATATGTTCTGATTAGGCAGGTGCGCGCGTGGTGGCAAGGTAGATTTGGGGGCTTTGGCCCCCAGTTTGAAGGAAGTCTTGGCGTTGCCAAGCCTTCCTTCGGAGTATTTTAGGCCAAGAAAGATAGAAACGTGATTGCGGAATGTCGCTTTTATACCTGTACCGCCGTTATTTGCATCAGAATGGTGTCGCTTTTGGCGTTATTGCCTGATGGGCATGTAAATTGGAGGGATGAACCATGGCTGAAGTAGCACGGCGGACACGTGGTGGCGGCGGGGCTGCACGGCGCGCGGCACGTACGGCGGTTTCTTTTGAAACGGCTAAGTATATCGAGCGCAATATCCCGAACTTCGAGGTTCTGACCGAGGAAGCCTTGGAAATTATTGAGGCAAATGCCGAAACGATTCTGGAAGAGGTGGGCGTAAACTTCCCTGACAACCCGCGTGCGCTGGAGCGTTGGCGGAATGCGGGCGCGGATGTTCAGGGGGAAAGAGTACGTTTACCCAAAGGGCTGGCCCGCGAGTTAATCAAAACTGCGCCGTCTTCTTATACCCAGCATGCGCGCAACCCTGAGCGTAATGTCGTTGTTGGGGGGAAGAACCTTGTATTGGCACCTGTTTATGGTCCGCCTTTCGTGCGCGATGCAGCGGGTGGGCGTCGTTATGCGACGATGGAAGATTTCCGTAAGTTTGTGAAATTGGGCTATATGTCCAAATGGTTGCACCATTCGGGTGGGACGGTTTGCGAACCAACGGATGTTGCTGTGAACAAGCGCCATTTGGATATGCTTCATGCGCATATGACGCTAAGCGACAAGCCGTTCATGGGATCTGTGACCGAGCCAAGCCGTGCGCAGGATTCTGTCGATATGTGTGGGATTTTGTTTGGCGAGAAGTTCGTGCAGGAAAACACAGTGATGACCTCGCTGATCAACATCAACTCACCGATGACGTTTGATGATGTCATGATGGGGGCGTTGGAGGTTTATGCGCAGAACAATCAGGCCTGCATTATCTCGCCGTTCATTGTGGGCGGGGCGATGGCGCCTGTGTCTGTTGCAGGCACATTGACACAGGTTTTGGCCGAAACATTGGCGGGGATTGCCTATAGTCAGTTGATCAAGCCTGGAGCGCCAGTGATCATGGGCGCGTTTGTGACGTCGATTGATATGAACTCCGGTGCGCCAACATTCGGTACGCCGGAGGCGGCGCATGTGACCTATGGTGCTGGGCAACTGGCACGCCGTTTGGGGCTGCCTTACCGTTCTGCAGGATCGTTCTGTGGTTCGAAATTGCCTGATGCACAGGCTGCATATGAAACCGCAAACAGCCTGAATATGGGCCTGTTGTCTGGGGTTAACTTTATGCTGCACTCATGCGGTTGGCTGGAAGGCGGATTGGTGTCGTCCTTTGAGAAATTCGTAATGGACGCGGACCAATTGGGCACTTTGCATCATTTGGCCAAAGGGGTTGAATTCGATACCAATGCCCAAGCCTTGGATGCAATCCGTGAGGTCGGTCCTGGCGGCCACTATCTGGGCTGCGCGCATACACAGGACAATTTCAAATCGGCATTCTGGAAATCGGATTTGTTGGATTACAAACCGTTTGAGACATGGGAAGACGAGGGGGCCCGCGACACGCAGACCCTTGCAAGCTTGCGTGTCCAGAAGATGTTGAGCGATTACCAGCAGCCAGCGATGGACCCTGCCACCAAAGACGCGCTTGATGCCTATGTTGCTACGCGCAAAGAGGCTGAGCCTGACAGCTTTATGTAATTAGACCAGTTGCGGGCCTGGATGTGCGGCCCGCAACGCTCTTGCTTCTCCGACGATTGCAATTAGGACATCGACATGGGCGACGATGCGGTAAGCTGCTTCGTTCCCGATCCGCTGTCTTTCCAGTTCAGCCTCGATGTCGATCAACCGCATGAGAGCTTCTGCAGGGCGCGGCAGCGCGCCATAGCCCAACAACCGCGGCAAATGTCCGTTTCGGCTGTATTCCTGAGCACCAATTCTGGCGGCCCGCATCAATAGGCGTGGGCGGTGAAGTGTCGCGAGAAGGCTGTGGATATCTTTCATGTAATTTGGCTCCGGTGGCTGCGTTTGCGAAGATTTGTTTCTTCAATGCGGCCAGTAAACACCACTAATACGGGTGTTGCGTTGCGCGGTTTTCATGCGCGCGGCGCCTTTAACAATCTTTATTATTTGTAAACCATGATGGCCCAAGCGGTAAGTTTTAACCTATGGGTAACCAATTCCTCCCTAGGTTGCGTTTACCCAATTTTAACTACGCTGAGGAGGGACACTCAGAAATGGGACTGAAGGCAATAGAGTTTGAACAAACACAACATGAACCAAACATTGTAGCAGGCGAAATACCTGCGTGGGTGCCACGTTCTGTACAAAATTATCTGCATCACACTGAGATGGGCGTCTCCATTCGAGCCCTCGCGCGAGAACAAGGGTGCCATGCCTCCACAATCTTGCGCCAAATCCGCCGAGTAGAGACCCTGCATGACGATCCGCTGGTTGACGGTGTCTTGAAGACATTGGGTGGTGGCGATGAAGAAACGTCTTGTCCCGATGAAACACAGCCCGAAGCGCCACAACCTTTGGCCGCCTTATCCGCAAAATCGGGCCTGCCTGATACGTCGGAGTTATGCGCGCAGGCCCTACGGGTTCTGCGGCGGTTGTGTGAGACTGGCGCGGTTTTGGCCGTTGCCGCCGATATGGAAAAAGGCGTCATTGTTCGAAATGTGCAAGGGGCCCAAACCACGCGCACCGGTGTTGTAGACCGTGCGATCGCTGAGGCAATGGCCCTGCAAGGGTGGATCGTCGCCCCGTCTGAGGGGCGTATCGCGCAATATCAGATTACAGCCGCAGGGCGGAGCGCGTTGGCTGATATGATGGCGCGTGACGAATCCGAGCAGGCGAATGGCGTTGCAGATCAGGCAAACCCTGCCGCAGGGGATGTGCCGCGCCGCATACGCTATAGTATGGCCGAAAGCCCGCTTGCCGCGTTGGCCCGCCGGCGCGACCGAAGTGGTGAGCCCTTCTTGTCCGATAATCTGGTCACTGCGGGGGAGCGGTTGCGCGAAGATTTTGAACTGGCGCAGATGGAAGGCGAAGTCATGAGCGACTGGGATGGTTTTTTGACCAGCCTGCGCGCGGATGAGCCGCCAGAGAACGCCAGCGAAAATCCAGGTGTTGTGCGCGCCCAAGAACGCGTCATTGCCGCCTTGCAAGATTTGGGGCCGGGCCTGTCTGATGTAACATTGCGGTGTTGCTGCATTCTGGAAGGGCTAGAAACTGCTGAGAAAAACCTAGGATGGTCTGCGCGTTCAGGAAAGATTGTACTGAGGATCGCGTTGATGCAGTTGAAGCGGCTCTACGCAAAAGACGTAAATCTGAGCGGCGCTATGATCGGTTAGGTACGGTTTGGCCCTTTGGGGTTGGTTTATTGGTTCAGGGCTCATAACAGGAATGCGTCTGGATAGGGTTTAGTTTAACCAATTTTGTGCTAGGTATTGGCAGACCAGCACAAGAGGTTTCCATGCGTGATCTGAAGATCCCTGAAATGCGCCATCCTGAGAAGGCGCGCCGCCCCGACAACCCGCAACCGAAAAAACCGGATTGGATTCGTGTGCGCGCGCCCGGTGGCAAAGGCTATGAAGACACAGCTAAAATTATGCGCGACAACAAACTTGTAACAGTTTGTGAGGAGGCAGGCTGCCCCAATGTGGGCGAATGTTGGTCGCAAGGGCATGCCACAATGATGATTATGGGCGAGGTTTGCACCCGCGCCTGTACCTTCTGCAACATTGCGACGGGCAAGCCGCCTGAGGCCTTGGATGTATTTGAGCCAGGCCGCGTTGCCGATGCGGTGGCCAAATTGGGGCTGAACCATGTTGTCATCACCTCGGTTGACCGTGACGATATTGAGGATGGCGGCGCAGATCATTTTGCTCAGACGATCCGGGCGGTGCGCCACCGGTCTCCCGATACGACCATTGAAATTCTAACGCCTGATTTTATCAGATGTGGACCCGAAGCGCTTGAAAAAGTGGTCGAGGCGCGACCAGATGTGTTTAATCATAATCTGGAAACAGTCCCGGGGCTCTATCCAGAAGTGCGCCCTGGCGCGCGCTATTTCCATTCTTTGCGCCTGCTGCAACGGGTCAAGGAAATGGACCCGTCGATGTTCACCAAATCCGGCATTATGGTTGGTCTTGGTGAAGACCGTCAGGCGGTATTGCAGGTGATGGAGGACATGCGCGCAGCGGATATCGATTTCCTGACCATCGGGCAATATTTGCAACCAACGCCAAAACACCACCGCGTTGATCGTTTTGTGACGCCAGATGAATTCGCGGGCTATGAAAAAGCAGCTTATGGCAAAGGATTTTTGATGGTTTCGGCCACGCCTTTGACGCGGTCAAGCTATCACGCAGGCGATGATTTTGCCCGCCTGCGTGTGGCGCGCAACGCGAAATTGGGCAACGCATAAGGCAATAGCGCAGGGGCGGTTTTTCGATTGCCTCTGCGCTATTGTATTGGAATATCAAAGGGTACTGGTGGGGGCTGTTTTCTAGAACCTGCGCGGAATACGATCTGCTTGGGCCCAGTCAGGCCAAAACCCCAACCGCTCCATCCCGATCACCAGCAAGGCCAGTGCGATCGCACCAAACACCAGTTTGACCCGTTTGGCAGACGGTGGGTTGCGCAGCCATAGCCGCGCGCGCATCAAATGACGGGGATCCATCATCGATTAAGCCTCTTCCGTGAAGCGCACTTTGCCGATGAAAGGCAGATTGCGGTTGCGTTGAGCAAAATCGATACCGTAGCCCACAACAAATTCATCAGGGATTTCGAACCCGATCAGGTCGGCGGCGAAATCCACTTCGCGGCGGCTGGGTTTATCCAGCAAGGCCACCGTGGTCAGCCGCGCAGGGGCGCGGGCCTTCAGCATGCCTGTAACATGCGATAGCGTATGGCCAGTGTCGACAATATCTTCGACCAGCAGCACATCGCGGCCTTCGATACCGCTGCGCAAGTCCTTGAGAATGCGTACTTCGCGGCTGCTCTCGGTGCCGTCGCCATAGCTGGACGCCTCGATGAAATCGACTTCGATCGGCAGATCTAATTCGCGGACCAAATCGGCAATGAACACAAAACTACCACGTAACAATCCGACAACAACCAATTTGTCAGTGTCCGAAAACGTGGCTTTGATCAGAACGCAAAGTTCTTCAATGCGGGCTGCGATTGATTTGGCTGAAATCAATTGGTCTATGACATATGGACGCGTTGGCATGGTCACCTCTTGATTGTGCAGCCGCGCGGGCTTTGATACAGCGCTAGCCAAACGAGCGCAGGAAATCAATGCCAACCCATTCCGAAACCCGAGAGCTGCCCTACACCGCGCAGCAAATGTATGATCTGGTCGCTGATGTGGCCCGCTACCCAGAGTTCTTGCCGTGGACAGCCGCAGCACGGATCAAATCGCGAGAACAGCGAGGGGACCACACCGTGATGGATGCGGATTTGGTCATTTCCTTCAAAGTCTTCCGCGAACGGTTCACCAGCCGTGTTGTGCTGTGGCCCGAGGCAAAAAAGATCGACACCGAATATCTGGACGGCCCGTTTAAGTTCATGCGCTCAAACTGGGCCTTTCGCGATACGGATCAGGGCTGCGAGGTTGATTTCTTTGTCGATTTCGAATTCCGGAACGCCATTTTGCAGACCCTCATCGGTGTTGTCTTTAACGAAGCGATGCAGCGCGTGGTCAAAGCGTTTGAGACGCGCGCCGAAGCGCTTTATGGCTGATCCTGTTAAGGGAGCGCACCATGGGTATTACTGATCAGCTTGTTAAATTTCGCACTGCCGAGGTGCCAGAGATGGCAGCGGCAATGATGCGCCTGTCTTTGTTCGATTGGGTCGTTTGCGGTATTGCGGGCGCGGATGTGGCTGATTTTGCGGGGTTTCGGCGCGCGCAGATGATCGAAGAAGGGCCAGCCCATGTCTTTGGGGGGGATGCCACAGGCGTCGCTATGGCGGCCTTGTTAAACGGGACGCTTAGCCACGCGTGCGATCTTGATGATCGGCATTTTGCGCATGCGGGCCGACCTTCGGTTGTGATCTGGCCTGCGGTTATGGCGCTGGCGCAGACCCTTGATATGTCACTGGATAAGGCGATTGATGCTGCGGCCATCGGGGCAGAGGCCTCAATTGTGATTGGTCTTTGGTTGGGCGATGCCCATCGAGACGCGGGATTTGACGCAACCGCAACGGCAGGCGCCTTTGGTGCGACATTGGCCGCGGCACGGTTGTTGGGGCTGGATCCAAAAAAATCTCGCCATGCGTTGGGGATTTGTGCGGGCACGGCTGCGGGGCTGACCGCGCAGGCGGGCACGATGGGGCAGGCGCTGAATGCTGGCCGCGCCGCACGTAGCGGGGTCGAGGCCGCGCTGTGGGCTCAAACAGGCATAACGTCTGTTTCGGACGGGCTGCAAAGCTTTGGCGATAGTCATTTTTCGGAGGCAGCAGAGGTAAAGCCCCCCCGCAAAGAATGGCAAATAGACAGCCTGTGCCATCAATTCCACGGTTGCAACCACGGGCTGCACGGCGTCATCGAAGCCCTGCGCGCAGTGGATTTGCCCCCTGAGAAAATAGACGTGGTCAAGATCCGCGCGCATCCTCATTGGGTCGCCATATGCAATAAGGACAAACCCAAAAACGGCAAGGACGTGACCCTCAGCTTTGGCCACGTGGCCGCGATGGTTCTACTGGGCTATGAAACCGAGGGCCGTGATCGTTTTTCGGATGAAATCGCCCGCAACAAAGAGATCGTCGCCCTTCGAGGGAAGGTTGAACTGGTCGCAGACGCAGGCCTTAGCCAAGCGCAGACCCAGATTACATTGATGCTCACCTCGGGCGAAGTGCGCCGATTACGTCATGATCTGGAAAGCCCCATCACCCTAGAAGCCCGCAGCGCCAAATTGCGCGGCAAAGCGACCGCATTGTTGGGGCCAACGCAGGCTGACGCCTTGTGGACTGCGGTGATTGGCAATGATTTGGATCCGATTTCGGGCCTTTTTCAGCGGGCTACGGTGGCCGGATCAGAGAGTGGCTAGCGCGGCCAACAGCATCTTCAAAGCGTGATCGCGCGCCGCACAGCGCACGGCATCACGGCCCAATGCACCAAACTCAACCGTTTCAGTGTGGCACCCATCGGCATTGGCTAGCCCAAAGCACACGCGGCCTTCGGGTTTGTGGTCAGATCCGCCAGGACCTGCAATTCCGGTTAAAGACACAGCCAGTTGCGCCTTGCTGCGGGCCAATGCGCCCGCAGCCATCTGCTGGGCGATCTCTTCTGACACAGCGCCACAAGCCGCCAGCGTAGACTGCTTTATGCCCAGCATGTCGACTTTGGCGGCGTTGGTGTAGGTGACAAAACCGCGCTCAAATACAGCTGATGCGCCCGCCAGATCCGTGAGGGCGGCGGCGACCATGCCTGCGGTGCAGCTCTCAGCGGTGGCGATCATAACACCGTGGGCCTTGGCGAGGGTCAGTATCTCAGATCGCATGGGCCAATCCCGCCAAAACCACCACGCCAATTGCAGCAAAAACACCCGCAATCACATCGTCCAGCATGACGCCCAAAGGGTCACCGCGGCGGTCCGCCCAGCCGATGATCCAAGGTTTCCAGATGTCGAATAGGCGAAACAACACAAATGCCGCAATCCATCCCGGCCACATGACAGTGATCTCTATCCCCATGCGCCAACTTGCAATCGACAAGGGAAGCACGGCAATCCACTGGCCGACAACTTCGTCGATGACAATTTCGGAAGGATCATGATTGTCCGTGCCACGGGTCATTTTTCCAGTGGCCCACCACCCTTTGAAGAAGGCAACAACCGTCGCCAACAAAAGCAACGGCAGCCCGCCAACCACATGCAGCAGCCACGCCCAAGGCAGCGCCACCAGCGATCCCCATGTTCCAGGCGCAGGGCGTAGATACCCAACCCCCAAAACCGTCCCAATCAATCGTGCAATCATGATTTCACCAAAGTTGCTGTGGCCATACAGGCAATCCCTTCGCCGCGTCCGGTAAAGCCTAACCTTTCTGAGGTGGTGGCTTTTACGGACACGCGGTCCTCATCAATAGATAACATCTCGGCCACGGCCGCACGCATCGCTGCCGCGTGGGGGCCGACCTTGGGGAATTCACAGATCAACGTGCAATCCACATGGGTCAGGGTGAAGCCGCGCGTGCGGGCCAAATCAGCGGCATGACGCAGGAAAATGTGGCTCTCGGCACCTTTCCATTGCGGATCTGATGGCGGGAAATGTGTGCCGATGTCGCCCGCAACCAATGCGCCATAGATGGCATCTGTCACAGTGTGGAGCCCCACATCAGCGTCAGAGTGTCCAACCAGCCCATGGGTGTGCGGGATGCGCACACCGCACAACATCACATGATCCCCAGTCCCAAACGCGTGAACGTCAAATCCGTTGCCTGTACGTATGTCCATCTACTTCTCCAATATCCGCGCGGCGCGGTCAAAATCCAGCGGCGTGGTGATTTTTATGTTGTCGGGATCGCCTTGGGTGATCGCCACATCCAACCCAGCGGCGCGGGCCACGGCCACGTCATCTGCTGCGATCCCGTCATAGGTTTCATGGGCTTGCAGTATTTTGTTCAGACGAAACCCCTGCGGTGTTTGGGCGGCAAACAGGCCGGTGCGATCCATCTTGCCTGTGACCTTGCCAAGCGCCCCCGTCCAAAGCGCATCTGTCACCGCGACACCGGGTGCTGCTGCATCGTGATGATCCAGCGCTGAAATAACGTCTGAGATGATGCCTTGGCTCACGCAGGCGCGGGCGGCGTCATGGATCAGGACGGCATCGCAATCGGGCAAGATGCGCAGGCCTGCATGCACGGATTGGTTCCGCTCTGCACCGCCAAGGGCCACGGTATACCCGCGTTTGCGCATGTCTGGCGCTTCGGACATGTCATCGGCATGCAGCACCAGCGCAATACCCGACACCAAAGGGTGGCTCTCGAAGGCATTAATGGCATGGTCGATCACGCGCATATTTTGCAACATTTGCCATTGTTTAGGGCGGTCGCCACCGGCGCGCGTACCACGTCCCGCAGCAACGATCAGAGCATATACGCGCATGGGTTTCACTTTCTTTTTGCTAACACCCGTCATAGGTAATCCCAACAGGCAGCGCAATGTTACGCCGCGGATGGTCGGCCTGTGTGAGTGCCTATTTTTTAGACAATACCGCATCATTGTCCGATCAAAGAACAAGCACTTTGTTGTGTACGTCCCTGATATGGGGTAGTTCTCGGTCAAGCGCTCAAGGATTAAGCATAGCTCATAATGACACTCCCTATGGACCTTTTCCCACCCGTTTTTCTGGCCCCAATGGCTGGGATTACCGATTTGCCGACGCGCAATCTGGTCGCGCGGTTCGGGGCTGGCTTGGTGGTGTCGGAAATGATCGCGTCCGGTGAATGGCTTACCCATCGCCCTGGCACCCGCGAAAAGGCCGAGCTGGGGCTGGGTGTTGAGGGGACCTCGGTCCAGATCGCGGGGCGCGAGGCCGCACCAATGGCCGAAGCGGCCAAGATGATCGAAGCGCAAGGCGCACGGATGATTGATATTAACATGGGGTGCCCTGCGAAAAAGGTCACGCAGGGTGCTTCGGGATCAGCGTTGATGAAAACCCCTGACCACGCTTTGCGGTTGATTGAAGCCGTTGTGGAGGCGGTGGATGTGCCTGTTACACTGAAGACTCGTTTGGGGTGGGATGATGACATGCTGAATGCTCCGCAGATCGCGCGGCGGGCCGAATCTGCTGGCATCAAGATGGTTACAATACATGGCCGCACACGGTGCCAGTTCTACAAAGGCAAAGCAGATTGGACTGCGATCCACAATGTGGTTGAGGCTGTCGATATTCCCGTCATCGCGAATGGCGATATCGTCGATACAACAACTGCGCGCGCGGCCTTGGATCAATCTGGCGCCTGTGGCGTCATGATCGGGCGCGGCATGCAGGGGCGGCCATGGGTGTTGGCACAAGTCGCCCATGATGTTTTTGGCACCCCCGCGCCACAGGTGCCGCAGGGGATGGCCTTTGTGGACATGGTTCTGGGCCATTACGATGATTTGCTTGCCTTTTACGGCACCAAACTGGGCCTGCGCGTCGCGCGCAAACATTTGGGCTGGTACATGGATCACGCACAAACACCAGAAGACATTCGCCGCGCCGTTTTGACCGCGCGCAGCATAGAGCAAACGATGATCCTGCTGCCAGAGGCATTGGATACATCACATTGGGACGCCGCAGCATGAGCAGAAAAGCTTCACCACTTGGAACCATTGAACGCGGGCTTTGGGCCTCTTTGCCGGTGCCCGCCGTTTTGGTGGGGGCCGATGATACAATCGTTGATTTGAACGCCGCAGCCGAAGGTTTTTTGAATGCTTCGGCCAAAGGGATTTGCGGCCTGCCTGTCTGGGACATCATTGCGATTGACGCCCCGCTAGAGGAAGCATTTGCCCGTGCCCGTGCGTCGCAGACGACTTTGTTTGTGAATGACGTTGATGTGGGCAGCGGCCAACGGGCACCGCTGCAGTCGCAGCTTCAAATCGCGCCGCTGTCGGGGGCGCAGGGGGTGATGATCCTCATGATCTCCCCGCGTGAGCTGGCAGGGCGGATGACGCAGAATCACTCTGTTAAATCAGCCGCCAAATCCGCCATCGGTATGGCTGAGATGCTGGCACATGAAATCAAGAACCCGCTTGCGGGGATCACGGGTGCTGCGCAATTGCTAAGCATGAACCTGTCCAAAGAAGATCTGGAGCTGACCGATTTGATCGTGGCCGAAAGCCGCCGGATTGTGAAACTTCTTGAGCAAGTTGAACAATTTGGCAATCTGACCGTGCCTGAACGCGGTGAAGTCAACCTGCACGACGTATTGGACCGCGCGCGCCGCTCTGCTTTGTTGGGGTTTGGGGCGCAGATGAACATCATCGAAGATTACGATCCTTCGCTGCCGCTTGCTTGGGGGGATAAAGACCAGCTGCTGCAGGTGGTTCTCAATCTTGTCAAAAACGCCTCCGAGGCGGCAGGCAAGGGCGGCGGCACGATCCGTTTGCACAGCTACTATGAACATTCTTTCCGCCTGCGCCGCGCAGATGGGCGTGGGGTTCCGTTGCCGCTTCAGATTGAGGTGATCGACGACGGACCGGGCCTGCCGGAACATATTGCAGGCGATGTATTTGACCCGTTTGTATCTGGCCGCGAAAACGGCACGGGTCTTGGGCTGGCATTGGTCAGTAAGATTATTTCCGAACATGATGGCTGGATTTCAGTCACTTCTGTGCCAGGAAAAACCGTTTTCCGCATCTCTTTGCCTCGCGCAGATGCGGTTGAAGTACGTAACAAGACAACAGACGTTTTGTCTGAAAAAGGGAGCTAACCATGGACGGCACTGTTCTGGTTGCGGATGATGACCGCACAATTCGCACGGTTTTGACACAGGCGCTGACGCGCGCGGGATGTAAGGTCCATGCGACGTCCAGCCTGACCACGCTGATGCGGTGGGTGTCTGAAGGCAAGGGGGACGTCGTGATCACCGATGTCGCAATGCCTGATGGGAACGGATTGGAAATGTTGCCCAAAATCGCCGAAGATCGCCCTGATCTGCCGGTGATCGTGATTTCGGCGCAAAATACGATCATGACAGCGATCAAAGCGGCCGAGGCGCAGGCCTATGATTATTTGCCCAAACCCTTCGACCTGCCAGATCTGATGAAACGCACCGCGCGTGCGCTTGAGCGCACAGGCACGCCGCGCCGCGCGGCAGATGTCAGCAATGTGGGGGATGAAGATGATCTGCCAATGGTTGGAAAAACCGCCGTCATGCAGGCGCTTTACCGTGTGATTGCGCGGGTGATGAATGCCGATTTGCCCGTCCTGATCTGGGGGGAAAGCGGCACAGGAAAATCGCTGATCGCAAAAGCGATTCACGATCTGTCAGACCGCCGCGCCATGCCATTCGTGACAGTGACCGAAGCGGACCTGCTGGATCTTGAAGGTCCTGCGCGGGTGATGGCACGGGTGCGGGGCGGGACGCTATTGATCGATGAGATCGGCGATATTTCAGCCGAAGTTCAGGCGCGCATCGCCCGCATGATGGATTCCGAATCTGAAAACCCGCCACGCTTTATCGCGACCTCTCAAACCGATCTGGGGCAGGACGAAGGCGAAAGCAACATGCGCCGCGATCTGTATTATCGTCTGTCTGGGGCGACATTGCACGTGCCTGCGCTGCGCGACCGCGTCGAGGATATTCCGCTGCTTGCGACTCATTTTCTAGAACGCGCCGATGCAGGGGCCGGTGCGCCGCATGCATTGTCTGAAGGCGCTGTGAAGGTCTTTGCAAATTACACATGGCCTGGGAACGTGCGCCAGCTTGAGCATGCGATGCGCCAATTGGCCCTGACCAGCCGAACGGTTGAAATTACCACCGCCGAAGCGGGCCAAGTGGTTGGTGGCCAGCCCGGCCCAGAGCCGACACGCGCCACAGGCAATGGTGAAAAACTGGGGGCCAGCGTCGAGCGCCATATCAAACGCTATTTTGAGCTGCACGGAAACATGCTGCCGCCTCCTGGTCTTTATCAGCGGATCCTGCGCGAAGTAGAGGCCCCATTGATTGAGGTTGCCTTGGCGGCCACATCGGGCAATCAGGCCAAATGCGCCGAGTTGTTGGGAATAAATCGAAATACCCTCAGAAAGAAAATCACAGACCTCGAAATAGAGGTTACACGCGGCCGGAAAATGATGTAAAACTGTCACATAAGCGTGGCCACCAAGGGACAGCCTTGGATAGGATCACAAAATATGGCGGTACGGTGCGTTAGCACCACATCAGGTGAGGGTCCCAGCGTGGCATCCCGAACACGGAATACATGGATGGTTCAGCTGTCGCGTTTGCGACGGCAGAGGCGTGTGCGCACGTTGATGACGCTTGGTTTGGTGGTTTTGGGGCCGTTGCTGGCCCTGTCGACCTACCTTGCTTTGGGGCCTTTGGATCAGGGCAGTACCGACACGCTGCGGCTGATTCTGCTTTTGGACCTCATTTACATTCTGGCGCTTGCGGCTTTGGTAATGGCGCAAGTTGCGCGGCTGGTATTGGCGCGGAGGGCGAAATCAGCGGGATCGCGGTTACACCTGCGATTGACGGGTGTCTTCGCGCTGATGGCGTTTATCCCAACTGTTTCGGTCGCGGTTTTCGCTGTTTTGACCATCAACGTCGGAATCGAGGGGTGGTTTTCGGAGCGGGTGCGCGTGGTGGTTGGCAATTCGCTTTTGGCGGCGGAAGCCTACGCCGAGGAAGAGCGCAATGGCCTGCGCGAAGACGCCTTGGCGCTGGCCCGAAGCATCGACCGTGCGCGCCGCTCTGGAACACGGCTAAGCGATAGTGATTTGCTGGGCGAAGGTCAGCGGCAGGTACAACGGGGCCTGCGCGAAGCCTATATGATTGATGCCACAGCAGAGATCAGAGCACGCGGCGATCGTTCCTATCTGTTTGATTTTGAGGCACCTTCCGCTGAAGACATCACAAACGCCGATGCCAAAGATGTCCATTTGATTGAAGATTGGCCTGAAAATGAGTTCCGCGCGTTGGTCCGGCTGACGTCTTTTGTGGATCGTTTTCTCTACATCAGCCGCGGTGTGGATGGCGAGATCCTTAGCCTGCTGGATGACACCCAAGAAACCATTCGCTTGTACCAACAGCTTGAAAGCGAACGGGGGCGTATGTTGTTCGAATTCGGCCTGCTGTATCTGGCCTTCGCGGTGATTATTATTCTGGCCGCGGTCTGGTTGGGCCTTTGGTTTGCTGAGCGTCTGTCGGGGCCGGTGGGCCGTTTGACGGGCGCCGCGCAGCAAGTCGGGGCAGGGGATCTGGATGTTCAGGTCCTGACGGAGGATGGCGATGACGAGATTGCGATGCTGGGGCGTTATTTCAACCAAATGACCAAACAGCTGAAAGGGCAGCGCAATACGTTGCTGGATAACACCCGCCAAATTGAACGCCGCCGCCGCCTGTTTGATTCTGTTCTCAGCTCGGTCACATCGGGGGTTGTGGGGTTGGACCCTGAGGGGCGCGTGACCTTTGTTAACCGCTCAGCCATGCGGCTGTTGGACTGGGAGGAAGATCAGCAATCGCTGGCTTTGGCCGTTGCGGTGCCTGAATTTGGATCGCTGTATGACACGTTGATCACCACGCCCAACGAAACGATCCAGCAAGAGATCAAAGTCGCGCGGCAGGGCCAAATGGAAAACCTACTGGTCCGTATGGCGACACGCCGCACAGATGAAGGGCGGCTGGAAGGCTATGTTGTGGCCTTTGATGATGTGACCGAACTGGTCAGCGCCCAACGGATGGCGGCATGGGGCGATGTTGCCCGCCGCATCGCCCATGAGATCAAAAACCCGCTCACTCCAATCCAGCTGAGCGCGGAGCGGATCAAACGCAAATTTGCCCCGAAACTGGGTGATGACAGCGACAGTCTGGAACAAATGACAGGCGTGATCATTCGCCAGACGGGCGATCTACGCCGCATTGTGGATGAGTTTTCAAAATTTGCCCGCATGCCAGAACCTGTGCGCAAACACCAAGATCTTTGCCAGTTGGTGCGCGATGCGACCCTGCTGCAAAAAGCAGGCAGACCGGACATAAACGTCATATCTGACGTGCCGCAGGCAGAACTCCCCGCGCTGATCGACAGCACAATGATTACACAGGCGTTAACAAATCTCATAAAAAACGCGGGTGAGGCTATCGACACACTTCGGGAAACAGGCGCGCCCGAAGGGCTGGTACCGCAGGTGCAGGTTACGCTGCGCGCGGATGATACATCCGCCTATATCACGATCGCGGATAATGGGACGGGCCTGCCAGAAGACCGTGTTGCCCTGTTTGAACCCTATGTGACAACACGCAGCGAGGGCACAGGGCTTGGCCTGCCTATTGTTAAGAAGATAATCGAGGAACATGGCGGCAGCCTGACCCTCACGGACGCTCCGGTATTTGAGGGGCAAAATCACTTTGGTGCGATGGCAGAAATTACGCTGCCATTGGACGCCAAACCGAATACGGGCAACGAGGACTAATAAAATGAGTGACATCTTAATCGTAGACGATGAACGCGATATCCGTGAATTGATTTCGGATATTTTGGAAGACGAAGGGTTTGCAACCCGTCTTGCAGGTAATTCCGATGATGCAATGGCCGCTGTCAACGCAGAACCCCCCGCGCTGATGATCCTCGATATCTGGCTGAAAGACAGCAAGATGGACGGAATCGACATTTTGAAATCCGTGAAACGAGATAACCCAGACGTGCCCGTCGTTATCATTTCCGGCCATGGTAATGTTGAAATTGCGGTCGCCGCGATTAAGCAGGGTGCCTATGATTTCATTGAAAAGCCTTTCAATATTGATCAACTGATGGTCGTCATCCGCCGCGCTATGGAAACGTCACGCCTGCGCCGCGAGAATCTGACGCTGAAACGCAAGGACAGCTCCAACACTGAAATGATCGGGAATTCAGGGGCCTTCCGCACGCTTGTGGGGCAGTTGGATAAGGTTACGAAATCGAATGGTCGCGTGATGTTGACGGGACCTGCGGGGGCGGGCAAAGAAGTCGCCGCGCGGTTTATTCACGCCAATTCAAACCGCGCCTCCGCGCCGTTTATTACGGTCAATTGTGCGGGTGTGGCGCCCGACCGTATGGAGGAGGTCCTGTTTGGCCGTGAAAGCGCCGAGCGCGGCATAGAGCCGGGCCTGCTAGAGCAAGGTCATGGCGGTGTCGTGTATTTTGACGAGGTGGCAGATATGCCATTGGGCACGCAGTCCAAAATCCTGCGCGTGCTTGTGGATCAACAGTTCACCCGTGTGGGCGGAAATGATAAAGTTCGCGTTGATCTTCGGGTGATATCGAGCACAAACAAAGACTTGCAAGCCGAGATTGCAGCAGAAACCTTCCGCGAGGAGCTCTATCATCGTTTGAATGTCGTTCCGATTGCTGTGCCGTCTTTGGCTGAACGCCGCGAGGATATTCCCCTGTTGGCGGCGTATTTCATCGCCGAGTTTAACAGCAGCCAAGGTCTGCCAAACCGCGAAATCTCTGATGACGCTCAGGCTTTGATGCAGACGATGATCTGGCCTGGCAACGTGCGGCAGCTGAAAAATCTGGTCGAACGTGTGTTGATCTTGGGCGAAGGCACCGCGCCGATTGAAGCCCGCGAGCTACCCGGCGAAGAAGACCATGCCGAAGAAGAGGGCCGCGTTGTTCTATCGGGCGCAATGGCCAGCCTGCCGCTGCGCGAAGCCCGCGAAGCGTTTGAGCGCGAATATCTACTGACACAAATCAACCGCTTTGGTGGCAATATCAGCCGGACAGCTAATTTTGTTGGGATGGAACGGTCGGCCCTGCATAGAAAACTCAAAAGTCTGGGTGTCGTGACTTCTGCGAAATCGGGCACACGCGTGGCCCATGTAGATGACTGATGCCCTCGGTCCTGCCAGTCTGCGATGTGCAGGCTGGCATTAAGGGTGCATAAAGACAATTGAATTGACCCCAGCTGCGGGTTCTGACATCCATACTGCATTCAGGCACAGGCGTTACGGCCGCAGGTTCTGCGGCCGACGTAGCAGGGGATCACCACAGTATGAAAGTAATCATTTGCGGCGCAGGGCAGGTCGGTTGGCAAATTGCGCGCCATTTGTCAGGTGAACGAAACGATGTGACGGTGGTCGATAACAACGCCGATCTGGTACGCCGCGCGACAGATACGTTGGATGTTCAAGGCGTTGCGGGTTTTGCCAGCTATCCGGATGTGTTGGCACGTGCAGGTGCGCGCGATGCAGATATGATCATCGCCGCGACATATTCCGATGAGGTCAACATGGTGACCTGTCAGGTTGCCCATTCGGTTTTTGGCATCAACCGAAAGATCGCGCGCTTGCGGTCGCAGTCCTATCTGGACGTGATTTATTCAGACCTTTACCGCCGTGATCATTTGCCAATCGATGTGGTGATCAGCCCTGAACGCGAAGTCGCAGCAGCCGCGTTGCAACGTCTTGCAGCGCCCGAGGCTTTTGACACCGAGTTGTTTATGGACGGCCATGCGCAGTTGATGGGGATCACGCTGGATGATGATTGCCCCGTGCTGAACACGCCATTGCGTCAGCTGACGGACCTGTTTTCGACCCTGCGCGCTGTGGTTGTCGGGGTTCGCCGTGAGGGCCGCTTGTTCGCGCCCGAAGCCAAGGATCAGCTGTTTACAGGCGATGACGCCTATATATTTGTCCACCGTGACGATATCTCCCGCGCGATGGAAATTTTCGGCAAGAAGTCTTCCAGTCAGGACCGTGTCGTGCTGGTCGGGGGTGGTAATGTCGGCCTGTCGGTGGCACAAACGCTGGAAAAACGCGCCAAACGTATCCGCGCGAAGGTGATCGAGAAAAGCCGCACATGCGCCGAAAAAGCCGCCGAAGCCTTGGAGCGCACCATTGTGTTGAACGGCGACGGGCTGGATGCAACGTTGCTGGCAGAGGCGGGGATCGACCGCGCAGATGCCATGCTGGCCGTGACCGACGACGATAAAACCAACATGTTGGCCTGTGTGCGTGCCCGTGCCGAAGGCTGCCCCTATGTGATCGCGCTGATCAACGACCCGACCTTGGTTCCGCTGATGCAGCCTCTGGGCATTGATGCCTACATCAATCCGCGCTCCACCACCGTCAGTTCGATCCTGCGCCATATCCGGCATGGGCGCGTGCGGGCGGTCTATTCAATTGGCGATGCAGAAGCCGAAGTGATCGAGGCCGAGGTGCTCTCGACCTCGCCAATGGCGGGCAAAAAGATCAGCGAGATCGATTTCCCCGAAGGGGCGTTGGTAGGGGCCGTGCGCAAGGGAGACAAGATCATCCGCCCCTTGGGCGACACGCGCATTGATGAGGGCGACGTGGTTGCTGTCTTTGTGATGAGCAAAGATGTCGCCCAACTGGAGCAATTGATGCAGGTCTCCATCGACTTTTTCTAGCTAGGGGCAATCATGCACCAAAAGAAAAGCCTTAGACGTGAGCTGACCCAGCTGCCGCTGTTCTTGTTGATGTTCGGCGCGGGGGTGATGTCGATGTTTGCGCCCGCGCTTTATGCGTTGATCGCGGATAACCACAGTGCAAGCCGCGCATTTTTCTATGCGGGGCTGTTGGGGACAGCCACATTTTTACTGATCGGTCTGGCCCATGCGGGGCGCGCGCCGCGTCATGGGGCTTTGGGGCCGTTGCTGTCGATTTTCTCTGCCTTTGTGTTCCTGCCAATTATCTTTGCGATTCCCTTTGTCGAAGCTTTGCCGACGACGCGTTTCTTCAACGCCTATTTCGAAATGCTCAGCGCGCTGACAACAACGGGCGCTACATTGTTCGATGATCCCGAACGGCTGAGCCCAACCTTGCATTTGTGGCGTGCACAAGTGGGCTGGATGGGCGGCTTGTTGATGTGGGTGGCAGCGGTTGCGATCCTTGCGCCGCTCAATCTGGGAGGGTTTGAGGTAACAGCGCAGGCCGAACCTGGTCGGCGTGAAACAGGGCTATACAATGCGAAGCCGCTGAGCCCGCGCCAAAGGGTCGGACGCGCATTACAAAGCTTGGCGCCGCTTTATGTCGGGCTCACCGTACTGCTGTGGATCTTGCTGGTCTTCTCGGGACAAGAAGCGCTGGTTGCGCTGTGCCACGCGATGTCAGTGATGGCGACATCTGGCATAACGACCACCGGTGGCGCATCCGTTGCAGACAGCGGGGTGTTTACGGAAATTTTGATGGCTCTGTTTATGTTATTCGCCCTGTCGCGGCTGACCTTTTCAACCGACACAGTCACAGCAACCCAAGGCGGGCTCAGAACCGATCCTGAATTTAAGATCGGTCTGACGATCATCCTGTTGGTCCCTATCGCATTGTTTACAAGACATTTCTTGGGGGCATTTGCCGTTGATGGGGACAGCACTGTCGTGACCGCGCTTCAGGCCTTGTGGGGATCTGTGTTTACGGTCATTTCGTTTCTATCGACCACGGGTTTTGTGTCTGACTATTGGGGCGAAACCCAAAGCTGGTCTGGCCTGCGCACGCCAGGATTGATCCTGATGGGGTTGGCGTTGGTCGGTGGCGGGGTGGCGACCACTGCGGGCGGGGTGAAATTGTTGCGTGTGTTCGCGCTCTACCGAAATGGAGTGCGCGAAATGGAACAGCTGGTCCATCCAAATGCGGTATCAGGGGCAGGGGTCGCGGGGCGGCGTTTGCAATCTGGGGGCGCGTTCATTGCGTGGATTTTCTTTATGCTGTTTGCCTTGGCCTTTGCGGTGATTTGCCTTGCGCTGACTTATGTTGGGGTCACTTTCGATGATGCAATTGTGCTGTCGATCGCCATGCTGTCTACGACGGGCCCGCTGACCGAAGTGGCGGGCGAAGGGCCAGTAGCGCTCTTGTCGCTGAGCACCTCAGCCAAGGGAATCTTGGCGGCTGCAATGGTTTTGGGGCGCCTTGAAACACTGGCCATCATCGCATTATTAACACCCGATCTGTGGCGCAGCTGACACGGGGGCAATCATTGGGTGATAAATCATCGCTTTGGGGCTGGAAACTTTGGAAACCTCGATCCATAGTTTTCCCTCAAGAGGCCTATTTCGGCTGATGACAAGAATAATGAGAGATCAAACTATGGCGTCTGATAGACAGAACCTTCAGGATGCGTTCCTGAACCACGTACGAAAGACCAAAGTACCGGTCACAATTTTCCTGATTAACGGGGTGAAATTGCAAGGCGTGATTACATGGTTTGATAACTTCTGTGTTCTTCTGCGCCGTGATGGGCAATCTCAGTTGGTTTACAAACATGCGATCTCTACGATCATGCCAAGCCAACCGATCAGCCTATACGAGGGCGAAGACGCTTCTTGAGTAAAACTCAGTTCCAGATCGATGAAACGGAAGGCCCCGCGGTTACGCGCGCATGGGTCTTGCATCCTGACATCCGTACGGATGGTGGGCGTCGCAACCCTGAACCGGCTTTGGCCGAAGCCGTTGCCTTGGCCGAAGCCCTCCCTGGGCTAGAGGTGATCGGCGGCGCGGTTGTGCCGTTGCGTACCGTAAGTGCGGGCCAACTTTTTGGCAAAGGCAAGATCGAAGAGATCCGCCAACAGATCGAGGACGAAGAGATCGAGCTGGTCTTGGTGGATGGCCATGTCACTCCAGTTCAGCAACGCAATCTGGAAAAGCTCTGGAAAGTGAAACTGCTGGACCGCACAGGGCTGATCCTAGAGATTTTCAGCGACCGCGCCGCCACCCGTGAAGGGGTGTTGCAGGTGGAAATGGCTGCGCTGAATTACCAGCGGACCCGTCTGGTGCGCGCATGGACCCACCTAGAACGCCAGCGCGGTGGTTTGGGTTTTGTGGGCGGTCCGGGTGAGACGCAGATCGAGGCCGACCGCCGTGCCATTGACGACCAATTGGTGCGCCTGCGCCGCCAGTTGGAAAAAGTCGTAAAAACCCGCGCGCTGCACCGCGCCGCCCGCGCCAAAGTGCCCTTTCCCATTGTCGCACTTGTGGGCTATACCAACGCTGGTAAATCCACACTTTTCAACCGGTTGACGGGGGCTGATGTGATGGCAAAAGACATGCTCTTTGCCACGTTGGACCCGACAATGCGCAGCCTAGAGCTGTTGGATGGCCCTGAGATCATCCTCAGCGATACGGTTGGTTTCATCTCAGATTTGCCGACCGAATTGGTCGCCGCCTTCCGCGCTACGCTAGAGGAAGTTCTGGCCGCTGACATCATTTTGCACGTGCGCGATATCAGCCATGCCGAGACCGAAATCCAAGCCCGCGATGTGCGCGAAATCCTGACTTCGCTGGGGGTGCCAAAAGAAACCCGCATGTTTGAGGTCTGGAACAAACTGGATCTGCTGCCTGAGGATGCCGCCAACGCCATGCGCGAACGCGCGGTGCGCGATGAGAACGTTCTGGCGATCTCGGCTATTTCCGGTGAGGGGCTGGAAGGGCTACAAGAAACGGTTGCCACCGCCCTGCAAGGTGCGCTGCGCACGGCAGAAATCAGCCTCGGCTTTGCCGAAGGGCGCAAGCGCGCATGGCTGTTTTCTCAAGATGTCGTCACAGATGAGGTTCAGACCGAAGAAGGGTTTGATCTTACCGTGCGGTGGGCAGCCGATGTTGAGGCCGCCTACCTGCGTCTCTGACGCGCCCCACGAGATCCCGCGTCCCTAAGCACCCGTCGCCGAGGCAAATCGCCATGCGCCGTTGGCAAGCTGGTTCAGCTGCCAATTGCCGATTTGCACCCTGATCAGCCGCAGGGTGGGCAGGCCCACATGGGCGGTCATTCGGCGCACCTGACGGTTGCGGCCCTCTGAAATCGTGATGCGCAGCCATTCATCGGGCACGGATTTGCGAAACCGCACAGGCGGATCGCGCGGCCACAGGTCTGCTGGCGCCTCGGTTTGCTCTACCCGTGCAGGTCGCGTCATCCCATCCTTCAGAGTGACCCCTTTGCGCAGCGCATTCAGGGCAGCCTCGTCTGGCGTGCCCTCGACCTGCACCAGATAGGTTTTCTCCAGCTTGTATTTGGGGTTAGAGATCCGCGCCTGCAGTGGACCGCTATCTGTCAGCACCATCAACCCCTCACTGTCACGGTCTAAACGGCCCGCAGGATAGAACTTTGGTTCATCAATATAGCGCGACAGCGTCGGACGATCAGAGCCCTGTGTGCCCTTGTCTGTGAATTGCGACAGGACACCAAAAGGTTTGTTAAAAAGGATAACGCGTTGGTTCATGGTGCCTCTGGGATCAAAAGGGTGACACCTACGGATGCAGCGCGGGCCAGATCTTGGTCCAGTGACATGGGGATATATTCGCCGCGCCGCCACAGTTGAGCCAAATCATCATAATGGCGCGATAGAAAATGCCCCGATTGCCCAGTGGACAGTACAAAGACCGAACTGTCCGGATCTGCAAAATCATAAACCCCACGATAGCCCGCGCCATGCACGTTTTGGAACGGATCTGGGCCGCTGCCTTTGGTCCGACCGCGCATCAATGTGTGATCCCCGCCCGAGGTGCTCTGACGGATGTTCACAAAATACCGCAACACGGGGACCGTGCCCAAAACGGGATGGTCATGCGTCGCCTGATGGGCATCGCCCCAGCGCAACGATTCCAGCGCCGAGCCGTATTTTTGGGTGATTTCCAATAGCGCATCGTCCAGTGCAAGACGGGCCATGTCGGCACAGGTCTCGACAGGGGCGGATTGGAAAACGTCGCACCAGGCAGAAGCGCCTTCAACATTGCGAAAGACCCGTTCGATGAACAGGGGTTCAACATGTTCGAATTCTGGCGTCAGCGGCCCCAGCTCGTCTCGGATCAACCGGTCTTGGAGCGCGCGCAGCCAAGTCGCATAAATCAGCGGCTCGGGCATATGTTCGTTCATCTCGCCTGACCACCCCGCCAATAGGGACAGGGCATTCTGGCGCAAGGCCTCTGGGGTGCCAACGGGGGCCGCTTCGCCAGTGAACCACAGCTCTGAACCGATCAGCGGCAGCAAGGAGCGCGCGGTGAAGCTGACCGTGTCCAACTGCGCCTCAATGAAGCTTTCGCGGGTGTGGACTTGGCGCCCTTGCATCAGCCGTTGCCAGCGTTGAATGCGTTGGGTGTCGCCCCATAGATGGGAAATATGGTTCGGAAAGGGCCGATCAACCGTCTTATTGTTGGTATTGCCCAAAATCCCGCCTGCGGGGGACACAAATCCGGGGTTGGTGGTGAAAGGCAACGTGCCTTGCCAGCGGTTGGTCGCGATCCATCCAGGGGTCGGCATACGGCCTTGGCTTTGATGCGCTGGATCGCGTTTTGGCGCTGCACCGATGGTTTTCAGCGCAATCGTTGTGTTGTCCACCAAGGTCAGGTTCTGGGAGGGGGCGATATGATCGGCACTTGCTGTGATGGCATCTGCCACAGTCTTTGCGTTCATCAGCTTGATCCCGGCCTGGATCGTCGTGTCGCGCTGGCTGAGCACGGTCCAATTGACAGAAACCACATGGCCCGGTGGTGTGATGCTGGCCAGATTATAATGGCTGCCCGGCAGGACAGGGCCGTTATCGGTCCAGCGTAGGGTCAAGGTTACGGGATCTAGATCTTTAACATTGATGATCGAGGCCCGTGTGCGGAATTTTTTGAACCCTGACGGGGTGCGGTATTCTTCGCGGTTGGCGGGGTTAAGTTCTTCGACATAGACATCTTGGTCGTCCAAATAAGAGGACGTCAGCCCCCAACCCAGATCGGCAGAGCGTCCGGTCAAGACGTTCGGCACACCAGGAATAGTGGCGCCAATCACGCCGCCTGCCTCTAGATCTAGCCGCGCAAGATACCAAATGGCAGGGGCGGTAAACCCGAGATGCGGGTCATTTGCCAGCAAAGTGCCGCCAGAGGCAGAGCGGGTCGGCGCCGCGGCCCAAGCATTCGAAGCCCCCGCTAGCGCTGTGCGTTTAAACGGAGAAAGCGGGTGTTGATTAAAGGGGGGCAATGCTGCGAATTTTTGTGCCGTGGGAAAGAGGCTTGCGTATTTTGGCAGGGCCACAACACCGGCGCCGGGGGCATCTGGCAGGATATCACGTAGGCGCTTTTCATCGGGGAGCGCCAGCGAGACTTGCGCACGCAAAACTTCGGCATCCAGATGGCCAGACAGCTGAATGCCCATCAATTTCACGATGGCGATGCTATCAGCGGGCCGCCATGGGGCCATCGGCGCGTTAAAGATGAACATTTCGGGTGCACCGCGGCCCAAAGCATCGTTGTTGATTTGATCCAACCGCGCGTTTACGCCTGCAGAATAGGCGCGCAGCGCGTCTTGGGTGGCGGGATCCATGGCCTCAACCGAGGCGACGGAAAGCGCGTAAATATCAAAACGGCGCATCAGCTTGTCGACGTCCAGCGTCTTTGCGCCGAAAACTTCTGATAATCTGCCTTGGGCGGTGCGCCGCATGGTGGTCATTTGCCACAGGCGGTCTTGGGCATGGGCAAAGCCAAGACCAAAAAACACATCCGCATCCTTTGGTCCAAAAATATGCGGCACATTGGCATTATCGCGCACAATTTCAACGGGATGGGTAAGGTTCGGCACCTCTACCTCGGCGTTGTAATCAGGCAATGACCGCGAGGCGAGCCAATAGATCAGGCCGATCGCAACAACGCTTAGGACCAAGAGTGCTGCTGCCAACCGGACGAGCCAGCGAAAAACCAATGCCATGAAAACCTCTTATACTTCTGCCCAAACCCGCGTTTGACCCTCTGGGTCTCGGTGGTTAGGTATTGAGCAGCAATAGCGCAACATTCAAGCAAGGAAAAGTACATGGCAAAGCTGGCGTTTTTAGGTCTGGGCGTAATGGGGGCGCCGATGGCGGGGCATCTGCAAAAAGCAGGCCATGAGGTGACTGTATATAACCGAACCACAAGCAAAGCGCAGGCTTGGGCCCAGACCTATGGCGGCGCATTTGCGCCAACGCCGCGCGAAGCCGCCGAAGGGGCGGAGTTTGTCATGTCATGCGTTGGGAATGATGATGATTTGCGTGCGGTAACGCTGGGTGATGACGGCGCCTTTGCTGGGATGCAGGCGGGCACGGTGTTTGTGGATCACACAACGGTTTCTGCCGCTGTCACGCGTGCGCTCTTCGCTGCGGGTGCCACCCAGCAGATCAGCTTTGTTGACGCGCCAATATCAGGCGGCCAAGCAGGGGCGGAAAATGGCCAATTGTCCATTATGTGCGGTGGCGATCAGGGGGCTTTTGATCGTGCTTTGCCCGTGATGGAGGTTTATTCCAAGATTTGCCGCCTGATTGGCGACAGTGGCGCGGGGCAAATGACCAAAATGTGCAACCAAATCGCTATTGCGGGTGTGGTGCAGGGCCTGTCAGAAGCGCTGCATTTCGCGGAAAAAGCTGGGCTAGACGGGCGCGCAGTGGTCGAGGTGATCTCGCAAGGGGCGGCGGGAAGCTGGCAGATGGCCAACCGCTATGAAACGATGTTGGATGATGAATTCGAGCATGGATTTGCAGTGGATTGGATGCGCAAGGACTTGGGCATTTGTCTCGACACCAGCGATGAGATCGCGGCAAGCCTGCCCCTGACGGCGCTGGTCGATCAGTTCTACAAAGATGTGCAAAAACTGGGGGGCGGGCGCTGGGATACTTCCAGCCTGATCCAGCGCCTGCGTAAGATGGGGTGAAATTCATCTCAAACAATGACTTGAAGGTCGTTGTTGAGGTGGTGGATGAATGAAAGCGCCCTGCACAATCCAAATATGGGTTGTGCAGGGCGTTGGTGTTTTTTTGACCTGTTTACTTGGGTTTACGGAATGATCCGCGTGTATTTGCTACCCTCAAGTGTGGCACCGACGCGCAGGCCTGCGCGCGCAAAAACAACGGCCAAAACAGGCGATAGGACAGTGTTTGTATCTGCGCCCACGCTGTCGCCCCGATCCGAGATAACATATTCGACGTTTGCGCCTGCGGCCCAACCCGGCGCACGGCGGAAATTGGACAGCGCATCATTGGTCATAAAGAACAACACATGCGCGTATTGTTGCGCGCCGATCTGCAGGCCGCCCGTCGCCTTTGTGACAGAGTAATAATCCACAGTCGTTTGATTGACCCGCAGCGCACCGCGCCCGTATGCGCCGCCAAACCCAAGGCCTGCTTCCGTGACCAATGGCATGACCAGCATGCCGTTGGCTTTGTTCGCCAAAGTCTGGGTGTTGGGGAAGGTGCGGTACATTTCGGCAAGTGTTGTATCGACCCGCGCATCGATGGTGCTTGCACCGGTGGAGCCTACGCCATTGCCGCAAGCCGCAAGTGCGCCTGTGGATGCGACCGCACCCAAGCCAAACGCGCGGCGCGAAATAAGTGATTGTGTCATTGGTCTGCCTGTAAATAATGGAACTGCTCTGCATGCCGGTATGGTCCAGCTTAACGCTAGTTTAAGCGCTTTTTTGCAGCTTGTCATGGGAATTTGCCGAATTGGCGAAAACATGCTGTGAGGTATGTTTCAACCCTTTGGGGCCTCTGGCAGTACACAGATGGGGTAACCCGTCGGGTTTTGCCCGCCGCCCAGATCATGGCAGTGGCCTTCGTATCTATGGGCTTCATAAAGCCGTCCCAGCCCAAAGGCAGCCCCCAGCAACAGGCACAATACAGGCAAGGCAATCACGCTGAACAACACCGAGCCGTGGGGTGTGTTCATGCGCGTTCTTGCAACAGGCGCGCAGCGGCGGGTGCGAAATAGGTCAAGATGCCGTTACAACCCGCGCGCTTAAAGGCCATCAAGCTTTCCATCATCACACGTTCTTCGTCGATCATCCCAGCGGCAGCTGCGGCTTTGATCATGCTGTATTCGCCCGACACCTGATAGGCAAAGGTCGGCGCACCAAAGGTGTCTTTCACCCGACGACAAATATCGAGATAGGGCAATCCCGGTTTAACCATAACCATATCCGCGCCTTCCTCCAGATCTCGGGCGACCAACCGAAGGGCCTCATCACTGTTGGCGGGGTCCATCTGGTAGGTCTTTTTATCCCCCGTCAGCGCGCCAGAGGCGCCAACTGCATCACGGAAGGGGCCATAAAAGGCGCTGGCATATTTGGCGGCATAGCTGAGGATCATGACATTGTGGTGGCCCTCGGCTTCCAGTGCGGTGCGGATCGCGCCGATGCGGCCGTCCATCATATCAGAGGGGCCGATGATATCGGCGCCCGCGCGGGCTTGCTCCATCGCCATTTTGACCAAAGCTTCGACGCTTGGGTCGTTGATGATTTCACCCTCTACAACCAACCCGTCATGGCCGTTGATGTTATAGGTGTCCAACGCCACATCTGTCATCACCACCATGTCCGGCAGAGCGGCTTTGATCGCACGGATCGCACGGTTGGTGTGGTTTTCGCGATCCCATGCGCCTGCGCAGTCTTCTGTCCGTTCCTCCAGCCCTGTATAGGGAAATAGGCAAATAGCCCCGATGCCCAGATCATATGCCTCTTGCGCGGCATCCACGATTCTATCGACAGATCGGCGCATGACCCCTGGCATGGTGGGAATTTCTTCCACAATATCAGTGCCTGACCGCACAAAAATTGGCCAAATGAAATCAGCAGCAGAAATGCCATTTTCGCGAACCAAGCCACGAATGCCTTCGTTTTTACGCACGCGACGCAAGCGATTTGCGGGGTAGGAGGCTTGGGTAGGTTGCATGAGGCGGGTCCTGTGATCTGTTGCCCTTCTCAGGTGCCACGTATTTTTGCGCTACTCAAGAGGCGCTAGGGGTAGGAATCGCCCGCGCGCACAGCTATGACCTTAAAAACACGAATGACGGGTATTGTTTTGGACTGGTATCAAACGATCTTTGAGCTAATCGACATGCGCTCTTTCTCGAACCTTTGGTTTTGGATTGTGCTGGCGGTGATGTGGTCTACGACCAGCCACTATGGGTTGGGTGTGCCGTTCGATATGGTCTTGCGGGCCAAACGCCATGGCGGGCAGGCGCAGGTGGATCTGGAAGACCTTGTGCGCATCAACTCCAACCGGTTGCTGTTTATTGCGCAAATGTCGGGGCTCTGGATTGCTGGGTTCGCCTGTTTCTTCCTGACGATGCTGGCGCTGCTGGGGTTCTTTTACGGCAATGAATTCGCACAGTCCCTTATTTTGCTTGGATTCCCGATGGCACTGATTGGCTTGCTGAGCGTCTCAACCGCGCGGTTGATCCAAGAGGAAGACGCGCGCGATGACCGCCTGCACCGACGTCTTATGCGCCACCGCCTGTACACCCAGATTATCGGGATGTTTTCGATCTTTGTGACCGCGCTTTGGGGGATGTTCCAGAACCTCAGCGTGGGCCCCTTTGGTTGATCGCAAGCGCGCGCCATGAAACCCGCAACTCATATTACCCTGTCAGGGGCACCCGAAGGGTTTGACGCGAAACTGTTGCTGGCCGAGGCGGCCAAATCAGGCGCGCCCTTGATCCATGTCGCGCGCGATGACAAGCGGATGGCCGCCATGCAAGAGGCACTGCGGTTCTTTGCGCCCGATATGCCTGTGGTTGTCTTTCCGGGGTGGGATTGTCTGCCCTATGATCGCGTCTCGCCCAATGCCGATATCTCCGCTGCGCGTATGGCAACGCTGGCGGGATTGGTGCATGGGATGCCGGAAAAATTCATCCTGCTGACCACGCTGGGGGCCGCAACGCAACGGGTGCCGGCCCGTGAAGTGTTACGCGACGCAGCATGGAGCGCGCAAGTCGGCGGGCGCGTGGATGAAAAGAACCTGCGCCATTTTCTGGTCCGCATGGGGTTCGTACAAAGCCCCACAGTGATGGAGCCGGGCGATTACGCTGTGCGCGGCGGCATCATCGACATCTATCCACCGGGCGATCTGGGGCCTGTGCGTTTGGATCTGTTTGGCGATGTTCTGGACGGCGCGCGCCGTTTTGATCCCGCCACACAACGCACGACTGAAAAATTGGATGTGGTCGAATTGGCGCCTGTGTCCGAGGTCATTCTGGACGAGGCCGCAATCACACGGTTCCGCCAGAATTACCGTATCGAATTTGGGGCTGCAGGCAGCGATGACCCCCTGTATGAAGCGATCAGCGCAGGGCGCAAACATCAAGGCGCCGAGCATTGGTTGGCGTTCTATTACGACCAGCTGGAGACGCTGTTCGACTATCTACCAAAAGCCAGCATCACGCTGGACGATCAGGTCACAGCCATGCGGCTGGCGCGCTGGGACAGCGTGGCGGATCAATATGAAACCCGTAAAATCGCGCAGGCCAACCGCTCCAAAATGGATGCGGTCTATAAACCAGCACCAGCGGCGGGGCTCTATCTGGATGATGCCGCTTGGGAGGCCGCAATTGCCGACCGCCGCGTTGTGCAGCTGGCGCCTTTGCCGCAGCCTACGGGGATGGGTGTCGTGGATGCCGCAGGGCGCATCGGGCGCAATTTTTCACCCGAACGACAGCAGGAATCCATAAGTCTTTTTAGTGCTTTATCTGCGCACATTAAGGTGAAGCTTGAGGTCGGTCCCGTGCTGATCGCCAGCTACTCAGAAGGCGCGCGCGAACGCCTGACAGGATTGATCGAAGAAGAAGGTTTGGCCGAGGCGATCCCAATCACCGATGCCACGCGCATCGGCAAACGGGGGCTGCATCTGGCGGTTTGGGCGTTGGAGCATGGGTTCGAAGCCCCCGATGGCGACCGCGAGTTAACCGTAATTTCCGAACAAGACGTGTTGGGTGATCGCCTGATCCGCCGCCCCAAACGCAAACGCCGCGCAGAGAATTTCCTGTCAGAGGTGCAAAGCCTTACGCCGAAGGATCTGGTTGTGCATGTGGATCACGGCATTGGCCGCTATCTGGGCATGGAGGTGGTAACAGCCGTAGGGGCCGCCCATGAATGTCTGGTGCTTGAATATGCCGAGACCTCAAAACTGTATCTGCCGGTTGAGAACATCGAACTGCTCAGCAAATATGGTCATGAGGAAGGGCTGCTTGATAAATTGGGCGGTGGTGCATGGCAGTCCAAAAAGGCGCGACTGAAAGAGCGCATTCGCGAGATGGCGGATAAATTGATCCGCATTGCCGCTGAACGCAGCCTGCGCCGCGCGCCCGTGATGGACCCGCCTCCGGGCATGTGGGACGCTTTTGCCGCGCGGTTCCCCTACCAAGAAACC
>JBDVSG010000040.1:0-17469 GCA_039967155.1 Sulfitobacter sp. | reverse complement strand
GAGTATTTTTGGCCAAGAAAGATAGGGTATTTAGCTGGTGGTGACGAGGTGACCTTGTGCTGCGAGAGTGCGGGCGTGCAGTGCGATTTCAGTGGCGTAGTGGTGTTCAAATAGGGTTTTGGTCGCGGTCGATATCTGGGTGGGGGCGTCGGGCGAGATGTTTTTTGGTTTGAAGTTGATTTCGGCGCCCATGCGATTGTCTAGCCAGCTGCGCAGTGTTGGTTGGGCTTCATAAGCAAAGAGATGTGTGATGCCGAGCGTGCCGTTTGGTGTTGTGAGGAATTTGAGTTGCGAGCCGATTTTGGCCCAAGGGGGGGGATCATCCGCGATGACGGCCTGCACGAACCCGTCGAAATCTACCTCGAGTGTTGCTGCGCGGTAGCGATACCAGCTGCGCAGGTGGTCAAGGGGCGCGCGGATGACGGCCATGGTTTCGGGCTTGAGGTTGTAGGCTTGCTGTAGGAAGGGCGCGATCTTGCGCTGATAGCGCCCCACTGGGCTGTGTTTGCGGTGTTTTGAGAACGCGATATCGGCCCAAGGTTTTAAGGCAGACTCCATAGCGGTGGAACCTGTCTTTGGCACTGAGAAGAGCACAAGGTTTTGTTCGGAGAAGACCAGCATCAGTCTTGCCAATCGCCCTCAAAGTTCTTGGGGATCAGTAGGTTGTGTCGCCCGAGGTTGTTCATGTTTGTCTCGCCGCACAGGGCCATTGTGGTGTCCAGTTCTTTGTGGATCACTTCGAGGGCGCGGGTGACGCCCGCTTGGCCCATGGCGCCCAAGCCATAGATGAACGCGCGGCCAATGTAGGTGCCTGTTGCGCCCATGGCGATGGCTTTCAGGACGTCTTGGCCTGAGCGGATGCCGCTGTCGAGGTGGACCTCAACCTGTCCGCCGACTGCGTCAAGGATGGCGGGGAGCATGCGGATGGAGCTGAGCGCGCCGTCGAGTTGGCGGCCGCCGTGGTTGCTGACGATGATCGCATCGGCGCCGACTTTCACAGCCATTTTGGCGTCTTCCGCATCGAGAATGCCTTTGAGGATGACCTTGCCGCCCCATTGTTCTTTGATTTTGGCAATTTTGTTCCAATCCAGCGAAGGATCAAATTGCTCGGCGGTCCATGCGCTGAGGTTTGAGGCATCTGTCACGCCTTGGACGTGGCCGACGATGTTGCCAAAGCTGCGGTTCTTGGTTTGCAGCATTTCGATGCCCCAGCGCCATTTGGTGGCAAGGTTGGCGATGGTTTTTGGCGTCAGCTTGGGCGGGGCGGTTAGGCCATTTTTGATATCTTTGTGCCGCTGGCCGATGATTTGCAGATCCAGCGTGATCACCAGCGCCGAACATTTCGCCGCGCGGGCCCGTTCGATCAGGCGGCTGACGTAGTCTTCATCTGTCATCGTATAGAGCTGGAACCAAAAGGGCTTATTGGTCGCGGAGGCCACATCCTCGATTGAGTTGATAGACATGGTGGAGAGGGTGAAGGGCACGCCAAAGGCTTCGGCCGCGCGGGCAGCTTTCATTTCGCCGTCCGCATGTTGCATGCCGGTCAGGCCCACGGGAGCAAGGGCCACGGGCATGGCCACGTCTTGGCCGATCATTTTGCCAGCGGTGCTGCGCCCAGACATATCGACCGCCACCCGTTGGCGTAGGCGAATCTGGTCAAAATCGGTTGTGTTCTCGCGGAAGGTTTGTTCCGTCCAGCTGCCGCTTTCTGCATAGTCATAAAACATCTTTGGAACGCGCCGACGGTGGATGCGTTTGAGGTCGTTGATGTTGGTAATGACGGGCATGCGGACTCTCCGGTTTTAATTGGTAATGTTTATTTACCAATTTTGAGGCCGCTGTGCAACATCCGATTAGAGCAGAGCGCAAACGGCAGATACAGCATACAAAAAACCCTGCCTCACAGAAATGCAAGGCAGGGCGGGCCGATGTCTGTTCTGAAGGCGCGCTTAGGCGGAATGCGCACCGTCGGCCAATGTTTTGACAAAGCCCAGAACGTCATCCGTGCTTTTGCCCGCAGCGATCTGGCTTACAATCGCCGATCCAACCACCACACCATCTGCAACCTGCGCAATGGCATTAGATTTCTCTGGTGTGTTCACGCCAAAGCCAACAACCACAGGCAAGCCCGTTGCCTCGCGGATGCGCGCCACAGCAGGCGATACATCGCCCGCGTCCGCTTCGGCCGCGCCCGTGATGCCCGTGATCGAGACATAATACACAAAGCCAGAAGTGTTCTGCGCCACACGGGCCAAACGCTTGTCATCTGTTGTGGGCGTGGCGAGTCGGATAAAGTTCAACCCAGCCGCTTGCGCAGGCAGACACAGCTCGTCGTCCTCTTCAGGGGGCAGATCAACAACAATCAGCCCGTCAATGCCCGCCGCCTTGGCTGCAGCCAAAAATGCGTCAACACCCATGGAATAAATCGGGTTGTAATAGCCCATCAAAACAATCGGCGTTGTGTCGTCGTCTTTGCGGAACGCGGTGGCCAGCTCCAGCGTGCGGGTCAGGGTCATGCCCCCGTCCAAGGCGCGCTGACCGGCCAGCTGGATCGTCGGCCCATCAGCCATCGGATCGGTAAAAGGCAGGCCCAGCTCAATAATATCCACACCTGCTGCAGGCAAACCGCGTACAACCTCTAGCGATTTGTCAAAGTCGGGGTCGCCCGCCATGACATAGGACACAAATGCTTTTTTGCCTTTGGCTTTAAGGTCGGCGAATTTGGCGTCAATGCGGGTCATGGAATTAGGGCCTTTCGAGATGGTTCAACCTGCAATGCCCAATCCGCGCAGGGAAATCAATGCGCATCGCGCGCGCGACGTACAATTGACCCAAAATGCACAGGCATTGGCGCGCAGGCACCCTTGCGCAACGGCGCATCTAGCCCTAACAAACCCCAAACGCTGGAAAGGACGCTGTCATGGGTTTTAAAATGGGTATCGTAGGTCTGCCGAACGTCGGTAAATCCACGCTCTTTAACGCGCTTACACGCACCGCTGCCGCACAGGCCGCGAATTTCCCGTTCTGTACGATTGAACCCAATGTGGGCGAAGTCGCCGTGCCAGACGCGCGGCTGGATAGACTGGCCGCCATCGCGACATCGAAAACCATCATCCCCACGCGTATGACATTCGTCGATATCGCGGGTCTGGTCAAAGGCGCCTCCAAAGGCGAAGGGCTGGGCAACCAGTTCCTTGCCAATATCCGCGAAACTGACGCCATCGCCCATGTGCTGCGCTGCTTTGACGATGATGACGTCACCCATGTCGAGGACCGCGTTGATCCCGTGGCCGATGCCGAAACCATCGATACCGAACTTATGCTCGCTGATCTGGAAAGCATCGAGAAACGCCGCGCAGGCTTGGTGCGTAAAATCAAAGGCAACGACAAAGACGCCGTGCAACAGGATCGCCTGCTGGCCGCCGCCCAAGACGCCATTGAAAACGGCAAACCCGCCCGCACGGTTGAGGTCGACGAAGACGACGCCAAAGCATGGCGCATGCTGCAACTGCTGACCACCAAGCCGGTGCTCTATGTCTGCAACGTTGGCGAATCCGAAGCATCGGATGGCAACGAACATTCCGCCAAAGTCGCCGAAATGGCCGCCGCTCAGGGCAACTCTGCCGTGATCATCTCGGCCCAGATCGAAGAAGAGATCAGCCAGCTCGAAGATGAAGAAGCCGAAATGTTCCTCACCGAAATGGGGCTGGATGAGGCTGGCCTAGACCGCCTGATCCGCGCAGGATATGAGCTGCTCCACCTTGAGACATACTTTACCGTAGGCCCCAAAGAGGCCCGCGCATGGACGATCAAAGCAGGCACCTCAGCCCCCAAAGCCGCTGGCGTGATTCACGGCGATTTCGAAAAAGGCTTCATCCGCGCCGAAACAATCGCCTATGAAGATTTCATCGCCCTAGGCGGCGAAGGCCCCGCTAAAGAAGCCGGCAAAATGCGCGCCGAAGGCAAAGCCTACACGGTCAAAGACGGCGACGTCCTGCACTTCTTGTTTAATACCTAAGCTGGAGCACCTTCAAAGATTTTGAAGGTCTCTAAATAGGTTTCGATTTGCTTGCTCAGTGCTTCTTTTGGATCTGGCATTGAGAAGGTAGGTTCGAATTCTCTCCACCCGCTTTCGTTCTTTACGGTATCAGGGCTTAAGAACAGTGACCACGCGCGGTTCAGCATCATGTTCTCGTGTGGCGCATACGCGGCTGAATCTGCGCTCAGCACAAAGAGAGATTTGATGTCGCTGAATGGAAAGTCGTTATTTGTGAAGCTGTAATACTTTTCATTATCAATTGCTTTCATCAACGCCAGCGTCACCGTGACAAGTCTGAATGCCTGATACTGTTTATGCAGCGGGGTGTTAGAATTCGGGATTAAAGCCAAAACAGTTATGAAGCGTTCCATGTCGCGTAGGCTAAGGTTCGTTTTGTTTCGGTAACAATCAACGACTATAGCAGCATCATTAGTAACGCCTTCATGGATTCCGATCTCTGAGGCGCAATGGCGTAGATAGTGACTTAGCTGGGTCTTCCCTTTGACTTGGTGTTTAGGCAACCTCATCGTCACCGTCACAAACTTTTGCAAATACAGCCCCGCATTAATCCCTGCGCCATAGCGCGCCTTCACGCTGTTCTCCAACTCACCCAAATTCACGCCCAGCACAAAATGCACATGCGGGACGTCAAAGAAATGTTTGATGATTTCTAGCAGCGATAACGCATAGTCAGGGCGGCAGCGATCCAGTTCATCCACAACAATGACCAGCTTTTTGTGCTTGGGGGCAGGGGGTGCGCTTTCCTCACCCGTCTTCGGCGTTTCAGCATCCAGAGGAGCAGTCAGTGCGATCAGTGTGTCTCGAAACTCTTCCATCGCCTGCCGACGACCTGCTTCGCTTTCCCACAGTTGGTCTATTGTCTTGGTGGCTTCCGCGCCAATGCCGCGGGCTGCGGTATCAACAGCACCATCCATCATCGTGTCAATTTTTTCAGTGCCCAAAGCCGCAATGGCCACTTCAGATGCCATTCCCGTTCCCGCTGCCGCGCTGATCCGCAGCGCAGGTTTCACCAACTTCTTGGCAACGGTTACAACGGGCGCAAACCGGTCCTTCCACGTCTTGTCTTCGACTTCCCGAAATCTGTCCTCGATAACGCCCATCAGGGAAATCAGCGGCTCATCAATGAAGTCATGTTTGAAGGCGTCAAAATATACAGTCTGCGTGGTGTTGCCCTCCTGCTTCAAATGCTGCCCAACCCAGCATTTCAGAAAATGGCTCTTCCCCGATCCCCATCCGCCATCCAGCGCGATCACCATCGGGTCCGAAATGCGCTCAACCAGCTCTGATAGGGCCTTTCCCGTCTGGCTGCGCTCTAACTGATCATGGCCCGTAAACCCGTCCTCATAGATTGTGATATTGGGCTCTGGGATCGTCAAACGGCTCATGAAATTTCCTGCATCTATGCACGTCCAAAATACCCGCAGGGCGTGCAATCGCAACCCCAAGCCACACAGCTGATCAGTATTTTATCCTCCCATGCGTAACCGCCCCCCGTGTACAGCCTGTGCACATTCGGTGCACATAATGTGACACCCTAAAAAACCCTCTTGCCCTCCCTCTCACCCATCGCTAAACGGGTCAACGGAGACGTGGCCGAGTGGTCGAAGGCGCTCCCCTGCTAAGGGAGTAGGCCCGGAAGGGTCTCGAGGGTTCGAATCCCTTCGTCTCCGCCACAATCACCTTTAAGTATTTGTTTTCGTTGAATGATTTGAAGGTAGATTGTTGCTTTGCATGTTGTGCTGCATGTCGCGGCAATGGCTGAATGCAATGGATCGGTGATGCAAGTCGATCACGCATTCGTGAAGTTTACTAACGATGCTAGTCACTCCTCTCCGTCAAGTGTTCCAATCTTTCGTATGGAGCGACGCAGTTTCTTGTGCTTCAACTTCAAACCCGCAGGATCACCCTCAATGGAACTTGGCGCGTTGGCACGCAGGACGATCCGAAATTCGTTTTCCGGTGAAAAGTGCTTGGGCTTTGTGGCTTTGTTGCACAAATAGGTTGATGGGATTCACTGTATGATTCCAGCATGATAACTGAAGGGGATGAGCAGCTGGTCCCCTACCGAATATAAGACCAAGAATTGGTCGTCTTACAATGACAGTTTGAAGCGGCGCGGGTCGTTGTCGATCTGGTTTGACCCGGAGATGGTGTGGACGCCACCGCCAAACGGCAAACGCGGTCGGCAACAGCAATTCAGTGACGCCGCTATTCAAACGTGTCTGACGCTGAAGGTCCTTTTTGGCATGCCGCTCCGCCAGACAACTGGGTTCGTTCAAAGCTTGCTGTGGTTAGTCGGGCTTGACTGGTCAGTGCCGGATTTTAGCACTCTTTGCCGCCGCCAGAAAATGCTGAACGTGAGCCTGCCGTATCGTGGCAGTGCTGGCCCGTTGAATATTCTTATCGATAGCACGGGGATCAAAGCCGAGGGTGAGGGCGAGTGGAATGCACGTAAGCATGGTGGTTCTAAGCGGCGTATTTGGCGTAAGATACACATAGGTATCGACGAGGAAACGCTAGAAGTTCGGGCCGTCGAAGTCACCAGCAGCAACATCGGGGATGCTCCCATGCTGCCCGAACTCCTGAACCAAATCCCGCTCGATCAGGACATCGGCAGTGTCATCGCAGATGGGGCGTATGACACGCGTAAATGCCACGAGGCGATTGCCGCCAGAGATGCCCATGCGGTGATCCCGCCACGCAAGAATGCAAAGCCCTGGACGCCTAAGAGCGCCGGAGCAATTGCCCGCAACGATGCTGTCAATGCGCAACGATATCTTGGCCGTGCACTGTGGCGACGCTGGAGCGGATATCACCGCCGAAGTCGCGTCGAGACTAAGATGCACTGTATAAAATTACTGGGCCAATCGCTTATGGCGAGGGACTTCGAGAGACAGGTCGCAGAAATCCAAATCCGCATCGCTGTCCTCAACCGCTACACGGTTCTTGGCATACCTATCACTGAGCCCGTAGGCTAAATCCGTCTGGGGTAGGGGGAAGAACGTCTTTAATCCGATTTGTGCAACAAAGCCCGCGACAGGACCAGATTTGTTAGATATCTTTCACCAAACGCAATGCATCGTAAATTGCGGCATGTGTATTGCGGGCAGAGACTGCATCTCCGATGCGGAATAATTGAAATGTGCCATTGCTGTTGCGGATTGTGGTTTGCGGTTTGCCTGCGATCAGTGCTTCGTGGTCCACCGCACCCTTGTTTGAGCTGTGGTCTTTGAGCTCAAAATAGAGATCAGCAAAGGCGAGGGTGCCATAGTTGAGGATCACTTGATCGTAGGTCTGCCGCTTTGTGTGATCGCTATAGTCCGTGCCAATGGTTGCCGTCAGTTGATTGCCTGATTTCTCAACGCCGAGCAGGCGGCGGGTCACTGTGCAGGTGACGTCTTTGTCCTGCAATGCGCGCATATAAGGGACCAAATTCATGGCCATAACTTCTGGGGCAAAGGTGCGGTCGGGGGTCATTATCTCGACTTTGGCACCTGCATTGGCTGCGATTTCTGCGGCTTGCAGGGCGGGGTGATCGCCGCTTTCGTCATAGATCAGGATGTTTTGAGCGGGTTTCACGTCACCTGCGATAATGTCCCAAGCTGAAATGACGTTTTGCGCATCGACGCCTGTTTCCAGCAGTTCGGTGTTTGGAACACCGCCAGTGGCAACGATGACAACGTCGGGGTGAAGTGCCGTGATGTCCTCTGCCTCGGCCCAAGTGTTAAAGTGAAAGACCACATCGCGGGCCGCACATTGGGACATCCGCCAGTCGATGATCGAGATCATTTCCCGTCTGCGCGGGCTTTGTGCCGTCAGGCGGATCTGCCCCCCCGGATCGGGCTGGGCCTCAAAAACGGTCACATGGTGCCCGCGTTCCGCCGCCACACGCGCGGCCTCTAATCCTGCGGGGCCTGCGCCAACAATCACGACCTTGCGCTTTGTTTTTGCGGGCGGAATGTCATGGGGCATGGTCAGTTCGCGGCCTGTTGCCGCGTTGTGCAGGCATAGGGCCTCGCCCGCCTGATAAATCCGGTCAAGGCAATATGTGGCGCCGACACAGGGGCGGATGTCTTCCTCGCGCCCTGCCATGATTTTGCGGACCACATGCGGATCGGCCATATGCGCGCGGGTCATGCCGACCATATCCAGCAGGCCAGAGGCAATGGCATGCCGTGCCGTCGCGACATCGGGAATTTTTGCGGCATGAAATGTCGGCATGCCGGTTAGCTTCTTCACCTGACCTGCGAAATCCAAATGCGGGGCGTTTTGCATGCCTTGGACGGGGATCATATCTGTCATTGCAGGGTCGGTATGGATCCGTCCACGTATGACATTCAAGAAATCAAGTTGGCCGGTCTCGGCGAGTTTTTGAGAGATGAGCAAGCCGTCTTCGGCGGTGATCCCGCCTTTTTGGGCTTCATCCGCGGTGTAGCGGAAGCCGACAATAAACTCTGTGCCCACGCGTTTGCGGATCGCGGCCAGCACATCCATCGGAAACCGCATACGGTTTTCCAGCGTGTCCGCCCCGTAGGGCCCGCTGAGATCATTGGTCAAGGGGGACCAGAACTGGTCCAGCAGATGGCCGTAGACCTGAAGTTCGATCCCATCCATGCCACCTGCCTTCATCCGCTCGGCGGCGTCAGCGAAATCTGTGATGATCCGTTCAATGTCCCAATCTTCTATCAATTTGGGAAAGGCGCGGTGGGCGGGTTCGCGGTGCTTTGAGGAGGAAACAGACGGCAGCCAATCGCCCTTGTTCCATGTCGTCCTGCGCCCCAAATGGGTCAGCTGGATCATCACTGCACAGCCATGCTCATGGCAGCCATCCGTAAGGTTTTGGATCCACGGTACCACCTCGTCGCGGTACGCGAGGATGTTGTTGAACACGGGCGGGCTGTCCTTTGACACAGCTGCTGATCCGGCTGTCATGGCAAGGGCAACACCCGCCTTGGCCCGTTCCGCATGATAGGCGCGGTAGCGGTCTTTGGGCATGCCGTCTTCGGGGTAGGCGGGTTCATGGCTGGTGGTCATAATCCGGTTCTTCAGGGTCAAATGCTTCAGGGTATAGGGCTGAAGAAGGGGATCTTTTGACATGGCGTGAACCTTTTGGTGGGCTTTGATGAATTGACATAGGTGTCAGTATCACAAGGCTTCATCAGAATTGACGCTTGTGTCAAGTTTTCTTAAGAAGGGACATGACAAATGCCTCTCGCCCCCGTGGTTCTAAAACGATCTGGTTGAATGCCGCCTATGATTTGCTCATTCGGGGGGGGATCGACGCGGTGAAAGTGATGCCGCTGGCCAAACGTCTGAATATGACGCGGACGGCATTCTACTGGTATTTTGAAGATATTGATGCGTTACACCGCGCTATCATCGCGCGTTGGGAAGATCAAAACACAGGGCATCTGGTGGCGCGGTGCCGCGCAGATGCTGACACGATCTGCGCGGCATTGTTTAATCTGATGGAATGTTGGTTGGACCCCAGCTTGTTCGACGGGCAGTTGGATCTGGCTATCCGCAATTGGGCGCGCGTGGACGGGGATCTTCAACGGCGTTTGGACGCTGCGGATGCCCGCCGTATTCAAGCCGTCGCCGAGATGTTTCAGCGTTTTGGCTACACTAAAGAACAGGCCGAAGTGCGCAGCTTGACCGTGATTTACACCCAGATCGGGTATATTTCGATGCAAATCACAGAAAACAGGGAACAGCGGCTTGCCCGTGTGCCACATTATGTAGAGCTGTTTTCCGGCGTTCAACCGTCGCCCGCAGATGTGGCGCGTTTTCACCGCGCTTGCGATGTCCTGCTGCCTGAAACGTCACAAGGCGCAGGCCACACCCTTTAGGTTAAATCCCGCTTGTATCTTGCGCGTTCATTCCAGTTTAAGATCAAACTGATTAAATCGTGCCATGCGCAGAACACTCTCTCTGATCTTACCAATACTCATCCCGTCTTGGCGCTTTTTCAAAGCGATTGAACCTTCTCCAAGGGTGCAATGGACGCGCCTGAAGTCTCGGGGGGGTAGGGGCGCCATTTGGCACGAATTCCGACCGCGCCCATTGGTGGTGACACCGTTTCAGATGCTGAGGCGGCTGTTTTGGAACCCTGATTGGAACGAAACACTGTTTCTGGTCAGCTGTGCTGAACGCATTCAGCAAGCTCCGACCGATCACAGTATCACCCAGATTAAACAGCGGATTTTGTCTGATATTGAAGGCGGGGCAAACGCAGATACGGGACGTTGGCTGCAATTCAGGCTGGTGTTTGTGCACCGTACTGACAACGACCTATCCGAGGAGGTTGTCTTTGTCTCTGACGTCTTTCCAATCACGGGCGGAGGAGACATTTGACCCTTGAATTCGCTCTTAGAGCCAGCGAAGTCCTGTTGGCTTTGGCGCTTCTTCAACACGGCGCCGAACATATCTTTGGGGCGGGAAAGGACCAGTTGCTGTTTTTACCGCGTGCTGGGCTTTGTCTGTTGCTTTTGCTGGGGGTCGCCCCGGATTGGGTTTTGCTTGGCCTAACCCTACATAGTATTTTGGTGCTCCACCGCTTTGCTGGTCCATATAATGGGGGCAGTGACCGGATGGCGCTTTTGGTTTTGTATTGCTTGTGCTTGGCAAGGTGGCTGCCCGATGGCATCGGGCAAGAGGCTGCGATCGGCTATTTAGGGATGCAGGTTGTGCTGTCTTATTTCATCTCGGGGCAGGTGAAAATCGTTAACCCCGAATGGCGGAGCGGGCGGGCGTTGCGGGATGTTTTTGAATTCTCGGCCTATCCGGTGTCTGAGGCGCTGCGCGGGTTGGTTGATCGTCCGCGGCTGCTTTGGGGAATGTCATGGCTGGTGATGTCGTTTGAGGTGCTCTTTCCCTTGGCCATGTTGAACAGGGGCGCGCTGATGGTCGTGTTGGGGCTTGCTGCGGTGTTTCATGTGGCGAACGCTTGTGTGTTTGGGTTGAACCGTTTTGTCTGGGCGTGGATCGCGGCCTATCCATCGATCTTGTGGCTGCAAGCGCGGCTGTTTTAGGGCATTGGTTTGGCTAGCGAACTTCGTAGCCTGCCATCTCCAGATACCCGCTGCCTGTGTGGGAGCCGGAAATGGAAACTGGCCCTTCCCAATAAGGAACAGCCGTGTCCATCCATGCCTGCGTATTTAGCGCAGTGAGCGTTGCATCAACCCCGTAGGCCGGCACGTGGATGCGCCAGCGCGTCGGAATCTTGCGGCCATTTACGGGGCTGGTTTCCAGTGGCGTTGCGTCAAAACTGCCGTCGGGCAGGGGCGTCGGCGTGCCCTCTGCCGTGATCCAAGTGCCCGATGTGTAATAGCTGCCATCGGTTTGCCGCAGGCGAAATCCCATCAGCTTGTCACCGCGCTGGAAGGAAAGAGAAAACCAATCCCACCCAGTTTGATCCGCGGCAAGCGGTTGGGAGGACCATTCGCGGTCCAGCCACGCGGTGCCCGTGACAGAAACATCACCAGAGGGCAGTGTGACAGTGCCGCTCAGATCAAAAGAGGGCTGGGAATAATAATAGCTCGCCTGACCTTGGGCGGATTTGACTGAATACCCGCCGTCACCATGCAAGACCAAAGGCCCGTCTGCTTGCAATTGTACATCATAGGCAAATTGCGCCCCTGCAGCGCGCAGATGCAAAGCATCCAGCGTGTCACCGCGCATGTGCCATTCATCAATCCATGCGTCAAAGGGGTCAGGCGTCACACCCGCCTGACCCGTACCGCCGCGGGCAAAGCGCTCGGCCGTGTGGTGGGCGGTGGGGGTGGTAAGCGCTGCGTGCCCCATCCAAATCTGCGGGCTGTCCCAGCCTTTGGTTTCATAGGGCGCAAGCGCCGAGCGGAACAGCGTCCACTGTAGCCCATACGCCTTGCCATCCGCACCTTGCATGTTCGCTGTCAGGTACCACCATTCAATCCGGTAATCTGGATGCGGGCCGTGATCGGCTGGGAAGCTAAACTCTGGCGCGCGGGTGGGGGTTGCGAACCCGTCTGCCTCGCTGCCCATGCCGGCAAACCCTTGGGCTGTCGCAGGCATGGCAAAGAGGGACAGAAGTGCTGCACAGCCAATGGAGCGTAGCTTATCGTTCATTGGCAAACACCTTCAACAGATCGGCGGGGGGGGTGCGGGCCAACTTGCGCGCAGGCCATGCCGCCGCAAGCACAGCCGCGAGCAGCGCAAAAGCCCCCAAAACGGCGTAATCGCGCGGGAACACATACATGGGCAAGCGCCAGCCAAAGGCTTCGACGTTGACCACCGCCAGCAATACCCAAGCCAAAGCCAACCCCAAAGGCAAGGCGCAGGCCGTTGTCAGCACGGCCAGCACCACGGCGCGCAGCAGCTCTAACCGTCCTAATTGGGCGCGGGTCATGCCCAGTGCCCATGCAGGGGCCAGTTGCGGCACGCGCATGCCAGCAAGGGTCAGGAGGCTCATGAAAATGGCAAACCCCGCCACGCTGAGGGTCAGCACGTTTAGCGCCGCGGTGACAGTGAAGGTGCGTTCGAACACCGATAGGGAAAAGGCTTTGATCTGGGCTTGGTCGGTGATGTTTTGGGCGGGCAGGCCAAAGCTGTCGATCAGCGTGCGGCGTAGGGCTGTGGGGTCTTGTGTGCGCAGGCCGAACCGCGTGGCGCTTGTGTCAGGGTGAAGCGCGGCAAACAGTTGCGCGCCAATGATCGCTTGTCCAATCGGGTTGCCATAATCGCCAAACACGCCTGCAATCGGCAGTCGTGACCCATCGGGCAGCGTGAGCGTATCCTCAACCCATAGCCCTGCACGCCGCGCCAATTGTTCGTTGACCAATACGCCATCGCCAGCCGCCACCTTGTCCCAAACGCGCTCGGACTGTGCCAAAAGCTGCCAGTTGTCGCGGTAGGTCGCGCCAATGCGCGCGCCATAGATCTGGGCAGGCAGGCCGGCTAGCGTGGCATCGACAGAAAGAAGGGGTAAGACCTCTTGCGTTTTTGGCGTGACGAATGCCTCAAAGGACTGCGCCTGCTCGGGGCTGTCTGTCGTAACGTAAAGCTCAGAGGCGAGACGTTGATCCAGAAAACCGGTGAACGTCAGCCTGAAACTGGACACCATCGTTGAGACACCGACATTTGCAGCCATCGCCAGAAGGAGCGCCATTAGCGCAAGGCTGAGCCCCGGCAACTGGTGGCGCGTGTCCGCCCAAAACCATTGCGCGATCACGCCCCGTGCGCGCCCGCTGGCAAACCGCAATGCGCCATCCAGCACCAGTGGCAGGGCAAGGGCGGCACCGATCAGCAAACATGCCAGCAGCGCAAATCCCATCACCAAACCGCTTCCGAAAAGTGCGCATAAACAGGCCAATAGCATGAGAACCCCACTGGCCCCCATTTGCACCCACCGCAGTTTCCCGCGTGAGACTGCCCATGCCCGTGGTTGCGCGCTGGCCAGCAAAGGCATGCGCGCGACCGATACCAGCGCCCCTGTTGCGGCAATGCAGGTGCCCAGCACGGAAATCGCCAACCCTGATAGCCACCATGAGGGTCGCAGTTGCAATGTGCCTGAAACGGGCGCGCCATACAGCCCTTTGAGCGTCGCCGCCACATCGGGCAGCAGGGCGGCGGCGACCAGATACCCCAGCAAAACCCCTGCACCCCCACCAATGAGCGCAAGCAGCACAAGCTCAGCTGCCATAAGGGTGATCAGGCGGCGCAGGGGCATTCCCAATGCGCGCAAGGTGCGAACCATCGCGCGCCGCTGCTCAAACGCAAGACCAATGGCGCCGTGTACAATGAAAATCCCAACCGCAAAACTGAGCAAACCAAAAGCAGTAAGGTTCAGGTGAAAACTATCGGTCAGCCGCCCCACATCCGACCCGCCAATCGCCGCACGGCGCGTCAGATCTGGCGCGATTTGATCCAAAGGTGCGCGGCCAATCGGCTGATCCGCCGCGATGATCAAGCGGCTGAAAAAGCCTTGTTTGCGCAGCAGGCGCTGGGCGGTGAAAATATCGGTGATGGCTGTATCGGGGGCGATTGTCGGTTCAATTACGATGGGCGCGTCAAGCGTCCCTTGCAGTTGCGCGGCAGTCTCGGCGTTTGCAAAAACAGGGCTTTGCTCCAGAAGGGTGGGCAAGGTCATGCCACTGCCGCCGCCAAGCTGGCCCATACCGTTCGGTGTGGTCAGCGGATCGATCCCCACAAGGCGCAACCCCGTGGGTTCAATCGGTCCCTCAACCACGGGGCTGACCAGCCATCCAGCGCGGCGCAGCGCGATAAACCTGTCTTGGCTGATTTGCTGGCCTGCCGGCGGGAGAAGTTGATCGAATTGCCCATCGCCCAGTGTTTGTGCGGCCGCATCATAACTGGCACGCGCTTCGGCATTCACGGCTTGGACGCCGGACCACAATGCGGTGGCCAGCGCTAGGCCCGCGATCAGGGTGAACAGTTGCAAGGGGTTGCGCCGCCAATGTGACCAAAGCGCACCGAGACCCGCGCGCGTCACGCCAGACGGCCTTGGCGCAGGTGCAGCCGACGGTCCATTTGGTCGGCCAGTCGCGGCGAATGGGTCACCATCACCAATGCTGCCCCAGTGTGTGAGACAAGTTCCAGCATCTGGGCCATGACTTCTGCCGCGGTGGTTTCATCCAAATTACCTGTCGGTTCATCCGCCAAGATCAGCTTTGGCTTGGCCACAAGGGCGCGGGCGATAGCGACCCTTTGTTGCTGGCCGCCCGACAGTTGATCTGGGTATTTCTTGAGATGCGGCGTAAGCCCCAACCGCGCGGCAAGGCGCGCGGCACTTTCATCAGAATACCGCCCCGAGAGGCGCGCTTGGAAGGCGATGTTATCTGCGATGTTTAGCGAAGGGATCAAATTGAACTGCTGAAATATGATGCCGATTTTATTGCGTCGCACTGCCGCACGACCTGCATCATCCAAGATGGAGAGCTCTTGACCGTCCAAAGTGATGGTGCCGCCGTCTGAGATGTCCAACCCGCCAATCAAATGTAAAAGCGTGCTCTTGCCCGATCCGCTTTCGCCTGTGAGGGCCAGTGTTTCGCCCGCGCCAACCTGCAGGTCGATGCCGCGTAAAACGGACACATTTGCCTGTGTGGATCTGTATGATTTTTCGACGGCTCTGACGTCTAGCAACATAGCGCTCTCCTGCAATGTGTTAAGACCTACCTCAAGGGTGGAGGAAGGCCAGCAGGATTTTACGCCGTGGCGTGTTTTTGCTGCGATTTGATGGTCTGTGGATTATTTTGTGGATAAGTTAATTTTGTATTTTAAATCAAGATATTGAGGGCTGTTTGTAAGGTGATTTTTGATCCTCTTGATAAGTTTAAGATTGATTATTAAGTTTTTGTTTTTGAATGTTATTTTGTGAATGAATATCAAGAATTCGGTTTTCCCGCCCGAAAAAGGAATTAGATGCCAGAAACGGGCGATTGGGATCAATTTCCACTCTTTTGGATCGCTAGAAATTTACAGCTCATCCTCAGTGTTTTTGCGCAAGGAACTCTGAAATTTTGCGTTGTCGTGGCGCAAGAAATGTCGTTTTCTCGAGGTCCCATCGCGGCTCCCTTGAAGGGGCTTCTTGTGCCCATTTGTATGTCCTACGCGCTGGGCGATATCCGACAAGGGAGGGAGGTTTTGCCGTTCACAGCACCGCTGGCAATGTCACTGAGGAAAATCTGCAGGCGGGTTTTATTGCTGGGGAGAAATTTGGACGGATACTTGCGTTTGGTTAAAGCACTCGCTGTGTTAAGTGGAGGCGTAAGGGACGCAGTTAACCATCAGCCACAAGTTTCGATTTTACTTTGAGGGCCGCTTTTTGGAGGTGATTTGGGTTTCATTTTTGCGATAATTTTGGATGGTTTGTTGACCCATAATGCCCCATAATAGTACATATAGAACATTAGGAAGCATTTTGCCCGCCTTTAGGGCTAGGGAAGGGTGTAAATGTTAAGATGAGCTGTTTTCTGGGCGTTATTAGAGCGCGATATCGTAGGTAACCCATTGGGTGCGGGTGGCGACGCGGTCATACAAGTTGCGGGCGCGGTAGTTGTCATCGGCAGTGATCCAGCGGATCACGCCCCACCCGTTGGCGCGGCCATGGTCGCTTACGGCCTCGATCAACCCATGAGCGGCCCCGCTGCCGCGTGCGGCAGGATCGACAAACAGATCGTCTAAGAAGCCTTTCACATTTGCGCTGAGCGGAGAGTAGAAGGGGCGGTAGTGGGTGAGCCCAATCAACGCGCCGTCTTGTTCGGCGACAAATCCGTTCACCTCGATGCTGGGGTCATTCAGCCACCTCCAGACGCGCGCGCGCATTTCTGCTGTTTGATCGACCCCGTAGAAGGCGGCGTAGCCTTGATACAGCTGATCCCAAGCGGCGTGATCTTGCGGGGTGACGGGGCGGATGGTCAGGGGCATGGTGATGTCTTTCGTGTTGGTCGGCCTAGATAACCGCTGTTTCAAGGAACTTCGTACCTTCTGCGGCACGGTTGACGTCAAACGCGCTGAGATCAAGGCTGCGGTATTCGTTATAGGCGATCATCTCGGCGATGCCGCGCCCCATGGCGGGGGATTGTTGCAGCCCGTGGCCCGAAAATCCGTTGACGAAAATAAAGTTGGGGCAGCTTGCCGCGCGTCCGAGAAGGGCATTTTGATCCAGCGTGTTATAGGCATAGTGCCCGACCCATTCGTTTATCACTTTGATCGCCTCAAATTGCGGGATGCGTGTGGCGATGGCTGGCCAGACTTTGCTTTCCCATAAGGAATGGTCGAAGCCAAAATCGTCATAGGCGGCGTCAGTGTCTTCGTCTGGGGGGCAACCGGCCATGTAGTATTTTCCGTCCGATCTGAAATGCACGCCCGATGGATCAATTGTCAGGGGCAGGTCGCAGTCCAGCGGTTGGGCTGCATCAAAGATGAAAGTATAGCGTTTGCGCGGCACCACAGGCAGGTCGAGACCCGCCATGCGCGCGGTTGCTGCGGCCCTTGGGCCACTGGCATTCACCACCGTGCCGCAAGTGATCTTTGTTGTGCCGTCCAGCGTAACGCTTTGGACTGCGTTGCCCGTGCGGGTGATGGCGGTCACTTCGGCATGCACAAATTCCACGCCATTGGCACGGGCGCTGCGTTTGAACCAATCAAACATCGTGCCACCGTCAAAATAGCCTTCATCCACAAGGTTGTGGTTGCCTGCCAGAATATCGTCCAATTGATAGAACGGGTAGGCGGCGGCGATCTCGTCTGGGTTAAGATGTTGGGTGGCAGCCCCCAAGCGGGATTGGATCTGTTGTGCCGCGCTGAGCGCTTTGGCAAATTCGGGTGTATCTGCCAGATACATATAGCCAAAGCTCTGCAAGGTCAGGTTCGGCACATCGGGGTTGCCACCCATGAAGTCGCGAAAATTG
>JBDVSG010000039.1:0-4675 GCA_039967155.1 Sulfitobacter sp. | reverse complement strand
CAAGAAATTCGCGCAGCACAGGCCCCAACCAAGCACGGCCATCACCACCACGCGAATAGGGCGTGGGCCCTGAACCCTTTAGTTGAATGTCGCGCCGCAACCCTTTGGTATCAATCACCTCTCCAAGAAGAACGGCCCGTCCATCTCCAAGCTGCTGATTGTAGTTTCCGAATTGATGGCCCGCGTATAGCTGCGCCAAAGGACGTGCGTTTTGAGGTATCTCATTACCGCTTAAAATCTGCTCAATACTTGCCGTGTTCGCAGCGGATATCCCAAGGAGATCAGACAGGTTTTTGTTGAATTTCAGCATCTTCGGGGTTGCCGTAGATGTAGGATCTACGCGCGTATAAAAGGCGTCTGGCAGGGCGGCATAACTGTTGTCGAAAGGGATGTGCATCTGGGCGCTGCTCATAGAATTTTGGTCATGAATTGATAGCGTTCGTGCAGGAAAAATCCAGCACGGGTGTACAGCTTTAGGGCTTTGCTGTTGGTGTTATCGACTTCTAAATGAATTGCCCGCATCCCTGCGTCTGCCAAGGCGCGCGGCAATGCGACCAATGCCTCAGAAGCAATGCCGCGTCCGCGTACGCCTGGGCGGATGTAGAGTTCGTCTATTGTGGCGTCTAGCCCGCCGTATTGGACCGACCAGCCAAAGCAGATGGCAATATACCCAATTGGCGCGCGCGCAGGCCCGATCAGATAGACACAGCCGTATGGGATGCCCTCTAGCAGGGGCACCAAGCCTGCGAGCCGTTCTTCATCTGACGTTTCCAAACCCTCTTCTTCATGGAATGAGGTGACCAATGAAACCAGCTTTTCCAGATGGTCTGGACCAGCAAGGGTAAGGGCGGCGCTCACAATTTGGCCAAACGGGCGGTCAGTAGGTCGAAGAAACCGTCGGCGTCGATGTCGCCCATGAACGTGGCATTGGGCGCGCGGTCGGTGACGCCCCACCAGTCGGCCACGGTCATGCCCATGGTCAATTCGGACTGGGTTTCGATTTCAACGTTGATGTGGCGGCCAGTGAAAAGATCTGGGTTGATCAAATAGGCTGTCACGCAAGGGTCATGCAATGGCGCGCCGTTGGAGCCGTATTTTTCCTTGTCAAAACGTTCAAAGAAATCAGTCATTTGCGCCACAGCGGTGCCAGCGGCGGTGCCAAGGCTGCGGAACGCGTCGTTACGGGTTTTTGTGACCAATGCTTTATGGGTAACATCTAATGGCATCAAAGTGATCGGCACGCCTGATTTAAAAACAATATCAGCGGCTTGCGGATCGACGTAAATGTTGAATTCGGCGGTTGGTGTGATGTTGCCGCCCTCGAAATAACCGCCGCCCATCAGAACGATATGGGCAATGCGCTCCGCAATGTCGGGGGCTTTTTCCAGCGCGGTTGCGATATTGGTCAGAGGGCCGAGCGGGCATAGCGTGACTGTACCTGCCTCATGGCTACGCAATTGTTCGATAATGAAATCAACGGCATGGCCATCAGCCAGCGGCATCGTTGGCTCGGGCAACACAGGGCCGTCAAGTCCGGTCTTACCGTGCACATGCTCGGCTGTAACCAAATCGCGGCCAAGGGGGCGGTCGCAGCCCGCATAGATTGGCATATCCGTGCGGCCTGCCAGCTCACACACGATGCGGGCGTTGCGGGTGGTCAGCGGCAGCGGTACGTTTCCCGCCACACAGGTCAGGCCGAGAACGTCGATTTCCTCGGGGCTGGCGAGCGCCAGCAAAATCGCAACGGCGTCGTCTTGTCCGGGGTCGGTATCAATAATAATCTTGCGAGGCGGCATGGCTGTTTCCTGTGCGTCTTGAGTTGGGCGCACATTCGCAAGGCTGTGGCGGCTTGTCCAGCGCAAGGGTGCGCTTGCGCTAAGGGGCGCTGATTGGGTAAACCCATGGTATGACACAAGGCAAACCTCTCTACGTGCATTTAGGCGCGCACCGCACGGGCACTTCATCCTTTCAAATGATGTTGGCCGAGAACCGCGATCTGTTGACACGGTCGGGCTATGATCTGGCCTATCCAGGGCGTGATGATATTCCGCAGGGTGATTTGCGCCTGCGCCTGCCGGCCCCGCGCAACAAGGGCAAATGGGAAGACCGTTTCCTGCCTGGCGCCACAAAGGAGCTGTCGCGGTTTTCGAGCGCGGACAGCCATTCCTTGATCCTGTCCGAGGAAAACATCCCTGGAAAAATGATCCATTTCCCGAGTGGCCAATTCTATCCTGCTGCTGAAAAGCGCCTTCATGTGCTGGCTGGCGCTGCCCAAGCGCCTGTTTTGCGCGCGGTTTTGGTGGTGCGCGCTTATACTGGTCTGTTTGTTTCTGCTTGGCGCAAGCGGGCCGAGGACAATCCGTCGCCGCCCTTTGAGCAGGGACGCCAAAATATGCTGCGCATGGATCGGGGTTGGCCCGAACTGGTGAAACTGGTGCTGAAACATCTGCGTGTGCAAGAATTGGTGGTGGTGGAGTACGGGCGCCGCGGCAGCAGTGTGGACCTTGGTGGGATCTTGGTGCCAGAGCTGGCGGCGCTCCCTTTGGTTGAACCTGCGCGTCGCATGAACCATTCGGCCACGGATGCGGCAATGGTAGAGCTTCAAAAACGGTATCATGCAGGGGAAACGCTGGCGCGGACGGATTGGCAGCAGATCATCGCAGAGCACCGCGATGATAAGGCCTCTTATGGGGTGTCAGAATTTACCAACCGCCAGACGCGGATCCTTGAGGGCCGCTATCAAGAGCATCTGGACGAGATCGCGGAAATGCCGACGGTGATGCTGCTGCGTTAGGTTTTGGCGGCTTTTTCATCCCGTTTGACCGCATCCCACAACGCATCCATTTCTGCCAGATCGCTGTCATCAGGCGTTTTGCCCATGCCGCGCAGCTTGGCCTCAACCCCTTCAAAACGGCGGGTGAATTTTGCGTTTGCGGCACGCAGCGCGGCCTCGGGTTCAATGCCTAAATGACGGCCAAGATTGGCCATGACAAATATCAGATCGCCGTATTCCTCAAACTGTTCCGCTTGGGTGAGGGTATCGCGCGCCTCGACCAGCTCTGCCGCTTCTTCTTGGATTTTATCGATGACATTTGCAGTGTCGGGCCAATCAAAGCCCACACGCGCGGCGCGTTTTTGCAGTTTATAGGCGCGCAACAACGCAGGAAGCCCCACAGCCACACCGTCCAGCGCGCCGCCCTGCGCCTTGCCTGCGCGTTCCTGTGCTTTGATGGCTTCCCAATCGGCGGTTTGTTGTTCCGCTGATTTATCACGGTTTGCATCGCCAAAAACATGGGGGTGGCGGGCGACCATTTTATTCGAAATATTGCGCACCACTGATTGAAACGTGAAATGGCCTTCCTCTTCGCCTATGGCTGTGTGGTAGACCGATTGTAGCAGCAGATCGCCCAGCTCTCCTTCCAGCTCTGGCCAGTCGCGCCGCTCGATTGCGTCAGCGACTTCATAGGCTTCCTCGATTGTGTAGGGGGCGATGGTGTCGAAATCTTGCTCAATATCCCACGGGCAGCCTGTTTTTGGATCACGCAAACGGCGCATAATTTCCAACAGGCGTTCAATCCCTGCGTTTTCGTCATTTATCAGATCATGTGCCATTGCGGGTCCCCTCTGTGTGGTGTCAGATAAGGTCAACTATATTGAGGAGTCCACCCATGCCTGTGATCAACCGTATTGCGGATTTTGCAACTGATATGACGGCATGGCGCCAGCACCTGCATACGATACCGGAGCTGAGCTTTGATTGTCCCAAGACGGCTGCCTTCATCCAAGAGCGCTTGGAAGAGATTGGTGTGGATGAGATCCATGCAGGCATCGCGCAGACGGGCATCGTGGCGATTATCAACGGCAAAGGGGCGGGCCGCACGATCGGGCTGCGTGCCGATTTTGATGCGCTCCCGATTGAGGAAGAAACAGGGGTCGAATATGCTTCGACGCATTCTGGCAAGATGCACGCTTGCGGGCATGACGGGCACACGGCTATGCTGCTGGGGGCCGCAAAATATCTGGCCGAGACGCGCAATTTCTCGGGTCGTGTCGCGTTGATTTTCCAACCGGCCGAGGAAGACGGCGGCGGTGCAGAAGTCATGTGCAAAGAAGGCATGATGGATCGGTTCGACGTGGCCGAAGTGTATGGCATTCATAATCTTCCAAATGCTCCTTTTGGCACGTTCCATACAACGGCTGGGCCGATCATGGCGGCAGTTGATATGTTCACGATTGATGTCAAAGGCCGTGGCGGGCATGGGGCTATGCCGCATGAAACAGCCGATCCGGTGGTGGCGGCTTGCGGTATTGTTCAGGCAATTCAAACGATTGTCAGCCGTAATGCACATTCGGGCCAAGAGAAAGTCGTCTCGGTCACGCAAATCCATACGGGCAGCGCCAGCAATGTCATCCCTGAAATGGCGATGATCAACGGGACTGTTCGAACCTTTGACACAGAAACCAGGGATCTGATCATGCGCCGTCTGGCCGAGATCGTCGCAGGTCAAGCTGCCAGCTACGGTGTCGAGGCGACGTTGGATTATGAAGAAGGCTACCCCGCCACGGTCAACGCGCCAGAGCAGGCCGCATTTGCAGCTGATGTCGCGCGTGATATCGTAGGCGCGGCCGATGTGGATGGTCACGCAGCCAAAGTCGCAGGCGCTGAGGATTTCGC
>JBDVSG010000038.1:0-10088 GCA_039967155.1 Sulfitobacter sp. | reverse complement strand
GCGCATTTTCGGCCCCTTTTCTGGCCGCTGTTAGCCCAACACAAAAAAGGCGCGCCAGTCTCAGGCGCGCCTTTCCATTTCAACGTGCCATCCCTTTAGAAGCGGAAAGAGCCGCGCAAGTTGAACGTGGTTGCATCCGCATCATTGCCCGAGCCACCAATATCATCGAAACGGTTCTCCAACAGTTCCCCTCCGATGGTAAAACTGTCGCTCACCTGATAGGCGACACCAATACCCGCAAAAGCACCTGTGTCGCTGCCAATGTCACTGTCCAGATAGGCGGCACCCGCCGTTGCATACAGCAGCGTCTTACCGAAATCGTAACCACCGCGCAGTTTCAGGCGCGTGATGCTATCTGCATCACCAAGCCCGCCCAAATCGACGTTCGTCTTGTCGTACTCCAGCTCTCCCCCCAACACGTACTGGCCGAAATCATAATCATACCCAAGGTGCAGACCGTAGGTTTCATTATGCCCGCCGATACCTGAATCGCCGTCGATGTCAGCGTACCCAAGGTTCAAACCCCCATAGGCGCCGGTCCAGTCGTTGGCGGGTGCTTGTGCAGGCACAAACACGGGCTCTGCTGCGGCTTCGACAACCGGTTCCTCTAGAGTGCCAGCAAAAGCCACACTGCCAAACAAAGAGGTTGCAAGAACAGACACCGCGCTGATTTTGCGAAACTTTTTCATTGTATACTCCTGTAGTGCGAGGTTTTCACACGGGCAGTTTGTCTACCCGTCTCCCTCGAAATCTGCAGATGGTGACTTACGGGAGGCTTGCCAACTTTGTGCAAATTTATCGGCCAGTTTTGGCCCGTTTGCCCCAGTCTCGGCATGAATTGGCTGAAAGCCCCGCGCACAGGCGGTAACATTTTTTTGTTACAGCGACGGAAATTTGCTCCCGCAGGCAAACACGCGGGACATTGCGGTTTGGATCATCTCAACCGCCCCTAAGAAACGGCACTGTAGGGGCGCCTATTGCGCCGCCAACGGCATGCGCGCCAGTTGGCACTGGCCCCACAGATCCTCCAACGCGCCGATCAGGCGGTCAATATCAGCAGAGCTATGCACAGGCGATGGCGTAATGCGCAACCGTTCGGTGCCCTTGGGCACTGTTGGAAAGTTGATTGGCTGAATATAGATCCCGTGGTCTTCCATCAATTTGTCAGAGATGAATTTGCATTTATGCGGATCACCAACCATGACGGGAATAATATGGCTGAGGTTCTCCACATGCGGGATGCCGATGCCATCCAGACGGCTGCGGACTTCGGCCACTTTTTCTTGTTGCATAAGGCGCTCTGTGCTGCTGTCCTTCAGGTGACGGATCGAGGCCGCAGCCCCCGCCGCAACCGCAGGCGGCAAGGCCGTCGTAAAGATGAACCCGCTGGCGAAGCTGCGCACAAAATCGCACAGCGCATGGGAGGCCGCGATATAGCCGCCAACCACGCCAAAGGCCTTGCCCAAAGTGCCCTCAATCACGGTCACACGGTCCATCAGGCCTTCCCGCTCGGCGATCCCGCCACCACGGGGGCCATAAAGCCCCACCGCGTGGACTTCGTCCAGATAGGTCATGGCGTTGTATTTATCGGCCAGATCGCAGATCTCTTTGAGGGGGGCGATGTCGCCATCCATGGAATAGACGCTCTCGAATGCGATCAGCTTGGGGCGATCATGCGGCAGGCTTGCCAGTTTTTCCTCTAGATCAACCAGATCATTATGTTTCCAAATCTTCCGGTCTGCACCCGAATGGCGGATGCCCTCAATCATCGAGGCATGGTTCAACGCATCAGACAGAACAACGCAATCTGGGATGCGGCCCGCCAACGTGCCAAGGGCTGCCCAGTTGGAAACATAACCAGAGGTAAATAATAGCGCGGTTTGCTTGCCGTGCAGATCGGCCAATTCGGCCTCCAGCAGAACATGGTTATGCGTGGTGCCCGAGATATTGCGCGTCCCCCCTGCACCCGCGCCGCATTTGTCCAACGCCTCATGCATCGCGGTCAGAACCTTGGGGTTTTGGCCCATGCCCAGATAATCATTCGAGCACCAGATCGTGACTTCAGCCGCGTTTTGCCCATGGGCTGTGGCATGTGGAAAATCACCACGGTGACGATCCAGATCCGCGAAAACACGGTAGTTGCCTTGATCGCGCAGATCATCCAATGCGTCCGCGAAAAAACCTTGGTAGTTCATTATTCCTCCACCGCCTCTGGGGCGATCATTGATTGCGATGCCTGCACATCTTACATGCCCCTGCCCCCGTCGAAGGACGCACCAGCATTGGGGGTGTCATGCCCGTGACTGGGGCCTGAGCGGGGGTAATAACAGCGCCTGCTCCGGAGACTGCCGCGCAAATCAATGTCTCGAATCCCCCAGCACACATCGTTCATTTCCTTGTCCAAAAGGCTTTTGCCCTTTTTGGCCCAGTTGGGCTTTGACCTAGATCAAAGCCCAACTGGGCTAGAAAGAAAAGCTGTCCTTAAGTCCCAAGAAAATATGCCGCACAGGCGCTGATCCCAACTGCTTTGCCATGATCACCGCAAACAGGGCGACACGCGCAAATGGGTTAGCCCTGTTTGCGCAGCAAATAGATATCCATGATCCAGCCATGTGCCTCGCGCGCGTTTTGACGGGTGGCGACAATTTGCTCCGAGGCCGAGGCCAAATCACCGCTGAGCAATATCTGTTCGGGCATGCCCACAAACGCGCCCCACCAGATGTGAATGCCTGTTGGGTCTAGCTGCTGAAAACTACATTCGCCGTCCAGCATAACCACCACTGTTTCGCTGCCCTCGGGCCAGCCATGATCACGCAACCTGCGACCTGTCGTGATGGTGATCGGACCATTTACCGTGTTCAAAGGTATCGCATGCGCGCCCGTCAAGGCTTGGACAGCCGTGATGCCAGGCACGACACGGACCTGCGGCTTGGGCGCAAGACGCCCTGCAATGCGAAGCGTACTGTCATAGAGCGACGGATCCCCCCAAACCAACAGCGCAACGGGACCACCGACATCAAGCCCTTCCAGCGCAGCGCACCATTGTGCGGCAATTTGATCGTGCCAGATCTCGACGCGTTTTTGATAGGGCAAATCAGGATCGCGCACGGGATAGTCAAAACTGACCACCTGCGCGTCAGTGCCACTGGAGGCGATGATATCTTGGCGGATATGAGCCAAATCATCTTTGCCAGCCCCTTTTTGCGGCAATAAAATAACCGCAGCATCGCGCAAGGCCTGCAGCCCTTCCCCCGTCACATGGGCCAGACTGCCTGTTCCAATACCGATCAGCCAAAGGTCTTGGATCACAGGTGCACCTCGTTGTTATTCTGGGAAAGCCCGCCCCCAATAGAAAAATCCGGACCTGTTTCCAAGCCCGGATTCATATTTTTCGTTTATGCCGCTTGATACAAACGGTTTGTTGTCATCGCCTGAACGCCTTTGCCGCGCAGCGCCTTGGCGCCTGCCAGTACCGCCAGATCGGCAATTGGCTCAATTAAGATGACCGACAGATAGGCCGCGCCGAACGCTGCAATCTGACCCATATTTTCGGCGCCAACACCTTGGCCGTAAATCGCCCAGAACGCGACCCAAGCAATCACCCCACCTTGGTAAACAGCAGAGAGTTTCAGCACATCAGAATATGCCAAATCCACATAGGCCGTTGTTTGCGGGATCATGCGGCGCGCCAAAGCGTCCACTGCAAACAGCGGCACCAGCAACGTGGTCACATTCACAAAATACATCGGCATGTCAGACGGCGCAAAGAACATGCCCTGAACCAGCAGCCCCCCTGCCAGCCCCAGCGCGGCAGGCGCCGCCCCTAAAACCAAAAACAGTGTTGTGCCCAGAATGAAATGCACTTCGGAAATACCGGCCGCAAAATGCGGCATCAGTTCAAAGAAAATAAACACACCAATCGTTGCCAACACAGTGCGTGCAACAAAGGAAATAGGGTTGTGATGGGCCAGATCGCCCGCGATCAGTTTCAGGCTATACCCGCCCGCAGCAGCAGCTGTCGCTGTTGCAAAGATCATTTTCGCGCCGTCAACGACGCCTGGTTCGATATGCATAGGAAAAATCCTTGTTAAGGCCGCCCCTCCGGCGGCATTGGATAAAAACAGGGCAGATGCCCTGCACGTTCACGGCAGATTTCCTGGCTTGCGGGTCAATGCGCTTTGGTCCTTCCCAGCCATCGGCCAGTGGATTTTCCAAAGAGCTCACCGCTTACAGTTGCGGGGGCAGCGCGGGATTTTCACCCGATTCCCTTTTAAGTCGCCATAGACGACACCGTTTTTTCAACCTAGGCGAATTCAAACTTCCCGCCTAGGCTAAAACCTTCATTCCTCGGCCAATGGCCCATATAAAATAAGCGCTGGCGCATCGGCAAACGACGCGCTGAGCTGTGATGCCAGCGCTGAAATCGTCGTGCGCGTCAGGCGCTGATCGGCGGTGCTGACCCCTTCGGCCAGCAAAGCAGGCGTGTCCGCCGGCAACCCATGGGCGTGCAGGATGTCATACAGCTTGGGAAAGGTCCGCTTGCCCATAAAAATCACCGTCGAGGCCTCAGGATCGGCTAAGGCCGGCAGGTTCAGGTTTTCTGGCAATTGACCACTGACATCATGACCGGTGACAAACTGCACGCGCCGCGCGGTCATACGCCGTGTCAGCGGAATGCCCGCCGCCGCCGCCGCCGCAATGGCCGAAGGCACACCCGGGATGATTTCATAGCCGATGTCAGCGGCCCGCAGTGCGACCAGCTCTTCTTCCAGCCGCCCAAACAGGCCACTGTCGCCAGATTTCAGCCGCACAACCCGCTGGTTGCTTTGGGCGTATTCAACCAACAACCGACTTACATGGTCTTGCCGCGGCGAGGCCCGCCCCGCCCGTTTCCCAACCCCGATCACGTCCGCACTGGAGGGGATAAAATCAAGGATCGCCCCCGCCGACAGATCATCAAACAAAACCGCATCCGCGCGCTTCAAACGGTCCACAGCCTTTAGCGTCAACAGCTCGGGATCACCGGGACCAGAGCCGACAAAGCTGACAAAACCGCTCATGCTTCTTCTCCTGTGATCATATGGAAGAACGTCCCTGAAACATGGCCGCGCAGTGATCCTGTTTCTGGAACTGGATTGCCATCTGCATCAGATACTTGCGCCAATGGCGCGTCCGGCTGCTCCAGAATGGTTGAGTAATGGAACTCATGCCCGCGCAACCGCGTGCCCGTTTTATGCTGCGCCAAAGGCGCGTTTAGAACGGCTTGGCGGTAGCCCAGATGGAATTTCCGTTTCTCGTAACTGGTCACAAGCCCCAACAGCCCCGCCATTTGGTGGCGCGTGCCTTCCTTGTCGATCAACACGTCCCCCAGCGCCATATAGCCCCCGCATTCGCCGTGCACGGGCCGTGTTTGAGCGTGTTTGCGCAGCCCAGCAAGATAGGTTTCTGCTGCCGCCAAACGCCCCGCATGAAGTTCAGGATACCCGCCCGGCAACCAGACCAGATCTGCGCTGGCGTCAGGGGCCTCATTGGCCAAAGGCGAAAACGGCAGCACCTCGGCCCCTGCTGCGCGCCAGCCCTCAACCAGATGCGGATAAGTAAAGGAAAACGCTGCATCGCGGGCCAAGGCGATCCGCTGGGCGGGCGGCTCAGGCAATTTACCGCTTGGCAATGCCGTAGCCCCACCCGCCGCGGCTTTGATCGCTGCAAGGTCCACGTTTTCACGCAAAAACGTCGCATACCCCGCAATCGCGTCTTCCAGATCGGGATGTTCAACCGCTTGGATCAGGCCCAAATGCCGCTCTGGCAGGGTCAAATCCCCCCGACGCGGCAACGCCCCCAACACAGTGATGCCCGCCTTGTCCATGCCCAGACGGGCCAGACGTTCATGGCGCGGCGATGCCACGCGGTTCAGGATCACACCGGCAAAAGGTAGATCGGGGTTATACATTTTGAACCCCAGCGCCGCAGCCGCGGCCGACTGCGCCTGACCGCTAACATCGACCACCAAAACCACAGGCCACCCCATCCGCAACGCCGTCTCGGCGCTGGTGCCAAATCCGCTTTGGCCGCGCGTGGCCACGCCGTCATAAAGGCCCATCGACCCCTCACCGATGCAGATCTCGGCCCCTTGTGATTGGGCGGCAATGGCGCCCAACAGATCGCCCCCCATGGCCCACGTGTCGATGTTAAACGATGCCCGTCCCGCTGCCGCCAAATGAAAAGCAGGGTCGATGTAGTCTGGGCCTGATTTGAAGGGCTGCACCTGCATGCTGTCTTCGCGCAAAGCACGCAGCAGCCCCAACATCACAGTCGTTTTGCCTGTGCCAGAAGACGGGGCCGAGATCATCAGCCCGCCTGAAATTGTTGCCGCATCATTCATCCGCTTCACTCCAGCTGGCCCAAGGGCTGTCAGCCGTTTGTGGCCTGTAGCGCCTGTCATAGTCCTTGGCGTAAAGACAGCTTTCGTCAAACCCTTCCGCCGCCAGTGCAGGCCCCACAAGGATCAGCGCCGTCCGTGTAATGCCTTCTTCCATACGCCCTGCGATATCGGCCAGCGTGCCACGGATGATACGTTCATCAGGCCAACTGGCGCGGAACACGATGGCCACGGGGCAATCTGCACCATAGGCGGGTGTCAGGCTTTGGGTCACGTGATCAAGGTTTTGGATCGACAAATGGATCGCCAAAGTCGCCCCCGTGGTTGCAAAATTGGTCAGGCTTTCGCCCTCTGGCATGGAAGACGCCCGTCCCGGCGTGCGCGTCAGCACCACCGATTGCGCGAGCCCTGGCAGGGTCAGTTCAGCCCCCAGCGCGGCAGCCGCAGCCGCAAATGACGGCACACCCGGCGTTACCGAAACGGGAATATCCAATGCGCGCAAGCGGCGCATTTGTTCGCCCATCGCAGACCAAACCGACAAATCACCTGAATGCAGCCGCGCCACGTCTTGGCCCGCCGCATGCGCCAGCTGCATTTCTGCTAGGATCGCATCCAGATCCATACCCGCCGTATTCACGATATGGGCATCACTGGGGCAATGGCTCAGGATTTCTTTGGGCACCAATGACCCCGCATAAAGGCAGACAGGGCTGTTTGCGATGATGTCGCGCCCGCGCAGGGTCAGCAGGTCAGCGGCCCCCGGGCCCGCGCCGATGAAATGGATGGTCATGTGTCGTCTCCTTGTGCGATGGCGCAGGTGGCCATGCGATCGGGTGAAATCTGGCGGGGCGTGATCAGCCGCGCATTTGGGCCAGCCGCCGCAAGGGCTGCGGCCTCGGCAACGCTTGGCGTGCCGTAGGCGGCTTTGGAAGCTGCGGATGTCGTGTGGGTTTTTTGGCGGCTCATCACGCCCTCAGGCACGGCGCGGATCTGCAGATGCATCTGCGTGGCCAAATCGCGCAAGCCTTGATTGTCTTGCTTTCCCTCAGCCGTGGCCAGCACAGTGGGCACAAGCCCACCGCACGCCAACTCCAAAGCCGCGCGCAAGCTGTCGCGCCCTGCAGCCGCGCGAAATCCAAATCCTGCGGCAATCACAGGGTCACGCTCCATTGCACCACGGGATAGCGCGATTTCCATCCCGTTCGCCCCCCCAGAGGGGCTGCATGGGCCAGCTCAACCCGCATCAAATCGCCACCAAAACGGGATTGAGCATGTGTCAGCATGGCCTCGCTTTCCAGTGTGACGGCATTAGCGACGATCCGTGTCCCCGCCGCCAGATTGGCAGCCAACCAGTCAATCATCTCAGCCGATAAACCGCCCCCGATGAACACCACGTCAGGGCGCGCCAAATCCGCCAAAACCTCGGGTGCGCCGCCATGGACGACCTCCAAGCGGTCGACGCCCAAGTTGGCCGCGTTCTGCTGGATCCGCGCGGCGCGTTCTGCGCGCGGCTCAACCGTTGTGGCGCGCAGGCTGGGATGCGACAGCAACCATTCGATCCCGATAGATCCTGATCCCCCGCCAATGTCCCACAGATGCTCAAACGGGCGCGGTGCCAAGGCCGACAGCGTCAGCGCGCGAATGGGGCGTTTGGTGATCTGCCCATCGCTATCAAACCAATCATCAGGCCGACCCGTGGCCAACGGCAGCGCGGCACCGGTGCCCGCAACCTCAAGAGCCACGCAAACCGGATGGGTGAATTCGGCCTGCAGCACGTCAGCTGCTGTGGTGGCCGTGATCTGGGCACGCGGGCCGCCGATGGCCTCAAAGACATGAAGGCAAGACGTGTCAAAGCCCGCCTCAACCAGATATGCGCCCAAGGCCTGAACCGCCGCGCCATCGCGCAGCAAAACGATCATCCGCGCGCCCTTCGCTAACACGGGGCGCAGGCGGCTTAGGGGCGCGGCGTGCAGGCCAAAACACCCCGATTTCTCCAACGGCCAGCCCATCTGCGCAGCCACCAGCGAAAAGGTTGACGGACTGGGCAAAGCTGTCCATTCGCCCCGCGCCAAATCGCGCGAAATGCTGGTGCCTGCACCAAACCAAAACGGATCGCCCGAGGCCAACGCGACGACGCGCCGTCCGCGCATGGAAATCAACTGCTCCACGCCCTTGGCAAAGGGCACAGGCCACGCAATCACCTGCGCCGACACCTCTGGTAACAGCGCCAGATGGCGGGGCGGTCCCATGATGATTTCTGCAGCTTGCAGCGCAGCAAGGCTTGCGCTTGGCAGGCCTTCTGGCGCATCTTCACCCAGCCCGATTATGGTCAACCACGGAGCCTCAGACATGACACAAAACCTTCTGGTATTGGGCGGCACAACCGAGGCCACCGCCCTGTGCACAACCCTGAGCGCTGCTGGCCTCACAGCCACTGTTTCCTTTGCGGGCCGTGTGAAACGCCCCCTGCGCCAGCCCCTGCCCCAACGTGTGGGCGGTTTTGGCGGCATCCAAGGGCTGGTCGACTATCTGCACCAGCATAAAATCACCCATGTGGTCGATGCCACGCACCCTTTTGCCGCCCAGATGAGCACCCATGCCGTTGCCGCCTGCGCCCAAGCCCGCGTGCCCCTGATCGCGCTGAGCCGCGCGCCCTGGGCTGCCCAAGCGCAGGACAATTGGACCCAAACCCCCGATATCGCGGGCGCTGTTGCAGCGCTGGACCGCCCCGCCGCGCGGGTGATGCTGGCTGTGGGCCGCATGCATCTGGCCGAATTCGCCCCCAACCCGCAGCATTTCTACCTGCTGCGTCTGATAGATATGCCGGACGCGCCGCTGCCCTTTGCCAACACCTTGATCGTTCAGGATCGGGGGCCCTTCAGCTTTGACAGTGACCTTGCCTTGATGCGCGAGCACCGGATCGACCTTGTTGTATCCAAGAACGCTGGCGGCACAGGGGCTTTTGCAAAAATCCAAGCCGCCCGCGCCTTGTCTCTGCCCGTCATCATGATCGACAGGCCTGCGCTGCCCGACCGCAAACAGGCGCATTCCGCCCAAGAGGTCATGGCGTGGCTGGGTCATTCAGGCACCGAACGCGGCGTATAGACAAAGGGGGCGCCATCGCGCTGGATGATCCGCGTGGCAGAGGTGCCCACCAAGACCATGGTACGCATATCTGCCATCTCGGGGCGGGCACCGGGCAGTGGCACGATACGGATCGCTTCATCTGGGGTTGAGACTGCGCGGGCAAAAATAATGGGGCGCGCGTCACCGCAGGCCTCGTTCAGTAATTCCAACACCCGCGTGAAGCCTTCTGGGCGCGATTTGGAACGCGGGTTGTAGAAGGCCATGGCAAAATCAGCCTCGGCGGCAAGGCGCAGGCGTTTTTCAATCAGCGACCATGGCTTTAGGTTATCGCTGAGATTGATCGTGCAGAAATCATGCCCCAAAGGCGCCCCAACGCGGGCCGCAGCCGCCAGCATTGCTGTGATGCCGGGAAGGACCTCAATGTTCAGGTTGCGCCATTCCAGTGGGCCCGCCTCTACGGCCTCGAACACGGCGGCAGCCATGGCGAACACGCCCGGATCACCCGAGGAGACCACCACAACATGGCGCCCTTGCGCGGCCATCTCTAAAGCATGGCGCGAGCGGTCGATCTCAACCCGATTGTCGCTGGGGTGCAACGTGAGCCCTGCGCGCGGCGCGACAC
>JBDVSG010000037.1:0-3949 GCA_039967155.1 Sulfitobacter sp. | reverse complement strand
TGCACCGGTCGGGACGTACGGGCCGCGCGGGGCGCAAGGGCGTCTCTGCGCTGATCGTCCCGCCCAAGATGCGCTCCAAGGCGACGCGCCTGATGGGCTGGGCGAAACTGGACGCTGAATGGGCCCTGCCCCCCTCTGCTGCAGAAGTAAACGCCGCCGATCAGGAACGGCTGCTAAACGACGACGCATGGACGACCCCTGCGCCAGAAGATGCGGTTGAGTTCGTCGGCACATTGGTTGAGCGCTATACGCCCGAGCAACTGGCCACAGCCTTTGTAAACCTGCACCGCGCCCGCGGATCAGCACCAGAGGAGCTGTCCAGCCCCGGTGACGGAAAGGAACGCGCGCCGCGTATGGAATTCGGGAAATCAGTATGGTTCACCGTTTCTACAGGCCGCAATGACGGGGCAGAACCACGCACAATCCTGCCCATGATCTGCCGCGTTGGCGATATGACCCGTGATGACATCGGTGCCATCCGCGTCCAGCCGCGCCATTCCTATATCGAAGTCGCAGAAGGCGCAGTTAACAAACTGATCAGCGCGCTTGGCCCAGATATGAAGGCCGAGGACGGCGTCAGCCTGACCCGTTTGGATGGCGTGCCCGATTTTGGCCCGCGCACCCCACGCCCTGAAAACAAAGGCAGCGGCAAAGCGCGCTTCAACAAAGACAGCAAACCGCCACACCGCGGCAAGTCGTCCTTTGATCCTGATGCGCCCAAGCCGCCACGCAAACCGCGCGCGCCGCGGGACGATGCACCTGCCGCTGAGTACAAACCGCGCAAGAATGACAGCAAGCCACAAGGCGCGCCTGCCAAATCCAAACGCGATGCGACCCGTCCGCCAAAGTCACATAAGACCGAACGCACACCGATGAAATCCGGTGAAAAGCCAAAGTCCAAGCCCGCGTGGAAAGACAAACCCGCAAGCGCCGAACGCAGCAAACCTGCCGCAAAATCAGGCGCAAAAGCTGTCTGGAAAAAGCCGTCCAAAGACGGCGCCGCGCCCAAACGTGATGCAAAGCCTGAAGGCGGCTACAACCGAGCGACGGATGCGTCCAAACGCTTCACCCCTCCAGGGGGCGCCAAGCCCAAGAAGGGCGGCAAACCTGTCAGCCAACGCGGCGGGAACGCGCGGCCCAAACGCTGAGCGGGTACAAAATCTCTGAAAATGAAAAAGGCCGAAGCGGATGCTTCGGCCTTTTTCTTGCGATCAGCGCGAAAAATACGCGATCAACCTTTGCCCTTCCAAGGGACCAAGGCCCGTTCAACCGCACGCATCAGCATATCAATGCCAAACCCAATCACCCCAATCAGGACAATCCCTAGGATCACGATGTCCGTGTTCTGGAATTTGGAGGCGACCATGATCATCATGCCCGCGCCTTTCTCAGCCGCGACCAGTTCGGCCGCAACAACCGTGCCCCAGCACACCCCCATCGCCACGCGTGCGCCTGTGAAGATCTCAGGCAGGGAGTTGGGCACAATCACATAGCGCATGATCTGCCACTTGCTGGCCCCTAGTGAATAGGCCGCATGAACCTTGGAGATTTTCACCCCCGACACGCCAGAACGCGCCGCAATCGCCATAATCCAAAGCGCTGCGAGGAACAGCAGAATAATCTTGCCGACTTCGCCGATCCCTGCCCAGATGATCACCAGCGGGATCAATGCCAGTGGCGGCACGGGGCGCATGAATTCCACGATCGGATCAAACCAGCCACGGAACCAGTTGCTCAGCCCCATGGCATAGCCCAACGGAATGCCAACGATCGCACCGCACAAGAACCCAGCCACAACACGGAACAACGACCAGCCAAGATGCCCAAACAGGGATGTCCCGCGGAAGCCCTCTTGCAACACTTTGCCCGTCCGCGCGATCACCGCCTCGGGGGACGGCAGATAAAGCGGCTCCATCTGCAGGCCATTGTCAGGCACGAAATTCGGCGTACCCTTGTCGGAAATTGTGACCGAACCGCCATCGAACTCAACCCGATCTCCGGGCTGCACGGGCTGACCGTTGATCGCCACAATCTTGGCGCCGTCGCTTTTCTTCACGTCGTCGTTTTTGTCGAACTGGACCAGCTTGTTGCGGTATTGAGCAACGGTGATGCTATCGTTTTTGGCCATGCCGTCGCCTGCATCTATGCTAGGCACTTCTGGGGTTTCCTCGCGTTCATGGACCAGCACGGTCACAGTTGCGGTATCGGCTTTGCCGTTTGCCTCCACCGTGTATTCAAACGACGTGAGCCCCGCGAAAGGCGCCGGTGCGTGCAAAAATTTAGGGATCAAGGCCGAGCCCGTGAACATGCCCCAAAGCAAAAACAGCGTCAGAATAGAAATAACACCCGCCGCACGGTTCGGCCGCACAGCACTTTCGTCGCCAAATGTCACGGTTTTCAGTGAGGTATAATCCCGAATGCCCGCCCCGATACGGGTGAACAAAACCATCGATGCCACAAAGATGCCGACGTAGACGAATAAGACGATCAAACCAGTCATGCGTCTGCCTCCGCGGTGCCCATAATTTCTTCTTCCATGTCCCAAATCATATTCAAAATCTCTTCGCGCTTGGGGCCAAATTCAGGGTGCAACTTTACTTCGCGCAGATCCGAATTCACGCCCAGCTCGGCAAAGGGCAGACGGTACTCTTTGTGGATACGGCCAGGGCGCGGTGCCATGACGATCAGCCGCTCGCCCAGCAGCAGCGCCTCTTCGACCGAATGGGTGATCAAGATGATCGTCTTGCCCGTTTCTTTCCATAATTTCAGGACCAAGGACTGCATCTTTTCGCGCGTCAACGCATCCAGCGCGCCCAGAGGTTCATCCATCAAAATCACATCAGGATCATTTGCCAAACAACGGGCCAAGGCCACACGCTGCTGCATCCCGCCAGACAGTTCATAAACCGCCTTTTCTTTAAAATCTTGCAGGCCCACCACATCCAGAAGGTGGTTCACGATCTTAGCCTTCTCACCCTTTGGCATGCCCTTCATCGAGGGGCCAAAGCCAACGTTTTCACGTACACTCATCCATTCGAACAATGCGCCTTGCTGAAACACCATGCCGCGTTCTGCATCGGGGCCTTTGATTTCATTGCCATTCAAAGTCATCACGCCCGCAGTCGGCGCCAAAAAACCGGCAACGATGTTCAGCAATGTCGTTTTGCCACATCCAGACGGGCCAAGAACGCTGAGCAATTCGCCCGCTTTCAGATCCAGTGAAACATCTTTGAGCGCCTGCACAGATCCGCCATTAGGCAGATCAAATCGCATCGACAGCTTATCAATGGAAAGTCCGGACATGTCCCTGCTTTCTGGCCACGCGATGCGGCCCATTGGGCGTAGTTGTCTGCGCCGTTTCAAAAACAAGGCTCGGCAAAGTTACCTTCGCCGAGCCCTCAGTAACCCTGTTGGATTACATGCCTTTTGCAGCTGTCAGTGGCCCAGTGTTCACTGTGCCAGAGTAGCTTTCCAACGTCTTATCGATGGAGCCGCTTTCAAGGAACACGTCAGCAACGCCACCCATGAAGGTCTGGCTACCGCCGCCCAGCCATTTCTCGCCCAGCTGCTCATCTACGGATGGGAAGGTAAAGCCGGCCAATGTTTCCACGGTCGCTTGTTCGTCCATGCCCGCGTCTTTTGCGATTACGGGCAGCATTTTAGCAGCGCCGTCCCCGCCAGCGTTCCACATCGCGTTGGCATCTGCCGTCACTTTGAGGAATTTCGCCAGATCTTCGCCCTGCTCAGATACGTAAGACGCAGGTGCGGAAGTCACGTCAAACACCAGAATGCCCAGCTCTTCTTTTTCTGCGCCGGTCAGCAGAACGTTACCTGCCTCTTTCATGCGGCGCAGTGCACCACCCCAGCCACAGGCCATATCAACAGCGCCCTGACCCAAAGCAGCAGCACCTTCCGCTGGCGCCATATCCACAACAGACATGGAAGACAC
>JBDVSG010000036.1:0-6092 GCA_039967155.1 Sulfitobacter sp. | reverse complement strand
CGTGGCTGCTAACCTTCCCTACAACATCGGTACCGAACTACTTGTGCGCTGGCTCACCCCGCCTGAATGGCCCCCCTTTTGGCAAAGCCTCACCTTGATGTTCCAACGAGAAGTCGCCGAACGCATCGTGGCAAAACCCGGCTCAAAAGCATACGGCCGCCTCGCCCTGCTGGCCCAATGGCGCGCCGATGCAAAGATCGTGCTGGGCCTTCCGCCAGAAGCCTTCACCCCGCCGCCAAAAATATCCAGCGCCGTGGTCCACCTCACCGCGCTGCCAGAGCCCCGCTTCCCTGCTGACGCGGCAATACTCTCGCGTACCGTCGCCGCCGCCTTTAACCAGCGCCGCAAAATGCTACGTGCCGCCCTCAAAGGCACAGCACCCGATATCGAAGACCGCCTCATCGCTGCAGGCCTAAAGCCGACCGACCGCGCAGAACAAATCCCCCTCGAAGGCTTCTGCGCCCTCGCACGTGAAATCGCCAAAACCTAAGACCCGTGTAATCGGCCTATCTTTCTTGGCCAAAATACTCCGGGGGAATTGGCCCAAAGGGCCAAGGGGGCTGGCCCCTTCCAACACTCCAACAAAAAAAGGCCCCGCTTAAAAACGAGGCCTCTCAAATCACTCTGCCGCTTCTGGCTGATCCCCGCCACTGTCCTTAGGGGCTTCCTGCTTGGCCTCAGGCTCTTTCGGCTTGGGCTTGCGGCGGGGTGCACGGCGGGTCTTGGGTTTAGATTCTGGCGTTTCAACCAACGTGCTGGCTTCGTCCTCTGCTGCCGGTTGCGGCTGCTCTGACGGGTCATTGGTCTGTGGTTGTTGCTGGGGCTGTTGTGCTTCGCGCTCCTGACGCTCGGCGCGTTCACGGTCGCGCTCGGCTTGCCGCTCGCGATTTTGGCGCTCTTGCTCTTCGCGTTTGGCTTCTTGTTCTTTCTGAGCTTCAGACAGCAATCGAAGGTAATGCTCTGCGTGTTGTTGAAAATTTTCCATCGCAACGCGGTCGTTGCTCAATTGCGCATCGCGCGCCAACTGATTGTATTTTTCAATGACCTGACTAGGCGTGCCACGTACTTTGCCCTCAGGACCCGAGCTATCGAACACGCGGTTGACGACATTACCGCCCTGATTACCACCGCCACGGTTACGGTTTTTGTTATTACGTGAACGCGATCTTTGAGGTTTCATAGAAAGGGTCAGCCTTTTGGTGCTGTTAATCGTGTCTGTCTCTGGCGTCCTAAAGGCGTCAAAGGCTCAGGATGATGATGTTGGGCATAACGCCGCGCGGGACTGCAAGTAGGTTCGCCGCTGCAACGCGGTTTTTATACCCTTGCGTGCGCCTGTTGGGCAAGAGGCAATACTGTCAAAATGGATGCTTTATTAGGTTATGCTGGGTTTTGTGCCGATATTACGCGGTCCCTGCCGTCCAAATCAGGCAGAATCACCACATCAGCCCAGCCCGCCTGTTCAAAAATCGCACGAACGTCAGGCCCTTGCTGCCAACCGATCTCGGCCAATACGCGGCCGTCAGCGCTCAGAGAACCTTGTGCGGTCTCGGCGATCAATCGGTAAATGCTCAGCCCGTCGGCCCCATCCGTCAACGCCATGGCTGGTTCATGCAGTGCCAATTCGGGCGAAATATCGCGCATTTCGTCTTGGGCCAAATACGGAGGATTGCTGACAATCAGATCAAAACGCCCTTCAACCGCAGAAAACCAATCAGATTGGCGCACGTCGGCGCGGTCAGCCACCCCGTGCAGCACGGCATTCGCGCTGGCCTGTAGGCAGGCAGCCTCGGACAGATCCACCCCCATGCCTTTGGCCCGCGTATTTTCAGCAAGCAAGCTGACAAGAATACAACCGGATCCGGTGCCCAGATCCAAAACGCGGTCGAAGGGCTCAAACAAGGCAGCCTCAATCAGGCTCTCGGTTTCTGGGCGCGGGTCTAGAACATCTCGGCTGACCTTGAAGTTACGCCCATAAAAGGCGCGCTCGCCAATTAGATGCGACACGGGCACGCGAACGGCGCGCAGCGCGATCAGCTGTTCGTACCGCTCTGCGATCTCATTTGAAATTGGTTCCGGCGCGATCAACGTCACACGCGCCGCATCCACCGAGGCCGCATGGGCCAGCAACAGCCGCGCATCACGCGCAGGATCTGGCACGCCAGCGGCTCTCAGCTTGGATGTGGCGGCTGCCATCGCAACCGCCGCGGTACTCATTGCCCCATCTCCGCCAGCATTTGTGCTTGGGCATCTGCTGTCAGCGCATCAACGATTTCGTCAATATCGCCCTGCATCACGGCATCCAGCTTATAAAGCGTGAGGTTGATGCGGTGATCCGTCATCCGCCCTTGGGGGAAATTATAGGTTCTGATCCGTTCAGACCGGTCGCCGCTACCAACCTGAGACGCGCGGCTTTCCGAACGTTCGCCATCAATGCGCTGACGTTCCGCATCATAGAGCCGCGTCTTAAGCACCTGCATCGCGATTTCGCGGTTGCGGTGTTGGGATTTCTCAGAGCTGGTCACAACAATGCCAGAAGGGATATGCGTAATTCGCACCGCGGAATCGGTGGTGTTTACGTGCTGCCCCCCCGCGCCAGAGCTGCGGTAAGTATCAATGCGGATGTCATTGGGCGCGATCTGGATGTCGACGTCTTCGGCCTCGGGCAACACAGCGACGGTTGCTGCCGAAGTATGCACGCGGCCTTGGCTTTCGGTGCTGGGCACGCGCTGCACGCGGTGCACGCCGCTCTCATATTTCAGGCGGGCAAATACATTTTCACCGGTGATATGGGCGACCACTTCTTTGATCCCTCCCAGTTCGGTCGCTTGCTCTTCGATGATGTCTAGCTTCCAACCGCGCGCATCGGCATAGCGGTGATACATGCGCAGCAGATCTGCGGCAAAAAGCGCCGCCTCATCCCCCCCAGTGCCCGGGCGAATTTCCAGCATCGCTGGACGCGCGTCGGCCTCGTCTTTGGGCAACAGCGCCAATTGCAAGGACGCTTCTGCCGCAGGAAGTGCGGCTTCGATATCGTTAATTTCTTCACGCGCAAGGGCCGCCATATCGGCGTCTTCCAACATTTCGCGCGCGCCGTCCAAATTTTCCAGCAACACACGGTAGGCCGCGATTTCCTCGACCACGGGGCGCAGGTCACTATATTCTTTGGCCAGTTTACTGATATCGCCCCCCGCAGAGGACATGGCCGCCTCGAGATATTCGAAACGGGCGGTGATCTGTGCAAGGCGGTCCATTGGTATCATAGTCACGGGAAGTGGCGCATCAAAGCCCTTTGGTCAAGGGCTGCGATGTGATATGCTGACCACATGAAGCACTTAGCCACGGTCCTTGCGCTGCTTCCACTGGCAGCCACAGCCGATGTGACAACCCCACAGGGGCGCACAATCGATTGCTATTGCACCGATACTTCAGGCGCGCGAATAGAGCTGGGCGAAAGCATCTGCCTGCAGGTCGACGGGCGCATGTTTACCGCGCAATGTCAGATGTCGTTGAACGTGCCCATGTGGCGCGAAACCCGCGAGGGCTGCATTGTATCGCAAAACAACCTAATCAGCAGCCCGCTTCGCTTTCACCCGCTCCAACAGCCCGTCCAGACGCTTGCCATTCACCCCAAGATCTGAACGCCCAAACCGCAGTCGGCCATATAGTTTGATCTGATCACCATCCTGTTCGATTGTGGTGAAATCGGGGAAGCCAATCACTTTGGACCGCGTGACATAGGTCAACCGACCGTCCGTGACGCTGCCTGCAATCAATTGTGTGCGCGGCACGGCCAGCATGCCCAAATTCAAATCCGACAGCAGCCCCTCCGACGCAGGTAACACCCGCGCGGACCAGCCTTCGCCATCGATTGAATCCGCGTCTCCAACAGGTTTATGCCAGCGCGCCGCATCATTTGGGGCAAACCGAATAAACAAAAGCCCCCCAACAAGGGCAATAAGCAATAAAAACCAAATCATGTCGTGGACCGCCTTTTTTCTATTTTCAGGGCAACGCTGCAGGTTACCGATATGCCACACCGGGCAAGACACACATCATCTCATACAACAGGTTTGCCGCCGTCAGCGCGGTGTTCCCTGACGTGTCATAGGGCGGCGAAACCTCAACCAGATCGCAGCCTACGATGTTTAACCCTTTGAAACCTCGGATCAGTTCCAGCGCCTGTGGCGTGGTCAGCCCGCCAATTTCAGGTGTCCCTGTGCCTGGCGCATAGGCCGGATCAAGACTGTCGATATCGTAGGTCACATAGGTGGGCGTATCGCCGATATCACGGCGAATTTCCCCCGACAGCTGGCTCAGACTGCGGTTCCACAGCTCTTCTGCGGGCCATTGCTGAAACCCCCAGCCCGATGCTTCGCTGAAATCGCTAGAGGCATAGCCCGTGCCGCGAATACCGATCTGATAGGTTTTCTCTGGGCGGATCAGCCCTTCCTCGTAGGCGCGGCGGAAAACCGTGCCGTGGGTCTCTTTTTCACCGAACATCTCATCGTTGACGTCAGCATGGGCATCCACATGAACCAGCGCAACTGGGCCATGACGTTTCGCCATCGCGCGCAGGATCGGTAGGGTGATCGAATGATCGCCCCCCATGGCAATCGGCATCGCGTCATACATTAAGATTTGGTCGTAACTCTCTTTAATAATTTTCAAACTTTCACTTAGAGAGAACGTATTGATCGCCAGATCGCCAATATCTGCCACCTGCAAACTGTCAAAAGGCGCAGCCCCCGTGGCAAGGTTATAGGGCCGCAGCATCGCGCTTTCGGCGCGGATCTGTTTTGGGCCAAATCGTGTCCCAGAACGCCACGAAGTGCCGATGTCCATCGGGATCCCCAAAAAGGCCACATCAAGCCCTTTCAGATCATTTACAGCTGGCAGGCGCATAAAAGTACCCGGACCCGAAAATCGCGCCAGTTCGTTTCCGCCTATCGGTTGGTTTTTAGTCGTCATGTTTTCGTATCCTTGCACCCAAAAGGCAGCATATTTCTGTGGCCACATGTGCGCCGGCAATGGCTGTGGCCCCTGTTGTGTCAAAGGGCGGCGATACTTCAACGATATCGCCGCCTTTGATGTTAATCCCAGCTAAATCACGCAGCATAGCGGCGGCCTGCCAGCTGGCCAATCCCCCCCAAACCGGTGTGCCAGTGCCTGGCGCAAAGGCTGGGTCCAGCGCATCGATGTCAAAGGTCAGGTATGTCGGGTTGTCGCCAATGACCCTTTTGATTTTCTCAACGGCTGCGGCCGCGCCCCGTTCGTGCACTTCGCGCGCGTCGATGGTCGTGACCCCCAGCGTGTCCTCGTTAAACGTGCGAATGCCCACCTGAACAGAGGTCGCAGGATCCACATAACCTAATTTAATCGCCTTATAGAACATCGTACCGTGATCGATCCGTTGCATATCATCATCCGCCCAAGTGTCTGAATGGGCGTCAAAATGCAGCAAGCTCATGGGGCCGTATTTTTCGGCATAGGCGCGCAAGATCGGGAAGCTGATGTAATGGTCCCCGCCCAAAGCAACACTGGCAGCACCTGCATCCAAGATACCTTTGATGTGGCGGGTCAAGGCGGCTGGAAATTCCGACACTTGTGCATAGTCAAAGGCCAGATCGCCATAATCTGCGATGGCGCATTCCGACAAGACATCAAAATCCCACCCATACGGCGGGTCATAGGGCTGCAGCGCGCTGGCTTCGCGGATCGCGCGCGGTCCAAGCCGCGTTCCCGTGCGGTTCGTAACCGCCTGATCAAACGGCACGCCTGTCACAGCGATATCCACGCCGGTCAGGTCCTTGGTATATTTGCGCCGCAAAAAGGACGTCGCCCCACCAAAGGCGTTCTCAAAACTGGGCCCCTTAAGATCAACACGGGTAAAAGCCTGATCTACTTGGGTTTTTGCGTCTTCTAACGCCATTATTTACCTGCCACGGGTTGCGCGGTTTCAACCATGCGCACAAAAAACGATGCCCCGACGGGGGCGAGCTCATCGTTGAAGTTGAATTTCGGGTGATGTAGCCCCGCGCCATCGCCTGCGCCAAGGAACAGATAGGCCCCGGGACGTTCCTCGAGCATATAGG
>JBDVSG010000035.1:0-8055 GCA_039967155.1 Sulfitobacter sp. | reverse complement strand
ACCAGTTCCTCTGGCGTATCCGCGCGGTAGCAGAGCAAATCGCTGTCGCCATATGCCGCCAACATATCTGCCACTTCGGCATGTTGCACCGTGACTTTGTCGATCGCGGCATTGGCCGTTTTGGTTACAGGCATTGTCTGCGGGTTGATCGCATCCTCCTGAGCGTCCCATTCAGCTGCGATGGCCACAGCCATTTCGCGGCTTGGTACATACAGGGGGCGTTTGGCTGGGGTTTTGACCCTGCGGCCGTCCAGCTCAACCGAAAAGCCCCCGTCGACCTCAACGACACTGGTAGATTTCCAGAAACGTTTGGCTTTCCAATCACTCATTCTTCAGGCCTTCCAGATCGTATTTAGCAAGGGCGGCAGGGCGGCAAAATCTTCGATAAAATGCCGCGCGGCCGTAAGTTGTCCGCGTTTGTGATAGCCCCATCCGACCCCGATCCCCGTGATCCCCGCAGCATGCGCCATCTCCATATCAAAGCTGGTATCACCGATCATCACAGCGTCCGCAGCTTCCAGCCCTGTATCGCTGAGCGCCTGATGCAGCATGGAAGGATGTGGTTTGGAGGGGTGAAAATCCGCCACTTGCTGGGTTACAAACATGCCTTCCAGTCCGTGCCCTTCAATGAGCTTATCAAGACCCCTCTTGGATTTTCCAGTTGCGACGCCCAGCAGCACCTCAGGCTGGGCGTGCAACATCTCAAGAACGGCGCGCGCACCGGGATAAAGAGGCGAAGACACACTGCTGCTTTGCGCCGCGCGCAGTGTCATATAGGCGTCTTTATAGCCTTGCACCAAACGCGCATGGCGGGCCGCGTCTTCATCGGGCGCGAGTAGCGGCATCAAAACATCCAGCGACAACCCAACAACGCCCAGTGTCTGGGCGCGCTCTGGCGGGGTGAGACCTTCGTTTTCAAAGGCGATACCCATCGCACTCAAAATGTCAGCCTGACTGTCTACCAGCGTGCCGTCGACATCGAAAATCACCAATCGCAAAGGCTTGTCCGTCATCCCCAAGTTTCTCCGAACGGATCATCTGGTGCAAATTTTGTGTGCCACGCGAATGTATCCCACGTGCGCTGCATATGGTCAGGGATCGGTGCCACAAGATTGAGCATCGCCTTCGTTGCAGGGTGCTGGATTGTCAGACTGCGCGCATGAAGATGCAATTTCTTCGAAATATCGCCCCCCAGTTGCGCGCCCCAGCCATCGCCCATGTTTTCTTGGCCTGATCCGCCGTATTTGCCGTCACCAATGATCGGATGCCCGATTTCGGCCATGTGAACACGCAATTGGTGCGTGCGCCCTGTCACAGGGCTGAGCGCCATCCAAGACGCTCGCGTGCCCACCTGCTCCAGCAAGGAGTAATCGGTTGTGGCCCGCTTGGCCCCTTCAGTGTCATCCACATCGCGCGGATGGACCGCATACATTTTCTCGCCTTCGCCGCGCGCGCCATGGCCGCCCGCTTTGACCAGACCGAATTTGATCGTGCCATTGCGCGGGTGTGGCGCGCCAGCGACAGCAGCCCAGTAGATCTTACGTGTTTCACGATGACGGAAATTCGCCGTCAGCGCCTTGGCCGCTTCGCGGGTGCGCGCCAATATCAAAACACCCGAGGTGTCTTTATCAAGCCGGTGCACCAGACGCGGCTTTTCATCCATCTCAAACATCAACGCCTCAGACAGCGCATCCACATGACGGTCGCCCTGCCCAGAACCGCCCTGCACAGGCAGACCGGGTGGTTTATTCAACGCAATCACGTGATCGTCGCGGTAGATCACACAAGAGCGGATCATCTTCGCCTCTGCATCCGTCACAGTTGTGCGTTTGGGCGGCGGCGGGGCCTCTCCGGTGGGCAGCGGCGGGATGCGGACCTGCTGGCCGACCTCCACGCGTGTTGAGCCTTTGACGCGGCCGCCATCCACACGAATTTCGCCCTTGCGGCACATTTTTTCAATACGGCCTTGCGGCACATGGGGGAACTGGTGTTTGAACCAGCGGTCTAACCGTTGGTCCCCGTCGCCCTCTTCTACAGTCAACATTTGTACGCGGCTCATGCGAATATTCCTCTTGCGATCCATAGGCCCAACATCAGCCCTCCAACGCTAAGGCCAACTGACAGGGCGACATATGCCCCCGCCATTGCAACCTGTCCGCGCTCTATCAGCGTCACCGTCTCAAGCGAAAACGCCGAGAACGTGGTAAAGCCACCCAATATGCCCGTCATAATAAAGGGGCTAAGATGCGTAAGCCCCCGCTGTGCAGCCGCCACGACAAAGGCGCCCATCAAAAATGACCCGATGATATTCACGGCGATCACACCCAAGGGAAAATCCGCCACGCCAATCACGCGCAAAACGAACACGCCAACAAGAAAACGGCATGCAGCGCCAATGGCACCGCCCAGAGCGACTATGAAGACAGTTGAAATCATCCGTTCCCCATCGCGCGCGCGCGGGGCAGAGTCAACTCTCTGTCAGCTTTGGCGTTGTTTTCGAAGTTTGGCAAAGTATTCGTGACGCTTCTTCAGATCCCTCTCAAAGCCACGTTCAACAGGTTGGTAGAGCGCTGGCCGCTCCATGCCATCGGGGAAATAGTTCTGCCCAGAAAAACCGTCCTCGGCATCGTGATCATAGGCGTAGCCCTCGCCATAGCCTTGGTCCTTCATCAGCGCTGTTGGCGCATTGAGGATGTGTTTGGGCGGTGGCGCTGATCCCGTTGCCTTGGCCGCGCGGCGGGCCGCCTTATAGCCCACATAATTTCCATTGCTCTTTGGGGCCAAGGCCAAATAGATCACAGCCTGCGACAACGCCAATTCTCCCTCTGGCGATCCCAAACGTTCATAAGTGTCCCATGATTGCAGGCAAACGGCTTGGGCTTGTGGATCGGCCAGACCGATGTCCTCCACCGCCATGCGCACGAAACGGCGGGCCAGATAGCGCGGATCCTCACCGCCCTCCAACATACGCGCAAACCAATAGAGCGCCGCATCCGGATCACTGCCGCGCACCGATTTATGCAGCGCCGAGATGAGATTGTAATGCTCGTCCCCACCTTTGTCATATTGCGCGGCCCTTTTCGCCAGCCGTTTACCCAACATGGCCACGTCCAACGGCGTGTCTACATGCCATGCGGCAATCTGTTCGATCAGGTTCAGCAACGCGCGCCCGTCACCGTCCGCCATATCCAACAAAGCCTGTCGCGCCTCTGGCAGCAACGGTAAGGCCACGCCCAGCTCTTTTTCTGCCCGCACAGCCAGATTTTCCAGATCCTCACCATCCAGACGTTCCAGCACCATTACTTGCGCACGGCTTAGAACAGCGCGGTTCAGTTCAAAACTGGGGTTTTCGGTCGTGGCACCCACTAGCAAGATCGTGCCATCCTCCATATGGGGTAAAAACCCATCTTGTTGGGCCTTGTTAAAGCGGTGGATTTCATCAACGAACAACAAAGTCCCCTGCCCGTTTTGCCGCCTGATCTTGGCCGCTTCAAACACTTTACGCAGGTCCGGCACGCCGCTGAAAATCGCACTGATCTGGACAAAATGCAGATCAGTCTCATCCGCAAGTAGCCGCGCAATGGTCGTTTTTCCAACCCCTGGCGGCCCCCAGAATATCAACGATCCCAATGTGCCCGCTTCCAACATCACAGTCAGCGGTGCATCAGCCCCCAAAACTTGCGGCTGGCCAATCACTTCTTTTAACGTCTTGGGGCGCAGGCGGTCCGCCAATGGGCGATGGCCAATGGGCGCAGTCTGCGCGCCGCCGAACAGGTCCGACATGGCCTACCCCCTAAACCGAATTTCAAGGCGCCGCGCACCGCGTTGTATCCCCAACCGAACGCTGCGCCCCCCCCGTGACAATGCCTCAACAACATCATCGGGGTCCACGACATCCGTGCCATTCAAAGACAAAATGACATCGCCTCTGCGCAATCCAGCCCTCTGAGCATATGGCCCAGTATGAACCACCACAACACCCTCCACTCCCAGAGGCAAATTAAGCTCTGCCAAAACTGCGGGGTTGATCCGTGAAACCGTCAGTTCTGGAAAAAGGGCACCTTTGGGCAATGTCACTTCATCGCGTGCTGGAACCTCTGGGGCTGCCATCTGCGCCACCTGCACGCTGCGCTCCTCCCCATCACGACTGAAAACAACCTCAACGGTTGCGTCGATGCCTGCGACGCTCATGCGGTAGATCATTTCAGATGGGGTATTTACGCTCTGACCGCCGACCCGCTGGATCACATCACCAACGCCCAACCCAGCGCGCGCAAACGGACTGCTGGGATGCAAACCAGAAACAATGATCCCCCCCGAACGATCAAACCCCAATGTTGCTGCCATTTCAGAATCAAGCGGCTGCCCGCTGATCCCCGCCCAAGGACGACCGAACACATGCCGCCCCTCCTGAGCCTGAGAAACAAACGCCGCAACAAGATCAGCGGGGATCGCAAACCCGATCCCATTCGAGCCCCCCGAACGGGTCAAAATCGAAGTATTCACGCCAATTAATTGCCCAGCCATGTCAACCAAAGCACCGCCCGAATTCCCTGGGTTGATCGGGGCATCTGTTTGAATAAAATAGCCGCGACCACTCCCAGCAGATCCGCCAGATCGCGCCAACCCCGACACAATCCCACTGCTCACAGTCTGCCCCACGCCGAACGGGTTCCCTATCGCGAGGGCCAACTCCCCAACCTCAACGCTTTCGCTCGCACGCAGCGCTAAAAACGGCAGCTGATCCGGCGCATCGATCTTGAGAATCGCCAGATCGCTCTCCTCATCCCCCAACAACACGCGGGCCGTAAATTCGCGACGGTCGTTGAGCACCACACGAATATCCGTCGCCATGCCCACAACATGATAGTTACTCACAACAATCCCATCCTCAGACAAGATCACCCCAGACCCTAGAGAGTTCTGAACACGCGGCTTCCGGTCTGTAGAGGGATCACGGAAAAATCGCTCAAAAAAAGGATCGGACTGAAGCGGCATCCGCTCCACTTGCCGAACAACCTTCGCGTAAATGTTAACCACAGCCGGAGCGGCTTGCCTGACAACAGGAACAAAGCTCAACTGTACTTGCGCCGCAGAATTCGGCACTTGCTGAGCATTTAGGGCAGTTGCCAACAAGGCAAGCGTGAGCAAAACATATTTCATAATTGAGATATGCGCAGGCGGAAGCACTCATGCAACCACTCTATCTTTCTTGGCCAAAAAAACTCATACAGAACATCAAAAACAAAAAGCCCCGCCAGATGGCAGGGCTTTCCGTCTCAACAATGTGAGAAATCTTATTCTGCGGCTTCTTCAGCTGCAACACGGGCCTTATCAGCGGCGCCTTTAGCGTCGCGGTCGCGGTCCACAAATTCGATGATTGCCATTGGCGCCATGTCACCATAGCGGAAGCCCGCTTTCAGAACACGAACATAGCCACCTTGACGGTCTTTGTAGCGTGGCCCAAGGATGTCGAACAATTTTGTGACATACTGGTCTTCTTTAAGCCGTGCGCGAGCCTGACGACGGGCGTGCAGATCGCCACGTTTGGCAAGCGTGATCATTTTTTCAATGATTGGGCGCAGTTCTTTTGCTTTTGGCAAAGTTGTCTTGATTTGCTCATGCTCGATCAGCGAGCCGGCCATGTTGGCCCAGAGCGCCTTACGGTGCTCATGTGTGCGGTTAAGACGGCGGTATCCACGTGCGTGACGCATTTTAGTTCTCCAATAGATATGCCCTCTACGGGCGGTTTTGCTTTGTCTGGTTGACGTGCGTAGCGTCAACTCTCCTTGGGGCAACGTGCCCAGTCGTGTATTTGGGCGAGGTTTTCACCCCGCCCGAATGCTTCAGAAGTTGTCTTCGAACTTCTTGGCCAGATCTTCGATGTTGTCCGGCGGCCAGTCCTCAACGTCCATGCCAAGGTGCAGACCCATGCCTGACAACACTTCCTTGATCTCGTTCAACGATTTGCGGCCAAAGTTTGGTGTGCGCAGCATTTCTGCTTCGGTCTTTTGAATCAGATCGCCGATGTAGACAATGTTGTCATTCTTCAAGCAGTTCGCTGACCGTACAGACAGCTCCAGCTCGTCCACTTTCTTCAGCAGAAGCGGGTTGAACTCAAGACCATCATCGTCGTCCTGGCGGGATGCTGATTCAGGCTCGTCGAAGTTGACGAAGATGCCCAGCTGGTCCTGCAAGATACGCGCAGCAAATGCTACGGCATCGTCAGGCGTCAAAGAACCGTCTGTTTCGACTTTCATTGTCAGCTTATCGTAATCCAGAACCTGACCTTCACGGGTAGGCTGAACATCGTAGCTTACTTTTTTCACAGGCGAGTAGATTGCATCGATCGGGATCAGACCGATTGGTGCGTCTTCTGGCTTGTTTTTGTCCGCAGAAACGTAGCCTTTGCCGGTGTTAACCATCAGTTCCATGTAGATATCTGCACCATCGTCGAGGTGGCAGATCACATGGTCACGGTTCAGGATTTCGATACCCGCAGATTCGCTGATATCGCCAGCCGTCACAACGCCAGGGCCCTTCGCAGAGATCGACAGACGCTTTGGTCCTTCGACTTCCATGCGGATAGAAACACCTTTGAGGTTCAAGATGATGTCGGTTACGTCTTCACGCACACCGGCAACGCTGGAAAACTCGTGCAAAACATTGTCAATTTGTACAGATGTGATCGCAGCACCCTGCAGCGACGACATCAAAACGCGGCGCAGCGCGTTGCCCATCGTGAGACCAAAACCACGCTCAAGCGGTTCAGCAATCACGGTTGCTTGACGTGCAGGATCATTCCCTGGTTTGACTTCAAGCTGGGTTGGCTTGATCAATTCAGCCCAATTCTTGTGGATCATTAGTCCCTCCATTCTTGTTCGCGCCCGTATGTCCAAGCGGGGCAAACTCCCGAGGTTTCAGAAAATCGCGCGATGATCTGCGCAGTAGAAAGTCGAAGAGGGTCCGCGTAAAATAACGCGGACCCCAGCAGTAAATCTACGATTTTAGACGCGGCGGCGCTTTGGTGGGCGGCAGCCGTTGTGCGCCATTGGTGTCACGTCACGGATAGATGTGATGTTGAAACCAGCGGCGGCAAGTGCGCGCAGGGCGCTTTCACGGCCAGAACCTGGGCCTTGCACTTCGACTTCCAGCGTTTTCACGCCGTGATCTTGTGCTTTTTTGCCTGCATCTTCTGCGGCCATCTGAGCAGCATAAGGTGTCGATTTACGCGATCCTTTGAAGCCCATGGTACCTGCGGAGGACCATGCAATTGCATTGCCCTGCACGTCAGAAATCAGGATTTTTGTGTTGTTAAAAGAAGAGTTCACATGCGCCACACCTGCGGCGATGTTCTTGGAGACCTTCTTCTTGGTGCGTTTTGCTTCGCGTGCCATGATCTATGCCCTCCCTTATTTCTTCTTACCAGCAATGGCCTTTGCAGGGCCTTTGCGTGTGCGAGCGTTTGTGTGTGTACGCTGGCCGCGTACAGGCAAGTTACGACGGTGGCGCAGGCCACGGTAGCAACCCAGATCCATCAAACGTTTGATGTTCATCTGTGTGTCGCGACGCAGGTCACCTTCGACGGTGTAGTTTGCGTCGATGTGTTCGCGAATTTGAACGACTTCGGTGTCGGACAGCTCGTTAACGCGACGTGTCGCGTCGATGCCTACTGCTTCGCAGATGGCCTGAGCGGATGTTGTACCGATACCGGTGATATATGTGAGGGCGATTGGAACCCGCTTTGCAGTCGGGATGTTTACGCCGGCAATACGTGCCACGTGTGCAATTCCTTTTCGTTGCGGGTCCGTGATACCAGACCCTTTTTTCACAACGTAAGCGCGGACAAGAATGTACCGCGCCTAGGTCATATCGAGGTGTTCGGACCAAGAGCGACTCGATCCTGTTCCCTATGGGAACGGCGCTGTTTAGGAGGGATAGTCAGGTGGGTCAACCCCCGCGATCACCAAAAACGTTCCCGCGCGGCGGGCATTTCGGTAAGGGTGCATTTTCGCCGCATTCAAAGGCGGGGGGCAGGGCCCCGCCCCCAACCTT
>JBDVSG010000034.1:0-2881 GCA_039967155.1 Sulfitobacter sp. | reverse complement strand
TTCAATTGTTGGTTTGACTATGCTTGTCTGCGGATTTGTGCTTCAATTCGTCGCCACTTGGATGAGCTAATAGCTGTTTCATCCCCTCCACAAAAGCATATACTGTCGTCATAGCCGGTCGGCAATTCCGGCCGCTTGAAGGCGCGGACATTTACCAGATCGCCAAGAACTGTCGGACAAGTGTTGAGATGATCGAGAAGCACTACGCAGTGCATCTGAAGAACAACCTCGACGCCGCTGCCATCAACGTTCGCCGTCCACGAAAGTCAAACAATCAGATGGGATGACCAGTCGGTTGTCCCCATTTCTTTTCTTTAAAGTCTTATGAGTATTAATTTCTGAATATTCTTCTATGTGTATTCTTAGTGTCGGATATTTTGACAGCTAGTCGTCCAAATTGCCGACATCTAGATGTCCAATATTTTGACATCTGAATTTGGCTAACACTGCTTCAACACCTTGGCTTTGAGGTTCAATTCGTAAAGATTGGCACGCCCTTGGCCAAGTCGCTTGATCTTGATGAAGCCTTTCTTTTCGAGTTCTTTCACATACGTGTTCACGCTCTGTCGAGAGATGCCAATGTCCTTTGCAAGGGCAGAGTTGGCGCCACTCGGAGAGAGCGGCGCTTCGGTTAAGTTTGAAATTGTCTCGTTTGTAAAGGTGACGTTCCTGATTGAAATGATTGTGGACGGAAGAACGAACGGCAGCGAATTTCTGCAAACATCGCATTTGCCTGAAGCGGAGCATGGCCCGTTCTCGTCGTCGAATAGGCAGGTGTGAATTCTCCGCCCGATTGTTCAACCACCGGCCCGTTTCCTGCTTTGACGCGTTGCCGATGGTCTTCATCGCGGCGCCATAAGATCTGAGATTGTCAGTCACTATCACTTTTGGAATGCCATAGCGCTTCATTGATTTCCTTAAGAATTTCAACGCTGCTTTGCGATCTCGGCAGCTTGTGACATAGCTTTCCAACACTTCACCTTCCTGATCCACGGCCCTCCAAAGGTAATGCGTTTCACCATTTATCTTCACAAAAATTTCATCCAGATGCCACTGCCAGTTTGAGTATGCGCGCATTCGACTGACCCGGTTTTTACGGATCTCAGCCGCAAACATTGGGCCAAATCTGTTCAACCAAAACCGAACGGTTTCGTGGCTAATGTCGATGCCGCGCTCGTGCAGCAGTTCCTCGACATTTCGGAGCGAAAGTGGAAACCGAACATACATCATCACAGCGAGACGGATGATCTCAGAACTAGTTTTGAAGTAGCGAAATGGAGAACGTTTGATCATCTGATGACGCTACGAAGTCACCCTGCCCGCCTCAAGCAAGTTTCTTTTGACAGAGCCCGTCACCGATAAACTGAGGTCTTTTTCTGCGGCGCTTCGGGAATTAGGCTTGGCGCATCTTCATGTCACAGGCGGTCGATTGAATAATCGTGCGGAAGTTTCACCGCAGCCAACGCACCAACGAGAACGCCGAATGGGCCGGTTCAAGTCGCCCGGCTTGATGCAACGGTTTCTGTCCGTCCACGACGCCATCTACAACCAATTCAATTTGCAACGTCATCTAATCTTGCCCAATGCGCGCCAAGGCAATCGCCGAATTGCAACAAATCATTGCAGCTTAAATTCGGGTCAATTCGATTTCGCTGCCGCGTCCGAGTTACCGTGACAATGCCTCCCTGTTAAAGCAAGATTCATATAACACTGCCCACTATCAGCCAAACATGTCGGCTGTAATGCCGGCGTACCACCCTACCGACTCATCATAGGTTGCTTTTCGAACCTCCGTGGTCTCGCCAACCTGAGAGATAAACCCATCGATGCGGGCGATTTTTTCGGGTGTTGCTTCGTAAGTTGCGCCAACTTTAACACCGTTTTCGGGCCCGATCAGAGACCAGCATGTATTGGCGAATTTGGCTGGATAGACAGATGAACCGATCAATGCGCCACGTACGGCATTCGCACAGACCTTGGCCTGAGAATTGGCTGAGAACGCCGATTTTGGCATATCGCCCTGCTGGCTGGTGTCCCCCAGAACGTGGATGTTGGAATCGACCTTTGTGCTCATGTCAGCTGCATTGACCGGAACCCAGTTTCCCTCGGTCACACCTGCAACATGCGCGATGCGCCCCGCCTTCATCGCTGGGATGACATTACAAGCGTCAACTTTTGTGATTTCGCCATCAATCGTTACCGTCATCACGGCTGGATCAACAGAGACAAATCCGCCCCCAAAATCTTCGCCGATCCAATCGATCATGCCGGCGTAATGATCCCCCCAGCCTTCTTGGAACAAGGCCATTTTCGAGAACTTCGGTTTGGGGTCAGCGATAATGATTTTGGCTCTCGGATTGCTCTGTTTTAGGATATGAGCCACCATCGACACACGCTCATACGGTCCGGGCGGGCATCGATATGGATTTGGCGGCGCCACCATTGCAAATGTGCCACCTTGTGGCATGGCGAGAATTTGAGCCCGCAACAATTCTGTCTGCGACCCGGCTTTGTAAGCATGTGGCATCGCATTTTGCGCCGAGAGATCCCAGCCCTCTACCGCTCCGTCGATGAAGTCTATGCCGGGGCTAAGGATCAGTTTGTCATAAGGAACGGTCGCGCCGCCTGCCAGTTTTACCGTCTTTGCATCGCGGTCAACATCCACGGCCCAGTCATGGACAACATTGATCCCGTATTGCGCCGCAAGCTTGCCGTAGGAGTGGCCGATTGAATCGATGTCGCGAATACCACCCACATAAAGGTTGGAGAAAAAGCAACTGTAATAGCTCCGCGTCGGCTCGATCAGCGTGACATTTATCGCGCCCTCGCTGTCCTTTGCGATATAGCGCGCGGCAGTGGCACCCCCTGCCCCCCCACCTAC
>JBDVSG010000033.1:0-19335 GCA_039967155.1 Sulfitobacter sp. | reverse complement strand
CAAAGGGTGCAAAACTGTTGGAAAACACACCCGTGACCCAGATCCTGACTGAAAAGGGACAGATCACAGGCGTGCGCACCCCGCAGGGCGACATCACATGCGAAAAGCTGGTTCTGTGTTGCGGTCAATGGACCCGCACTTTGGCCAAATCGATTGGCGTGACTGTGCCGCTGGTGTCGGTTGAGCATCAGTATATGATCACCGAAGCCTTCGGCGTGCCCTCCGATCTGCCCACGCTGCGCGATCCTGATCGTCTGACCTATTACAAAGAAGAAGTCGGCGGTTTGGTTATGGGCGGCTATGAACCCAACGGCATTGCGTGGGCGCAAAATGGCATCCCCGATCCGTTTGATTTCCAATTGCTTGATGCCAATTTTGACCACTTTGAACAATTGGTTAATCTGGCCCTGCCGCGCGTTCCCGCGTTGGAAACGGCGGGTGTGAAGCAGCTGATCAACGGACCAGAAAGCTTCACCCCCGATGGGAATTTCATCCTTGGAGAAGCGCCTCAGATGGCGAATGTCTTTATCGGGGCGGGGTTCAACGCCTTTGGGATTGCGTCTGGCGGAGGGGCGGGCATGGCCTTGGCCGAATGGGTCGCCACGGGGGCGCCGCCCTATGATCTATGGCCCGTTGATATTCGCCGCTTTGGTCACCCGCACACGGACGAAGACTGGGTGCGCAGCCGCACGTTGGAGGCCTACGGCAAGCATTACACAATGGCTTGGCCCTCAGAGGAGCACCTGAGCGCGCGCCCCTGTCGGCGGTCGCCGCTCTATGGTGCGCTGTTGGAAAGCGGTGCGGTTTTTGGCGAAAAACTGGGATGGGAGCGCCCGAATTGGTTCGCCCAAGAGGGCGAGGACCCTCGCGATATCTATACGTTTGAGCGGCCAAACTGGCACAAGGCAGTTGCGCGCGAACATGACGCTGCGCGCAAGGATGCCGCGTTGTTTGATCAGACCTCTTTTGCGAAATTCATCCTCAAAGGCCCCGATGCCGAGGCCGCACTGGGCTGGATCGCGGCCAACCGTGTGGACAGGCCCGTGGGCACAATTATCTACACGCAGATGCTAAATGAGGCGGGGGGGATCGAATGTGATCTAACCTGTGTGCGCATCGCGCAGGATGAATATTACATCGTCACAGGCACGGGATTTGCAACCCATGACTTCAACTGGATCGCGCGCAACATTCCCGCAGGCATGAACGCGCAATTGGTTGATGTGACATCTTCAAACGCGGTGCTGTCGCTGTTTGGCCCCAAAGCCCGCGATATTCTGGCCGCCTGCACCCGCGATGATCTCAGCAATGCGGCGTTTCCCTTTGGGCAGGCGCGCACAATCGGGATTGCGGGCTGTTCTGTGCTGGCGCTGCGGATCACCTACGTCGGAGAGCTGGGCTGGGAATTGCATCTGCCAACGGAATACGCGCTGACGGTCTTTGGGGCGTTGCATGAAAAAGGCGCGGCTTTTGGCCTGCGCAACGCGGGCTACCGCGCGATTGAGACCCTGCGCTTGGAAAAAGGGTACCGCGCATGGGCCTCCGATATCGGACCCGATCACACGCCGGATGAGGCGGGTCTGGGGTGGGCGGTGAAGATGGCATCGGATCAGCCCTTCAAAGGGCGCGCCGCGATTGCCGCTCAACGGGACAGGGGCCTGCGCAAAATCATGGCGACATTCACCTGCGACAAGGACGTGATCCTGTCTGGGCGCGAAACCCTTTACCGCAACGGGGTGCAATGTGGCTGGCTGTCGTCAGCGGGGTTCGGGCATACGGTCGATCAAAGCATCGGCATGGGCTATGTGCGCAGCGCGGATGTGATCGACAAGGCCTATGTGTTGGACGGCACGTATGAGTTGGAGGTCGCAACCCAGCGCGTTAAGGCCCAAGTGACATTGGCCCCGCTGGTTGATCCGACGATGGCAAAGGTGAAATTGTAATCTGCGGTTACAACGGGTCACAGCCTTGGGTCTGGACCTCGGCCAGATAATCCGTTGCCATTTTTTTGGGGGGGACTCTGGCCGCAACCGCCTAATTCCCATGCGGTTCGGTAGGGGCTGCGCCCTAGGTCAGGGTTGAAATCAGGTTGGCCAACATCTTGTCGCAAGCGTCAAGCGCACTGCGTTCGATAAATTCATCCGCCTTATGGCCTTGTCCGGCCATCGACCCTGGTCCGCAAACGACCGTTGAAATGCCCATCGCTTCAAAGAAACCTGCCTCGGTGCCAAAGGCGACACAGCTTGTTTGGTCGGTGTTCAGCGCGGCTTTGGCCAGCTGGGCGGCCGCACTGTCGGGGGCAACATTTAGGCCAGGGTAGGCATTGATTTGGCGCACGCTCAACCGCGGGGCCGCGCCATACGGGGCATTCAGCCGCGCGGCCAACGCGTCAATCTTCGCCATAATATCCGCCGGGGGATCTGCAGTGAGGTGGCGAAATTCAAACGCAATCTGCGCGCGGTCCGGCACAATATTCAGAGCAGTCCCGCCAGATAATTTGCCCACATGGACCGTGCTGTAGGGGATATCATATGCGCGATCCGTTGCGCCATTTTGCGCAAGCTCTTGTTGGATGTCACGCAGGCCTGCCACAAAATCCACAGCAATATGCAAGGCATTGACGTATTGCGGCGCCAGCGCAGAGTGGCCCGCCTGACCGGAGCAGTCCGCTTGCAGGGACACTTTGCCTTTATGGCCCGTTGCGACCTGCATTTGGGTGGGTTCACCGACAATGCAGGCGCGCGGGGTGCCTATTAAATCGCGCAGACGACCCGACATTTCGCCGATGCCGACACAGCCGATTTCCTCATCATAGGAAAATACCAGTTTCAGCGGCTCTTGCAGGGGCTGGCGCGCCGCTGCATCCGCCGCCGACAGCATCGCAGCAAGAAAACCCTTCATGTCCGTCGTGCCGCGCCCATAAAGCCGCGTGCCCTCGCGGGTCAATGAAAACGGTGGTCGGGTCCAGTTCTGGCCCGCAACAGGCACCACATCGGTATGGCCCGACAGGACGATGCCGCCGCCCGTGCGCGGCCCCAGTTCGGCCAGCAGCCCGCATTTGCCCGATTGCGGCGCAGGCAGACGGGTGCAACGCGTTCCTCGGGTGTGGAGGAAATTCTCAATAAAACCGATGATCGCGCTGTTGGGATTGGCGCTGACTGTGTCAAAGGCGACCAGCCGGTCCAGAATGTCCAAGGTCAGTGTCATGGGATCAATCCATCGCGAGTTTGGTGGTTTCGGGGCGTACAGGCAGGGCACCGCCTGAGCGTCTTATAAACGGTGTTGCCTTCTTGTCTTGAGGCGACCACCTCCATGGCGTCTTTCATGTCGCTGATGATTGTGTGCCCAAAACGCGCGCGGATTTCCAAACGGCGGCCGTATTTGTCACTGCGCTGAGTGGTTACAGGGCCGATGACCATCGGTTCGCACAAGATATCGTAACGGGGATCGTGCACGGGGGGCTCCTGATGCTGGGGTTGGGTCACGATAGCGGCGGGCGGTTGGGGCAAACAGACGCGGTTGCGGAACTTGTGCTTAGGCGTGGCCAAGGGGGCGGTTTTCGGGATGTCAGATTTGGGTCAGGCCAGGGATATGGCCATCGAGATGTTCGGATTTGCAATGGGTGATAAAGGTGCGAATGACATTGGCGCTTTCGGCATCCGGAGACGTCAGCAGCCCCAGTTGCATGGGCCGCAGATCGCCCTTCAGCGGGATAAACCGCAGCGGTTTGCCGTCTGGGGACAGGTCGTTCAAGGGCCGCACGTTGGCGATGGAAAAACCAAACCCATTGGCCACAAGGCTACGCATCACGGCCATGTCGCGGGTCCGCTCGGCGACTTGGGGCTTCGCGCCTGTCTCGCCGAAAAACGATAAAAAATACTCTGAACTATAGGGTAAATCCAACAGCACCATTGGATGAGGCAGAAGATCTTCAATCGTGACACTGCTGGCCCTTGCCAGCGGGTGTTGGGCATCCAGAACCGCATAAGGGGGCAGGGTGGCGATGGGTTGGAATTCCAAATCATTGGGGAGATCAAGATCATAGGTGATCGCCACATCGATATCACTGCGGCGCAATTGGTTGAAAATCTGGGCTTGATCCAATTCATGTTGGGTGACGCGGACATCGGGGTATTGGCGTTCAAAGCTGGCCCTGAGGGCGGGCAGGACAACTTGGGCAAAGGTCAGCAGCCCGCCAACGGACAAGGGCCCTTGCACATTGCCGGAAATATTGGCGGCAAGGTCCACCATCCGCTCGGCGTCGCGCAGGACGATTTGCGCCTGTTCGAACATCTCGCGGCCAGCGATGGTCAGCGACAGGCCTTGCGCGTGTTGGCGCACAAACAACGGCAGGCCGAATTCTTTCTCAAGCTGGTTGATCGCCGCCGAAATGGAGGGCGAAGACACATTCACCTTTTCTGACGCCAAAGCAATGCTGCCCATTTCGCCAACGGCGACCAAATATTCCAACTGTCGCAGTGTAAAACGAAGCATATTTGCCTTTCGCATGAGGGAGGGGGTTCTGCTACTTTAGCGCGAGGCGCGGTGTTTTCTCAAGTGCGGTCCTTAGTCGTCGCCCGGAACGCCATAAGAAGGGGCGGCGCGCGGATCGAGTGCCCGTGAAATATAATCCGCCAACTGGGGTTTGTAGATGTCCCACGCGGTTGCGATGGTCTCGATCGGGCAGTCTTGGGTCCAGTCGCAACGCAGATCGGCCACGGGCCAGCTGACTTTATCCGCGATTTGCATGCCCGCCGAATGCAGTGGCCCTGCTTCCCCGCCTGCGGCAAGCCCTGCGCGCAGGGCGGCGATCAAACGGTCCCCCAGATGCCCTGTTGTGTTGGAAAACCCGTCTACGATGGCTTGGGGCACGCCCATATTGTCCAACAGGTTACCGCCAGAGGCCACGTTTTCACCGCTGGCCTGTGTCCAGATGCCCAGTGAATTCGGGCCCGAGTGGATGGCCGTGCGACCGGTGCTGTCGATGGCCAAAACCTGCCGGTACTCAATGAATTTGCCGCGTGCGCGCAGGGTGTCGACGGCCGCATTTGCATCCATGCCTTGGGCCATCAAATCCAGCGCCATTGGTCCCAAACTGGGGTCGGTGACATTTTGCGAGGCCACAGCCCCGACGCCCGCACGCGTATAGGCGCAGCGCGCAGCGACCGCAGGCGAAGAAGACGAGATCGCGATGCCGAACATGCCCGTTTGTGCGCAGCGGGCCACAAGGGAAAAGGTCATTGCGGGATCACCGCAGTGGCGTCAATTTCTACCAGCCATTCAGGGCGCGCCAGTGCCTGCACCACCAACCCTGTCGAGACGGGATGCACGCCTTTGATATAGGTGCCCATGGTGCGATAGACCGCCTCGCGGTGGCGCACATCTGTGATGTAGACCACGACTTTGACCAGATGCGCCATCTCACCGCCCGCTTCTTCGATCAATTGTTTGATGTTTTGCATGACCTTGTGCGTTTGCTCTATCGGATCGTGACTGTCGAGGTTCACCGCATCCTCTAGGTTCTGAGGGCACTGTCCCCGCATCCAAACCGTCTTGCCCCCTTGGGTGACCACCGCCTGTGCCAGATCATTGTCGAGGTTCTGTTCGGGATATGTGTCTGAGGTATTAAAGGTGCGGATGCGTGTATGTGCCATGCTGGCTCCTGATGTGCTGTGCCTTTGGATCAAAGATCCATGCAATTGCTGAGATGTCAAACCTGCCCTATTGGCCCGCCTGATCGACCCAGTGGTTGAGGCAGAAAGGGTTGCGGGCAGGAATATGCAAAACAACAGGCGTAGACAGCATGCTCTGCCTTATCTGTGCTTAGGGGCGGTCTAAGAGGGGCATTTAGGATCAGGCTAAGCGGGGATAAATGAATTCCTGTTTTCGCGCCGACGGCCCTGCGCCTAACGTAGGCGCACTCAGACCCCTTTTTGAACAGGTGATGCCCGTGGAAGATATTGACACCCTTGTGGTTGGCGCAGGGCAGGCTGGCATCGCGATCAGCGAACACCTTAGCGCGCATGGCATTGCCCATGTTGTGCTCGAGCGCGACCGTATCGCTGAAAAATGGCGCAGCGCGCGGTGGGATTCGCTGCGCGCCAATGGCCCCGCATGGCATGACCGCTTTCCCAACCGCACCTTCGCCACCGCAGAGCATGACGCATTTGTCGGCAAAGAAGGTGTTGCTGATTATTTTGTCGATTACGCCGCCCAGATTAACGCGCCGATCCGCTGCGGGGTGACTGTGCAGCGGGCGCATAAATTGGCCACGGGTGCGGGATATGTGGTGCAGACCAGCGCGGGTGATTTTAGGGCGAACCATATTGTTGCCGCGACAGGCGCGTTTCAACATCCCCAGATGCCCGATCTGATCCCGAAAAGCGCTGGTGTGACGCAGATACACTCCAACAGCTACCGCAACCCTTATCAGCTGGCGCAAGGCGCGGTGATGGTGATTGGGGCGGGGTCCTCTGGCGCGCAGATCGCCCAAGAACTGATGGAGGCAGGCCGGCAGGTCTATCTGTCTGTCGGCCCCCATGACCGCCCGCCGCGCAGCTACCGTGGCCGCGATTTTTGCTGGTGGCTGGGGGTGCTGGGGAAATGGGACATGCAGACCCCCGCCGCTGGCGCCGAACATGTGACGATTGCGGTCAGCGGCGCCCATGGCGGGCAGACGGTTGATTTCAGGCGCTTTGCCGCAAAGGGCATGCAGCTGGTGGGGCGCACATCGGGATTTGCCGATGGCAAGCTGACCTTCGCCGAGGATCTGGCCCGCAACATTCGCAAGGGCGATGCCAACCACGCTGCTGTTCTGGATGAGGCGGACGCCTATATTGCCCGCAACGGTTTGGATTTCCCCCAAGACCCAGATGAACGCAAGGTTTGGCCCGATCCAGATTGCCTTCGCCAGCCCATAGCCCAGCTGGATCTAGCGCAGGCAGGCGTCACAACGGTGATCTGGGCCACAGGGTTTTCGTCTGATTACAAATGGCTAGAGGTCGATACCTTTGATGAACACGGCAAGCCGATGCACACGCGCGGGGTTTCTCGGCAAGCGGGTGTGTATTTTCTGGGCCTGCCGTGGCAGTCGCGCCGCGGGTCGTCGTTTATTTGGGGGGTATGGCATGACGCGCGGTTCATCGCGGATCAGATCGCGATCCAGCATACGTATTTAAACTATCACCCCCATGCGGTCGGCTAGGTTTAGGGGGCCATCAACAGGCTGAAGGCGATGCTCCACATGACGCAACCGATGCCAAAATCGAGCACTTGCCATGCGCGCGGTTTGGCAAAAAGCGGCGCAAGCAAGCGCGCGCCATACCCCAACGTGCAAAAGAACAGACCCGACGCCAGTGCCGCCCCCAGCCAAAAGACCAGCCTTTGATCGGGATACTGCGACGACACCGATCCGATCAGCACAACCGTATCAAGATACATATGCGGGTTCAGCCACGTTACCGCCACACAGGTCAGCGCAGCAGATTGCCAGCTTTGCTCAACCGCACCTGCAGCTTGTAGTGCGCCCGTGCCTGCCCATGCAGCGTAGAAAGATTTTGCACCGTAATAGGTCAAAAACGCAGCCCCCGCGAAGAGCAGCACTGTCGTGATCCAAGGCGCCTCAGCGGCGATCCAGCCCACGCCCGCCACGCCTGCGCCAATCAGCACCGCATCGGTCACGGCGCAAATGGCAACCACAAGGCCAACGTGACGCTGCTGCAGCCCTTGTTTTAGAACAAAGGCATTCTGCGCGCCAATCGCCAGAATGAGGGAAATGCTCACCCCGAAACCTGTTAGAAAAACATGCATTTTGGACCTTTCCATGTTCTGGTTCTTGATTGCTCTAGGGGGATCGGACAGATTAGGCAAAATTGAAATACTTAATCTACATTAGGAAAATTTATGTTTGAGCATCCGCAACTAGAAGCGCTGAGCGCGGTCATCCGGTTGGGCAGTTTTGACGCGGCGGCGGTGCAGTTGGGGGTGACGGCGTCAGCGATTTCGCAGCGGATAAAACAGCTGGAGGACCGCGTCGGCGCGGTTTTGGTGCTGCGCGGTCAGCCCTGCACCCCGACACCCATGGCTGAAAAACTGGTGGTGCATAACGACCAACGCCACCTGTTAGAGAGAGAGCTGGCCGCCGATTTGGGTCTGCGCACACAGGCCGCAGACCCTGTGCGCATTGCCGTGAACGCCGACAGTCTGGGCAGTTGGCTTTTGCCTGCTTTGGCGCAGGTTGAGGGGTTTTTGTTTGATCTGATCATTGATGATCAGGACCATTCGGAGGCGTGGTTGAAACGCGGAGAGGTCGCAGCCGCAATCACCTCACGCGAGACGGCGTTGCAGGGGTGCGATTGCTATCCTTTGGGGAGGCTGCAATATTTCGCGACATCCTCGCCCGAATACATGCAGCGGTATTTTGCACAGGGCCTTAGCGCTGCGGCTTTTGCACAGGCGCCGGCCCTGACCTTTAGCACCAAGGACCGCTTGCAGCGCGATTGGGTTGCCAGTGTTATCGGCGCCCCCGTCAGCCTGCCAACCCACTATATTGCCAGCAGCCACGGATTTGTTGATGCGGCGCTGTTGGGCATCGGTTGGGGGATGAACCCGAAATATCTGGTAGAGGAACACATCGCCGCAGGGCGGCTGGTGTGTCTGGCCCCTGATCATGTGATGGAAACGCCATTGTCATGGCAGGTCAATCGGCTGACGGCACAGGCTATTGCGCCGATCACGCGCGCTGTGCGCAAGGCTGCAAAGGTGCTCTAGAGACTGCAATGCAGGGGTTTGGCCTAGAATGCGGCCATTGCAAATTCGATAAATCGGGACAGGCGCAACGGCATATGGCGGTCACGGTGATAGAGCAGCGAGACAGGGTTTTCGGGCAATGTCCAATCTTTGAACAGCTGGATCAATTTGCCAGAAGCCACGTCTTGGGACAGCAAGATCTGCGGTTGCATCACAATGCCTAGCCCGACATTTGCCGCCATGCGCGCGGCTTGGCCTGAATTCACCACCATCGCGTTCTGGGGTGTCCAGCGCAACGTTTGGCCCCCGCGCATGAAGCGCCATGGGCGCGGGGCGTTCATCTCAAACCCGATCAAACGGTGGCCTTCAAGGTCGTCTGGATGGCGCGGATGGCCGTGGTGTTCCAGATAGGAAGGGGCGGCGCAGACCATCATGCGGTAGGGCGACAGCGGCCTGCAAATCAGATCACTGTCCTCTAGCGTGCCGATCCGAAAGGCCGCATCGACGCCTTCTGCCACCAGTCGAAGGTTTTGGTCCGACAGCACAATGTCCAGCTGAACATCGGGTGCTTGGGCAACATATTTGGGCAAGGCGGGGATCAGGGCCTCATTCCCGAAACTGACGGGGGCGGTCACGCGCAGGCGCCCTTGGGGGGTGGTTTGTTGCGCGGCCGCGTGCCCTTCTGACAGGGCGACCATTTCTAGAATATCCAGCGATTGCTGATAATAGCTGCGGCCAAATTCCGTGAGGGACTGATGCCGTGTGGACCGGTTCAGCAGCCTTGTGTCCAGACGTTCCTCCAGTGCGGCGATGCGCTGACCGATCAAGGCGCCCGTCACCCCCAGCTGCCGCCCCGCGCCGCGCATGGACCCTTCTTGGACGACCGCAACAAAGCTGCGCATGGCAAGGACGATGTCCATATTATAAAGCTCTGCTTTCTAGTGTGGAAATAATTTTGGATATTATTGAGGATATCTAACGGGTCTACAAGACAGGTGTTCTCACTAAAAAGGCGATCTTGATGACTTTGAAACCGTTTTACACCCCCGATTTGGACAAACCTTCCCAGCAGCGCGGCCCAGAGCTGGTAGCGCAATTGAACCCCAACATGGAGGAAGTTCTGGACGCGCGATATGGTCACCTATTACCAGGGATGGCTCAGACGGTGACGCAAGTCGCCTATGGTGAATTTTACGGCAGGGCCGGTCTTGATATGAAGTCCCGATATACGGCAACCATTGCTGCGTTGACCGTGCAGGGGGGCCAAACTGCGCCGCAGCTCAAGATCAATATCGCCGCCGCGCGGACCGTCGGGATGAGCCAGACCGAGATCGCGGAAGTGATTTGGCAGATGGCGCTTTATGGCGGATTGCCCGCAACGATCAACGCGTTGAACAGCGCGTTGGAGGTGTTTTCGCAAGAGTAATTCTGGCGGCCGCCTCAAAATGTAGGTTTTTTATCTTCCGTTACGGCGTTGTGATTGAAATTACAGTTTTTGTAGACAAACGAGTTTGAGTTTGACTTACTGCTGTAACAATACCCTGATTTGCAATGCGATAGGGGAGAATCCCGTCAGTTGGAGAAGTTCATGAAATTTGCATTTATACCATCCGTTCTCGTCGCATCTGTGGTCGGGATGACCGCAGCGCAGGCCGACACATTGCGTTTGTTGACATGGGGCGGCTACGCGCCAGAAGAAGTGATTGCCAAGTTCGAAGCTGAGACAGGCCATAAGGTCGAAGTCACCACATCGAACAACGAAGAAATGATCGCCAAGCTGCGCGCCACAAACGGCGGCGGCTTTGATTTGGCTCAGCCCAGCCAAGACCGGATCACATCCGCTCAAGAAGAATTCGGCATCTATAAACCGATCGACATGTCCAAAGTGACTGCCGATCAGTTCATCCCGTCGATGTTGTCAGCCACAGCAGGCAACACCACCTTTGAGGGCGACGTTTTTGGCCTGCCGCATGTTTGGGGCACCAGCGGGTTGGTTGTGAACACGGCTATGGCGGGCGATGTGAAGGACTATGTTGATCTGTGCGCGGCTGCGGTTGCGGGCAAAGTATCTTACCGCCTGAAGCGCCCGACCTTGATCGGTTTTGCGTATTCAATGGGTCTGGACCCGTTTGCGGCTTACGGTGATGCGGATGCCTACAAAGGTATCCTTGATCAGGTTGAGGCCAAGCTGACAGAATGTAAGCCCAACGTAAAAACCTATTGGGATGGCGGCGACGAGATCAAAAACCTGCTGCGCTCGGGTGAGGTTGTGGCCTCGATGGCGTGGGACACGGGCGGCTGGCAGCTGAATGCGGATAACGCAGACATCACCTTTGTTGCGCCAAAAGCGGGCGCATTGGGCTGGATCGATACATTTGTGCTGCCCGCGCGCGGGCGTGCCGATGATGCGGCCTATGACTGGATCAACTTTGTGATGCAGCCCGAAATCGCAGCGATGATCACCAACACGGCAGGTAACTTTACCGCCGCTGTGGGCGGTGACGAAGGCGTCAGCGCCGATCTTAAGGCGCGCTATCAGGGCAGCTTTGATCAGGCGGCGATTGATAACATCAAATGGTACCCCCCCGTGCCAGCGGGTCTGGAGGCGCTGGAAGGCGCAACATTGGACCGTGTGAACGCTGCCAAATAAGGCATTAAACATCCTTGGGAAGGGCGCCGCTGTGTGCCTTTCCCTTTTTCATTTTAAGGCGCTGTTTTGACCATGTCCCAACCCGATCTGATTTGCCGTGATATCACCAAAACCTTCGATGCATTCCAAGCGGTCGATCATGTGAATTTTGAGGTGCCTCAGGGCTCTTTCTTTTCCATTCTCGGGCCATCGGGCTGCGGGAAAACAACGCTGCTGCGGATGATCGCGGGCTTTCAGGAACCAACCTCTGGAGAGCTGTTGATCAAAGGCAAGTCGATGATCGGCGTGCCGCCCAACCGCCGCCCTGTGTCGATGGTATTCCAACATCTGGCGCTGTTTCCAACGATGAATATCGGCGATAACGTGGGGTTTGGTTTGCGCCAGCGCGGTGTGGCAAAATCCGACATCACCCGCCGTGTGGGCGAGGTGCTGGAACGCGTGGGCCTGCCTGGCGTTTCGCAGCGGCGTGTGGATCAGCTGTCGGGTGGGCAAAAGCAACGTGTGGCGATCGCCCGTTGCATGGTTCTGGAGCCGGATGTCTTGCTGTTGGATGAACCGCTGGGCGCGTTGGACCTGAAGCTGCGCGAACATATGAAGGTTGAGCTGAAATCCCTTCAGGCCGAATTTAACACAACCTTCGTCTATATCACCCACGACCAATCCGAAGCCTTGGTGATGAGCGATAATATCGCGGTCATGAACAAGGGTAAATTCGAACAGATCGGTGCGCCTCAACAGGTGTACCACGCGCCTGCGACCGCCTTTGTGGCGGGGTTTGTGGGCGATGCGAATAAGATGGGCGCGCAGGTGGCATCTGTTAATGGCGCGCAACTGGTGCTGACGGCGCAAGGCGGTCGCCAGATCAAGATCGAGGCGCCGCAATCGGGGCTGTCACAGGGCCAACAAGTTGAGGTTTTCTTGCGTCCCGAAGCGGTTGAGCTGATCGCCCAAGAAAGCGATGCGCGCGCAGGGGCCAACCTTGCGCCTTGCGTCGTGACATCGGTGCTGTTCAACGGCGCCAACAGCGCGGTGACGGTGCGCGATACGGCCTCGGATGTGGTGATTAATGTGGCATTGCCGCAGGCGGGGGCCTTTTCAGATCTGGCTGTAGGGGATGCAGTGTTCACCCAATGGGACGCGCAAAAGGCGCGGTGCTATCCTGTCGCGGGGGGTGCCGCGTGAACGCCAATGCTTCCCGATTAGGGTTTTACCTGCTGCTGGCCCCGATCCTTTTGTGGTTGGTGGTGCTAATCATTTTGCCGCATGTGGGACTGTTCATCGTCTCTATCACAGAAAAAATAGGCCCAAGGGAATATGAAACGGGGTTTGGCAACTATGCCGCCTTCTTCCAAGAACCGCTGTTCTGGCGGACCTTTGCGCGCACCGCGATCATGTCGATCCTTGCAACGGGGCTGACCCTGATCTTGGGCTTTCCCATCGCCTATTTCATCGCGAAACTGACCCAAGGCCGCACCAAAACGACGTTATTTTTGATGTGCATGATCCCTTTTTGGGTGTCCGAGCTGGTGCGCACGTTCGGCTGGATGATCTTGCTGCGTGAAACCGGCGTGATCTCTAGCGGATTGCAGGCCTTGGGGCTGGTCAGCGGCCCTGTTGAGCTGCTGTACAACGATGCGGCGATCATGGTGGGGCTGGTTTATACGTCGATCCTGTTCATGGTTGTGCCGCTGGTGACCACGCTGGACAGTCTGGACAACAGCCTGATTGAGGCGGGGTATGATCTGGGCGGCTCAACCGCTTCTGTCATGCGCGAGATCGTCATCCCCCACGCCATGCCCGGCATCGTGTCGGGCTGCATCGTGGTGTTTATGCTGAGCCTTGGAAACTACCTGACGCCGATCTTATTGGGGGGCAAGGACAGCCTGTGGTTCACGGGCATGATCTATACTCAGTTCATCACCCGATTTAATTGGGAGCTGGGATCGGCCTTTGGATTCCTACTGTTGGCGCTGTCCTCTTTGGTGGTGTTTGCGGGGCTTAAACTGACGGGGCAGTCTTTGTCCAACACGATGGGGCGCTCATGATACCTACAGTTCCACAACCGGTTTTTGCCAAATGGTGCTACCGCGCCTATGTGTTTGCCTTCTTTGTCTACCTTGCCTTGCCGCTGACGGTGGTTGCTGTTTTTGCCTTTAACAACAGCCAGTTCCCGTCTCTCCCTTGGGAGGGATTCACGCTGGCGTGGTTCTTTGGTACTGAGGCGCCGTTCATCGGGGTGTTTCATGAACGCTCGATCATACGGGCGATCGGGACCTCGGCCTTTGTGGCGGTTTGGGTGTCTGGGCTGGCGGTCTGCGTGGGCACCTGTAATGCGTTTTTGTTTGTGCGCCATGAATTTCGTGGCAAGGCCGTTTTGTACATTCTGATGTTGATGCCGCTGATCATTCCGGGGGTGATTTTAGGCATCTCGATCCTTGTCTTTTCCAGCTCCATCGCGAATTTCCTCGAGGACGCAACGGGCCTGTGGTTTGATGGCCTGCGCCCGGGGTTGATCCTTGTGATCTTGGGGCAGTTTTCCTTTGTCACCACATTCGCCACGCTTGTAATATCGGCGCGGTTGCAGAAATTTGACCCCAGCCTTGAGGAGGCCGCCCTGAACCTTGGCGCCAGCAAATGGGGCGCAATCCGCCAGATCACCTTGCCGTTTTTGCTGCCTGCCATTGTGGCGTCAGCTGTGGTCTCGATTTTGATGAGCTTTGAGAACTTCAACACAACGCTGATGTTGGTGGGATCAGATTCGCCGCTGACCATTGCGATGTTTGACAAGCTCAAGCAAGGCTCGACGCCGGTGTTGAACGCGGTGTCTTTGTTGTTGATTGCGGTCTCGGCGTTGCTGGGTATTCTGTCCTTGTTGTTCCAAGGGAAGAAAGCGCAATAGGGATCTGATGGCAGACAAACACGCGCGCGACCCCGCCCCAGTCGATGAAATCACGCTGGCCGATATCGCCTGCGCGGAGCGGGTGATGGGCATTGCCTATACCGCGCAAGAACGCGCGCAGATGGTAGAAGGCCTTGGCGGCCAGATTGCGGGCGCACAGGCCAGCCGTGCGCTGGTTTTTGATAACTCAGAACCGATGGCCTGCCGGTTTGACCCGCGCCTGCCTGATTTTCAAATGCCAGACCCAAGGGATGATTTCCACTGGTCCGCGCCTCTGCCGCAACCGCTGCCTTTGGCGACAGAAGACATCGCATTCGCCAGCATTGGCCAGTTGCATGGGTGGCTGAAGGGCGGCGCGATCACCAGCCGCAGGCTGACTGAAATCTATCTGGAACGGATTGCCCGTCTTGGCCCGAAACTGGCGTGTTTTGCCACTGTCACGGCTGATCTGGCGCTGGCGCAGGCCGATGCCGCGGATGTTGTTTTGCGATCAGGCGCGGCGGTCGGCCCGCTGCATGGCATCCCTTACGCGGTCAAAGATCTGTTTGACACAGCAGGCATCACCACGGGCTGGGGGGCAGAGCCCTATCAAGCCCGCGTGCCCGACACCGACGCAGAGATTGTGCAGCGGTTGCAGGCCGCAGGGGCCGTGTTGCTGGGAAAAGCAGCGGTCGGCGCCTTGGCTTACAACGATATTTGGTACGGCGGGGTCTGCAAAAATCCTTGGAACCTTGATGAGGGCGCAAGCGGGTCCAGCGCTGGATCGGCCTCGGCCACGGCGGCGGGGCTTTGCGCGTTCGCCATCGGGACCGAGACCTTGGGCTCCATCATGGCGCCCTGCCAACGGTGTGGCACCACGGGCCTGCGCCCGACCTTTGGAAGGGTGCCGCGCACTGGCGGCATGGCGCTGTGTTGGTCGATGGATAAAGTCGGGCCGATCTGTCGCTCGGTCGAGGATACGGGGATGGTTTTGGCCGCGCTCAAGGGCGCGTCTGCGGCGGATCCTGCAACGATCGAGGCGGGGCTGCAGATTGATTTTACAACGCCAATTGCGGGGCTGCGGGTTGGATATTTGCCGCAGGCGTTTGAGGAAGGCGCCAGCGATTTAGATCACGCCGTGCTGGATGTGGTGCGCGCGATGGGCGTATCCCTGACGGCGCTGTCGCTGCCCGAACTGCCCTATAGCGCGCTGATGAACGTCATGTACGCCGAGGCCGCAGCAACCTTTGAGCAGCTGACCCTAGACGGCCGCGATGACACGCTGACATGGCAAGACGCTGCCGCATGGCCAAACGTGTTCCGCCGCGCGCGGTTTTTGTCCGCCGTTGATCACGTGCAATTGGACCGGCTGCGCTGGCGCGTGATGAAGGCCTTGGATGATCTGTTTGCCGAAGTTGATGTGTTGGTCGGCCCGTTTATGACGGGACCGATGCTGGTGGCGAGCAACTTCACCGGTCACCCTTGTTTGCATCTACGTTCGGGCTTTTTTGAAACCGCCACGCGGCTGCCCAGCGGGTTCGGCGACGGGCAGGTTACGGCGCCAAATTCCGCCCAGGACGGGGTGCAATTCACTGTCCCGCAGGGGATATCGCTGTGGGGGCGCCTGTTTGATGAAGGCACGCTGCTGCGGTTTGGCGCAGCGCTAGAGACGGCGCTGGACGTGCACCACCGCCGACCAAATTTGGCGCTCTAAAGATCGTGGTCCTAAATGCGGGTCGTCATTTTGTGGTCTCGGGCGAAATACAGCTGCCCGTAGGTCACGCTCTTGCTTTCTAGCCATGTTGTTCGTTCGATCGAAAACAGGGCAGAGTTTAGTGGCGCTTTGAGAAAACGCGCGATTTCTTCTGGCGCGTTTATGGCGCTAAAGACCAGTTCGCCGTTGGTGAAGGGGATCTGCTGCACCAGCCATTCATTTGGGCCGACCTCTTCGAAGTCAAAATCCTTGGCGGCGGGAACGACGCTTAGATTGATCCAGCGGTCTTCGTATTGATAGGGTGTTTTGCCGCTGTAATGCATGCATTTGATGTGCAGCGCAGGGTCGCCTTGTTTCATGTCGATCCGTTCACACAGCCATGACGGGGCGGGCAGGATGTTGCGTTCGATCAAACTGTAGGAATAGACGGCGCCGGTTTGTTCGACCTCGTCGCGCACCACAGCGATGGAAAATTGGGCGCGTCTGATCGGCGATTGTTTGACCTTTGTCCCCGCTTTGCGTTTGCGTTCCAAAATGCCGTCATCCACCAGATCGCGCATGGCGCGGTTCATGGTCGCGCGCGCGCAGCCGAATTCCTTGGCCAGTTCAATTTCGCTGGGCAGATTAGAGCCAAGCGGCCATGTGTCATTCCGAATACGGTTCAGTATTTCTGCCTTCACATCGCGATAGCTAATGCGCATCCGTCGACCCTAACTCTACGTTCCATTATGTCTATTTTTATATCGGCTTATGCCTACGTCCGCAAGTCTGCGCTGGCCCATAAGGAAATCAGAGAAGCAACATAACTTCATGAATATCGGGAAAGAAAACCTGCCTCGGTAACACCAATCCAACGGGTATCGACGGGAAAATTGGTGTGGTCATAATAAGAGGTAATAGTTGCTCGATGGCGCGGTGATGGCGTCTGGGGAGGGCAAAGAAATCCAGCGAGCGGGCCATCTCAGCATGGCCGAGATGATGACCCTGAACATCGAATTGGATCTTGGGGGCAAGACCTTCCGCAAGAAAGTGCGAAGTCTCATTGATGCAAAGCGGCCAAATCCTACAACAACTGCGTAAATCTGAAGTCACCGTTCTTGTTCAAACGGGCAGTGGCTTTTTTGTGCGCGGCAGACCGATCAGCCCAGCAGGGCCGAGCCGATCAAAACCGCCGCTGCCAAAAACAAGGTCTGGGTCACAATGACGTACATGGCCGTTGGCCCAACCGTTTTCAGATCCGCAATTGATGTCTTCATTCCCACGCCCGCCACAGCCGTGACCAACATCGCCCGCGAGGCCGTGTCAAAGGGCGGCTTGATGATCTCGGGGATCAGGTGGCATGAATTGGCAAGGGCAAGGACAAGAAAACCGATCACAAAACCCGGCAATAGGGGGGGGCGTTTTACGCCTTCAGGGACAGCATTGCGCAAGACCAGCGCGCCGATGAACACCACAGGCGCCAATAGGGCCACGCGAAACAGTTTTACCAAGGTTGAGATATCGCCGACTTCATCTGAAACCGAATAGCCCGCGCCCACAACTTGGGCCACATCGTGGATCGTACCGCCCAGAAATAACCCCGTGGCTTGGGGGCTTAGGCCCAATTGCTCTGCGAAGATTGGATAGGCGATCATGGCCAAGGTCGACATTAACGTGACCGAAATGACGGTGAAGGACAGATCGCGTTCGCTCTCTGGTCGGTTGGGCAGAAGTGAGCTGATGGCCATGGCCGCAGAGGCCCCGCAAATGGCAACAGAACCGCCTGTCAGAAACCCGAACAATCGGTCTTTTCCGAAGAACGGCATGAGCGCAACAGACAACAGGATCAGGACCAAAACACATCCGATGATCAGCACAAGGTTTGGCGCGCCGATGGCCATCAGCATTTCGCCGCTCACCCGCAGCCCCAACAACGCAACCCCCATGCGCAAAACAGTGCGAGAGGCAAACTGGATGCCGCAGGCTGTTCGCGCATCTTCGGATAGGAATTGCAGCGGCAGCCCCAGTAAAATCGCCATCAACATCACAGGGGCACCGTAATGGTCAGACATGAATTGGGCAGCCATCGCCACCATCACGGTTAGCATCAAACCCGGCAACAGGGCCTTTGTCGTTTCAATCAGCTTGGATATTGACGTGAGATTAGGCGTAAGGAAGGTTGCCATGAAAGGCTCCGATTCAAAGAAGGATGCGCTCGCGCGTGATTTTGCCCATTTGCCGCAAGGATCGGGGTTAGAATTCGACGACGGCGCGGATTGATTTGCCTTCGTGCATCAAATCAAAGCCTTCGTTGATCTGATCCAAGGTCAGTTTGTGGGTGATCATCGGGTCGATTTCGATCTTGCCGCCCATGTACCAGTCCACGATCTTTGGCACATCTGTGCGCCCTTTTGCGCCGCCAAAGGCCGTGCCGCGCCATACGCGCCCTGTGACCAGTTGGAAGGGGCGGGTTGAGATTTCTGCGCCGGCGGGGGCGACGCCGATGACGATGCTTTCGCCCCACCCTTTATGCGCGGCCTCCAAGGCTTGGCGCATGACGGTGGTGTTGCCGGTGGCGTCGAATGTGTAATCCGCGCCGCCGCCTGTCAGCTCGACCAGATGCTCGACCATGTCGCCCTCGATTTTGGAGGGGTTCACAAAGTCGGTCAGCCCGAAATAGCGGCTCATTTCTTCTTTGTCGTCGTTCAAATCCACGCCAACAATCTGATCCGCCCCCGCCATGCGCAGGCCTTGGATCACGTTCAGGCCGATGCCGCCCAAACCAAAGACCACGCAGCGCGATCCGATCTCGACTTTGGCGGTGTTGATCACCGCGCCGATGCCCGTGGTCACGCCGCACCCGATGTAGCAGATTTTGTCGAAAGGCGCGTCCTTGCGGACTTTGGCCAGCGCGATTTCAGGCACAACGGTGTGGTTGGCAAAGGTCGAGCAGCCCATGTAGTGGTAGATGGGCGTGCCATCCAGCATGGAAAAACGGGTTGTGCCGTCGGGCATCAGGCCTTTGCCTTGCGTGCCGCGGATGGCTTGGCACAGGTTGGTTTTGCCCGACAGGCAGTATTCGCATTCGCGGCACTCTGGCGTATAGAGCGGGATCACGTGGTCGCCGACCTCCAGCGTCGTGACGCCTTCGCCGACTTCCATCACAACGCCCGCGCCCTCATGGCCCAGAATGGTGGGAAAGATGCCCTCTGGATCCGCGCCAGAGCGGGTGAATTCATCCGTGTGGCACAGGCCTGTGGCCTTCACCTCAATCAGAACTTCACCCGCCTTGGGGCCCTCTAGATTGACCTCCATCACTTCAAGTGGCTTTCCGGCTTCAAGGGCAACGGCGGCACGGGTTCTCAT
>JBDVSG010000032.1:0-23319 GCA_039967155.1 Sulfitobacter sp. | reverse complement strand
GGCACGGCTTGGCGCATTTCAGGGTTCAACTGCCCGTAAGCATCGTCCGCTCCGATTTTCACAACTTTTTTGTCACCAACTTCCATTCCCGGAATGGCAACGTCCAACCCCGGAATGATCTGCCCCGAGCCAACAACAAACTGCAGCGGATCGCGCCCAGCTGAACTGTCAAATGTGCTGCCATCCAACAAAGTACCAGTATAGTGCAAATGCACAGTGTCGCCTGCCTTGACTTGGGCCATGGGTCGTCTCCAATTTTGTCTGGGAAAAGGGTGGAGGCCACGTATCTGCGCAGGTGCTCCAAAAGATGACAGCACAATATTCAAGCGCGCCCCCTTTTTGCAACCCCCATTTCGCCCTTTTCCACCCGCCTTCCTCGTGCAACTGTGCGCCCAAACACCACACAAAAGCGGAGCCACACATGCCAATCACCACATGTATTTTCGACGCCTACGGTACACTCTTCGATGTCGCAGCAGCGGCACGCACAGCCGCCTCTGAACCCGACTATGCTGCGATCAAAGATGACTGGCCCCAGCTGGCCGAATTCTGGCGTCAAAAACAGTTGAATTACAGCTGGTTGCGCGCAGTCACAAACGCCCACTGCGATTTTTGGCAAGTTACACAAGAAGGGCTGGATTGGGCGTTGGAGAAGACAGGCCATCATGGCGATAACGCGCTGCGCGAACGGCTGCTACAGCTCTATTGGGAGCTGGGCGCATACCCAGAGGTCCCCGCCATGCTGCAAACCCTGAAATCTGCAGGTCTGAACACTGGCATCCTTTCGAACGGCTCGCCTGCGATGCTGCAGGGCGCGGTTGATAGCGCAGGAATCGGTGGCACGCTTGATGCGCTGCTCTCTGTCGAAAGCGTTGGGATCTTTAAACCCGACCACCGCGTTTACGATCTGGTTGGTGCCGAATTCGGCTGCGCCAAGGACGAAGTTTTGTTCGTCTCTTCAAACGGTTGGGATGTAGGTGCCGCCACGGGATACGGATTTACCACTGCTTGGGTGAACCGCGCAGGCGAACCTGTGGACCGGCTGCCGTGGACACCGCGCCACCAGCTAACTGACCTCACAGGTATCCCGCAGCTGGCCGGCCTGTCGTAATGCCGTTTTTCACCACCTCGGACGGGCTGTCCCTTTTCTACACAGACGAAGGGGCGGGCCTGCCCCTTTTATGCTTGGCAGGACTGACCCGCACGACAGCTGATTTTGACTATGTCACCCCGCACCTCAAAGGCCAGCGGCTGATCAAGCTCGACTATCGCGGGCGTGGGAAATCGGATTTTGACCCAAATTGGCAGAATTATTCCCTGCCCGTTGAATGCCGTGACGTGACGGAATTGCTGGACCACCTCCAGCTGGACCGTGTCGCGATCATCGGCACCTCGCGCGGGGGCTTGAACGCAATGGGGCTGGCCATGGGCGCCAAGCATCGCCTGTTGGGTGTCGCCCTGAATGATGTGGGCCCTGTGATTGATCCACGTGGAATCGCCACGATCAAAGATTATATCGGTCACAACCCCGCTGCAAAAACCTACGAAGAAGCCGCCGACGCCATGGCGCGCGCCTTCCCTGAGTTCAAAAACCTGCCCGAAGGACGCTGGCTGGAAGAAGCGCGCAAACATTACACCAAAGACGACAACGGCCTTCACATCACCTATGACAAACACCTGCGCGACGCGGTTTTGGCGGCGGGCGAACAGATGATGCCTGATCTTTGGCCGTTCTTTGATGCGATGGCGGGTCTGCCGCTCGCTCTGATCTGGGGCGAAAACAGCAACCTGCTGAGCGCCGATACCGTTTCCGAGATGCAAAAACGCCGCCCCGATATGATGCTGGCGCGCGTTCCGGATCGCGGGCATATCCCCTTTCTAGACGAAGCCGAAGCCATAACCACCCTGCAAAAATGGATAGAGACCCTAACATGAACATCGACATGATCCGCGCCGCCGCAACCCGCCTAGAGGGGCGCAGCCTGCGCACGCCGCTCTTGAACTCGGCATTTTTGGATGACATTGCAGGCCGCCGTATCTGGATCAAACCCGAATGTTTGCAGCACACAGGCAGCTTCAAATTTCGCGGTGCAACCAGCGCGCTGAGCGCGATGGACCCAGACACGCGCGCCAAAGGCGTCATTGCGTTTTCATCGGGCAACCACGCACAAGGTGTGGCTTTGGCGGCTAAAACATACGGCACATCGGCGGTGATTATTATGCCCGCTGACGCCCCTGCGCTGAAGGTCGCCAATACGCGTGCGTATGGTGCTGAGGTCGTCCTCTATGACCGCGCAACCGAAGACCGCGATGCCGTAGGCGCCAAGCTTAGCGCAGAGCGTGGCCTGACCTTGATCAAACCTTTTGACAATGCGCAGGTGATCGCGGGCCAAGGCACTGTGGGTTTGGAAATCGCTCAGGACGCAAATGATAAGGGCATCAAAAACGCCGATGTGATCGTGTGTTGTGGTGGGGGAGGCCTGACCGCCGGCATCGCATTGGCACTGGAGGCTGACGCCCCAACCCTACGTGCGCGCCCTGCCGAACCCGCCGGTTTCGACGATGTCGCCCGTTCGCTTGAGGCAGGCCAATTGAAGTCCAACCCCACCGCCACTGGCAGCATTTGTGACGCCATCATCACGCCCACCGCGGGCGAGCTGACATTCCCCATCATGCAGCGGTTGTGCGGTGCGGGGCTGGTGGTGACGGATGACGAAACACTGGACGCCATGGCACAGGCCTTTTTGCGGCTTAAACTTGTGTCCGAACCCGGCGGTGCGGCGGCCTTGGCTGCTGCGCTATACCGCAAGGATGATATCGCCGGCGAGGATGTGATTGTCACCATATCGGGCGGCAACGTGGATCCAGCAATGTTTGCAAAGGCTTTAGCGCGGCTATGAAAAATTTCACAATCGCCAGCTTCAACGTCAAAAACCTGATCGGGGCGGATCGCGAATACTACCAGTTCCAATCCTACACGCCTGAGGAATACGCATGGAAACGGGATTGGCTGGCGGATCAGCTGGTCACGTTGGATGCGGACATCGTCGGCCTACAGGAAATTTTCGACGAAGAAAGCCTGCGCGATGTGGTCACACTGGCCGATACTTACGGTGCCGCGCAGAATGAATTCTCGTTGCCGGACGGCACCAAACGGTACCGCAAACGGGCAATTTTCGACAAGCTGGCCTTTGGCGGCTACCGCGATGCGGCGCTTGCTTTTGCGCCCAACTTGAACGACGGCGATCCTGGCGCGCGCCGCCCGGGGGTCGCGATACTGTCGCGGTTTGGCTTCACAGAAGAGCCGCAGATCATCCAAGACCTTGGCAAACCTTTGGACATCCCGTTTTCAGACGCAGGCGAGGAAGGCGGATTTTTCCGCATCAGCCGTCTCAGCCGTCCGATCCTAAAGGTTCGGGTGCCCGTGGGTGACCAGATCATCACCGTGTTCAACTGCCATTTGAAATCCAAACTGGGCGAATTCATCCGCCCACAAGGGGGCGGCCCTGCACCCGAAGTCGACCTGACGCGGTATGATCCTGTTGGCCGCGCCTTGGGATCAGCGCGCGCTGCCATGCGCCGCATGGCCGAAGCTTGGGTGCTGCGCGGTGCCATTATCCAAGAGCTGAACGCGGGTCATCCCGTCATGGTTTTGGGCGATTTCAACGATGCAGAAAACGCGGTCAGCTCTGAAATCATCAGCGGCGAGCATCCGTTCAAGAACTATCAATGGATGCTGCGCCATGACGCCGAGCACCGCGGCGATCGTTATTCGGCCAGCGATGCAGCGCAGATCACCGAAGACATCGAAGCCGTGCGCCTGCATGCCGCCGAGAAGCTCTTTGTGCGTAAATCCCTGCGCGACATGGTCTATACCGCAGCCTTTGGCGGGGTTTATGAAAGCATTGATCAGATCTATATGTCCCGCCACTTTTTGCCCGAATATAAAAACGCGATTGGCGAAATGGATTATTTCAGCGTGCTGAATGATCACCTGACTGATGGCAGCCACGCCGAGGCGCCCTATAACAAACTGGCCTCGGATCACGGGCAAATTATGGCCCATATCCGCCTGAAAGGACAAACCTAATGCAGATATTTGACGCAGGCGATGCGCGTATTCACTACCGTGTCGATGGCCCCGCGGATGGCGCGCCGGTTGTTTTTGCCAATTCGTTGGGTACGGATCTGCGGCTGTGGGATCCAGTTCTGCCGCTGCTGCCCAAAGGCCTGCGGATCATCCGCTGGGACAAACGCGGGCATGGCTTGTCGTCCGTACCAGAGGGGCCGTATAAAATGGGCACGCTCGTGCGCGATTGCGAACGGCTGCTGGACCACCTGAATGTGCGCAACAGCGTGGTTGTCGGCCTGAGCATTGGTGGCATGATCGCCCAAGGGCTGGCGGTCAAACGGCTGGATATGGTGCGCGCAGTAGTGCTGAGCAATACCGCTGCCAAAATCGGCAATCCCGCCCTTTGGGACGACCGAATTGCAGCAGTTAAAGAAGGCGGCGTTGCCAGCCTTGCGGATTCTGTGATGGAGCGCTGGTTTTCGCCCAAGTTCCGCGCCTTGCCCCAGCTGGAACTGTGGCGCAACATGTTGGTACAAACCCCAAGCGCAGGCTATGCAGGCTGTTGTGCTGCGATTTCCGGTACGGATTTCTATACCCCGACAAGCGGATTGCGCCTGCCCTGTTTGGGCATTGCAGGGTCTTATGACGGCTCAACCCCGCCCGATTTGGTCCGAGAAACCACAGACCTGATCCCGGGATCGAAATTCCACTTGATCCGCCACGCAGGCCACATCCCTTGCGTCGAGCAACCCGAAGAGTTCGCGCAAGTTCTCACTGATTTTTTGAAAGGCGTTGGCCATGTTTGATTTTGGACGCCCAATGACACAATTGCGCAGAACGGCGTCAACAATCTGATGGCCGCCAGTGTTTTTGACAGCCCGCTTTACGCCCATTTATTCCCAACAGGCGAAGCGGGGCGGCTGTTTTCGGACACCGCCGCAATTCGCGCCATGTTGCTGGTCGAAGGGGCGCTGGCCAACGCCCAAGGCGCGCAAGGCATCATCCCCGAGCTAAGCGCCAAGGCCATTCAACGTGCCACGTTAGAAATACAGATCGACCCCGGTGCCATTGCGCGCGCTACAGGCGCGAACGGCGTCAGCGTGCCTGGTTTGGTTGATGCTTTTCGGGCTGAAATGAACGCGCCTGAACACGCGCAATTTGTGCATTGGGGGGCGGCTTCTCAGGATATTTTGGACACGGGGTTGATGCTGCGCCTGCGCCAATTGCTACTGCTGGCCGAAACGGATCTGCGCGCAATCATCGATGCCCTCGCGGCCCAAGCACAAGACCATGCCGCCACGCCGATGGCCGCGCGCACCTTTGGCCAACAGGCGACGCCCACCACTTGGGGGGCTGTTGTTGCGGATTGGGGCCATGCGCTGTGCGATCTGTTAGACGCCTTGCCTGCGCTGCGGGCGTCATCGCTGTTTGTCTCGCTTTCTGGGGCTGCAGGCACTGCCAGCGCGCTGGGGCCAGACGCCGCAGCCACCCGTGCGGCATTGGCCAAAGGGCTGGGCCTAAACGACCCTGCCCGCACGTGGCACGTGGATCGTGGCCCAATTTTGCGCATTGCTGATTGGCTGGTTCAGGTTAACTCCATACTGTCGCGTATGGGCGGCACCTTTGTGGCCCTGACCAGCACAGAAGTGGCTGAGCTGGCCCTTGGCGGTGCTGGATCTTCGTCAACGTTACCGCAAAAGCAAAACCCCGTAGCGCCCTCTGCCTTGGTGGCTTTGGGTCATCAGGCCACAGGATTGCGCGCCACGCTGGCTGCCGCTGCCCAGCACACCCACCAGCGGGACGGGGCGGCGTGGTTTACAGAATGGATGGTTTTGCCGCAGATCGCTTTGGGGACGGCCAGTGCCTTGCAACACGGCAAAAAACTAACCCAAGGCATGGCTCCCGACACTGGCGCAATGGCCGAGACACTGGCCAACAGCCAAGGCCTGATCCACGCCGAAGCCCTGAGCTTTGCCTTGACGTCAAAGATGCAACGCCCCAAGGCACAAGCCGAGGCCAATGCCCTTTGCGCTGCTGCTTTCGCCCAAAACACGGCCCTGAGCGTTTTGGCCTTTGCTGCCCATCCCGATCTGCCAAAAGACCTGTTTGAGGTGACCCCTTCCTTGGGTCTTGCGCCACAAGAAGCATTGGCATTTGCACGCCGCGCCAAAGCCCTAAAGGCGAACTGAGACTATGAAACTGCCAATCATATTCATCATGCTTACCGTCATGATTGATGCCATGGGCATTGGTCTGATCATCCCTGTCATGCCTGATCTTATTCAGGAATTAGGGGGGGGATCCCTTGGCCAAGCGGCGATTTGGGGCGGCATTTTGTCGACAACTTTTGCGGTCATGCAGTTCCTGTTTGGCCCCACGATGGGCGGGCTTTCGGACCGTTTCGGGCGCCGGCCAGTATTGCTGCTGGCCCTGACTGTGATGGCGTTGGATTATGTGCTGATGGCTGTGGCCAGTACCATCTGGGTGTTGTTGCTGGGCCGTATTATTGGCGGCATAACCGCCGCCACGCAGTCCACCGCCACCGCATATCTGGCCGATATCTCAACCCCTGAAGAACGCGCAGCCCGATTTGGGTTGGTGGGGGCGGCGTTTGGGGCTGGCTTTGTTTTGGGGCCACTTCTGGGGGGGCTGTTGGCGGAATACGGCACCCGCGCGCCCTTCTGGGTGGCTGCGGGGTTGGCCGCAACAAATGCCGCCTTTGGATGTTTTGTTCTACGCGAAACGCTGTCATCCGAGGCGCGGCGCAGCTTTGACTGGCGGCGGGCAAACCCGGCAGGCGCTTTGCGCGCGCTAGGGCGTTTGCCGGGGGTCACCCGCCTGATGGTGGTCTATTTCATCTACTACATCAGCTTTGCTGTTTACCCCGCCGTCTGGCCGTATTTCGGCAAGGCGCGTTTTGATTGGAGCCCAGCCACGATTGGCCTGTCGCTGGCCATGTTCGGGGTCTCCATGGCGTTGATCCAAGGTCTTTTAATCCGCCCGATTTTGGCGCGGTTCGGTGAAATGGGCACAGTCGTGTTTGGGTTTGTTTTCAACATCCTTAGCCTGACGGCCATCGCGGTCATTGGATCGGGTTTTTGGGTGCTATTATTGACCCCACTGGCCGCGGTAAGCGGCATCATCCCCCCTGCCTTACAGGGTATTATGTCGGCGCGTGTGGCGGATGATGCCCAAGGTGAGCTGCAAGGCGCGCTCACTTCGGCTTCGGCCCTTGCGATGATCCTGTCGCCGCTGGTGATGACCTATAGTTTCGCGCGCTTTACGGGCGCGCAAGCGCCCATCTACCTTCCAGGCGCGCCCTTCTTACTGGCAGCGGGGTTGTGCTGTGTTGGGTTGGTCGCGCTGCGCCGTGGATCAGCGGCGTCGCCAGAATAACGGTGGCAGCGATGGCTGCTTCTGCGGGATTGAGTTTAAGGGCAAAATAATGAAGCCCTTGGATGGTGGCCAAAAGCCACAATCGTGTGAAAAGGCCAGTCCTGAACAGGCTGCGCGTTGAGACACCCCCAACGCGCAGCCTGTTAGATGGTTTTAGAAAAACGCCTGCAGGCCTGTTTGAGCACGGCCAAGGATCAGGGCGTGCACATCATGGGTGCCTTCATAGGTGTTGACGGTTTCTAGGTTCATCATGTGACGGATCACCTGAAACTCACCCGAGATCCCATTGCCGCCGTGCATATCGCGCGCATGACGGGCGATTTCCAAGGCTTTGCCGCAGTTATTGCGTTTGATGATCGAGATCATCTCGGGCGCGGCATTGGCGTTATCCATCAAGCGGCCCACCTGCAGTGCAGCCTGAAGGCCGAGGCTGATTTCGGTTTGCATATCCGCCAGTTTCTTTTGGAACAATTGGGTCTGCGCCAAGGGTTTGTTAAACTGGTGACGGTCCAACCCGTATTGCCGCGCCGCATGCCAGCAGAACTCGGCCGAGCCCATGACCCCCCACGCAATGCCGTAACGCGCACGGTTCAGACATCCGAAAGGTCCTTTTAGGCCCTGCACATGGGGCAGCAGCGCGTCTTCGCCGACCTCAACGTTATCCATCACGATCTCGCCGGTGATCGAGGCGCGCAGGGACAGTTTATTCCCGATCTTCGGAGCGCTGAGGCCTTTCATTCCCTTTTCGAGGATAAAGCCGCGAATTTTGCCGCCGTGCTCCTCTGATTTGGCCCAAACCACAAACACATCCGCAATCGGCGCGTTGGAGATCCACATTTTGGAGCCCGTGATTTTATAGCCGTTGGCGGTTTTCACCGCGCGGGTTTTCATGCCTGCGGGATCTGATCCTGCATCCGGTTCTGTCAGGCCAAAGCAACCGATGAATTCACCGCTGGAGAGTTTTGGCAGGTATTTCATCCGTTGCTCTTCAGAGCCGTAGGCATAAATCGGATACATCACCAAGGAGGATTGCACGGACATCATTGAGCGATAGCCACTGTCCACCCGCTCGACCTCACGCGCGACAAGCCCGTATGAGACATAAGAGCCACCCAGCCCGCCGTATTGTTCTGGGACGGTGACACCCAGCAGACCCATATCGCCCATCTCGCGGAAAATACTGGCGTCGGTTTCTTCGTCAGCGAAGGCTTTGATGACGCGCGGCTGTAGCTTCTCTTTTGCATAGGACTTTGCGCTGTCCATGATCATCCGTTCGTCTTCGCTGAGCTGGTCATTCAGGCGCAGCGGATCAGCCCAGTCAAACTGGCCCAGATCAGGCGCGTCTTTGGGTTTGAGGCTGGGGGTTGGAGTGGTCATGGCGTATCCTTTAATAACGTGGGTCTTAGGGATCATATTGCATATGCTGGCGCAATTCTCTAACGATGCTTCATCCTCAATACATGAGTTTTTATCATAGATGATCGCGCCACGCCGATACCTGCCTTCTGTCTCTGCCTTGCTGGCATTTGAGGCCTGCGCGCGTCTGGGCAGTGCAACGCAAGCCGCAACAGAGCTGTCATTGACGCAATCCGCCATCAGTCGTCAGATCAAAGCACTGGAAGGCCAACTAGGCGTGCCGTTGATGGCGCGGCAAGGGCGGCGTCTGACTTGCACGCAGGCAGGAACGGAATATGTGCGTGAAGTGCGCGAGGTGTTGAACAAGTTGGCCCAAGCATCCGTCAACGCCACCACACAGGCCCAATCAGGGGTGTTGTCGCTGGCGATCCTTCCTGCTTTTGGCATGCATTGGCTGGCTCCGCGCCTGTCCGATTTTGCCGCAGCCCACCATGAAGTCACTGTAAACCTGTCCACGCGGCTGCAACCGTTTGCACTGGCTAGCAGCCCCTTTGATGCGGCGATCCATTTTGGGCATGAAGACTGGCCAGGCGTGCATTACCAACCTTTGATGCCAGAGACCGTTGTGCCGGTTTGCGCCCCAGACGTCATTGACGCGCCCTTTGCCGACCCAAAACAATTGCGCGCCCATCCCCTATTGCATCTAGAGACGCGCCCACGGGCATGGGCCCGTTGGTTTGATGCAGTGGATGATGCCTTTGATCCCCCTCAAGGCATGATGTTCGATCAATTTGCCACGATGGCGCAGGCCGCGCTGCACGGGTTAGGCATTGCGTTGCTGCCCACTTTTGTGGCTGAACCTTACCTGAAAGACCGCCGGTTGATCCTTGCCTCTGACAAAACGACCGAAAGCATCGGCAGCTACTATTTGGTCTGGCCCTCCGATCGCGCCGTGCCGCCGCCCCTTACGGCCTTCTGCAACTGGTTGAAAACGCAAGGGATCACCAACGAGACCCCTTAACCAAGACGCAAAAGTCCAACAGAACGTGGTTAATGAAACTTGCTCATTGCCTCACTTCGGCCACAATCCCAGTCTAAGAGAAACGCTTGTGACGGTGGGGGCCGGACACCAAGGAGCATAGCGATGCTTAACAAATTTATGATGCGCGCCGCTGTTACAGCCGCCGCCTTTGCAGGAACCACAGGCGCCGCTACGGCAGAAGAACAACATGTTCTGATGATGGACTACGCCTTTTTCCCAGAGGTGAGCTATCTCGAAGCGGGCGATGTTGTTGTTTTCGAAAATATTTCTGGCGAAACCCGTGACGTGCTGTCCAACAATGACACATGGGGCTTCACCCAGATTGAAAGCGGTACAAGCGTCACGTTGCAAATCACTGAAGACATGCCGACCAAATATTTCAGCATGGTTCAGGGCGGCGCAGGGGACACAGTTGACGAAGACGGCAACGTACGTGTTGTGGGCACCATGAACTTCAGTGGCGCACCCCAAATCGACGAAGATTAAACCTTATTGGGGCTCGGCGGTATTCGGCGGCTCCCACGGTTCGATCAGCTCAGGTCCTGACGCGCGGTTGGAATTCACATCGCGCGCGACACGGTGCCATTGCAGCACATCATCTTGGGCCGCCCGCATCAGCGGCGCGGCGCCTTTGCCCTGCTCGCCCAACCAAAGCGCGCGGTCGGCAGGTTCTATCACAACAGGCATCCTGTGATGGATCGCCTGCATCGGCGTGTTTGCAGCGACCGTCAGCGCGGCAACTGTGCGCTGTTCCTCACCAGTTTGCGGATCGCGCCAGCCCTGCCATAGACCGGCGAATGCCAAAGGCGCCCCGTCACGGCGGGTGATATACCACGGGTCGCGCGCGCCCTCGGCATCCTTGGTCCATTCATAAAACCCACTTGCGATCACCAGCACCCGCCGCCCATGCACAGCCGACCGAAAGGCGGGTTTGTCCAGCACCGTTTCGGCACGCGCATTGATCAGCAACGGCCCGTCATTTGGCTGCTTGTACCACGGCGGGATCAAACCCCAGCGCATTGCCTCCATCAGGCGCGGCTGATCAGGACCGCCCGTGATCACCGCCACCTGCGTTGTTGGGCAAACGTTGTAATTGGGCCCCTCAGGCAGCGTATTGGCGGGGGCCGCATCAAATATCTGCGCCATCGCCTGAGGCGGTAGGGTCACGGCCATGCGTCCACACATAATGGGTACTCTCACGGGTTGGGGTGCGCGCAGCTTAGCCCCCACCCCCAGCTTTCGGCCAGAGCAAATGCGCATCATTCGGATCGCCATGGCAGGGCGGAACAAGGGATAGGTAGGTGAAAGGAGAAAATCATGACCAAAATCACATTCCACCCCCTGCCTACAGAAACCGTCACCGCCCTGCGCACAGGGGGCCCCGATGCCAATGGCTTACCGGCCGAGCACGCAATCTCGGATGGGACAGGCCAGCCTTGCCGCCATTGCCTGCGCCAGATCCCGAAAGGCGCGGGCATGCTGATCTGCGCCCACCGCCCCTTTGACGCGTTGCAGCCCTATGCGGAAACGGGGCCCATTTTTCTATGCTCAGAGCCTTGTGAAGCTTACGTTGCCGATGCCCTGCCCCCCGTCTTGAGCACAAGCAAAGGCTACCTGTTGAAGGGCTATACCGCTGATCAGCGGATCAGCTATGGCACAGGCAGCATCAAAGCGCCCGATGACATCGCCGACTATGCCGCATCTTTGCTAGAGCGCCCCGAGATCGCCTTTGTCGATGTCAGATCAGCCAGCAACAATTGCTTTATGACACGGATCACCAAGACCCTACCGGCCGCGTAACAGGGTAGGAAACGGCATTTTCACTGGGATATGGCCCCTCTGGGGGCTGTATCATCTTTGGCTTGCGATGGGGTCTTGACCCCCCAGCCGCTGGGCGGCATCACGGGGCCCATGCTCATATTCAAAATTTTCCGCACCGATGAATGGCAAACCCTACGCACACAGGGCAAAACCACTGGCGCCGCGATCGACGTGGCCGATGGTTACATCCATTTCTCCACCGCCACCCAAGCTGCTGAAACCGCAGCCAAGCATTTTGCAGGCCAAGAGGGTCTCTTCTTGGTTGCTTGCGAAACCGACGCGCTGGGGCCGAAACTGGAATGGGAAGTGTCGCGCGGCGATGCTCTTTTCCCGCATCTCTACCGTGAAATGACGCTAGAGGATGTCGTCTGGGCGCAGCCTCTGCCGCTGGAGGCGGGCACACATCAATTCCCTGCAGGACTAGAGGACGCCGCCCAATGAATGCACTGATCGAACGTCTGGGCCTGCGCCTGCTGCACCAAGTAGACCCCGAGGCCGCACATGGGCTGGCAATCCGCGCCTTGCGCATGGGGCTGACCCCGCGCAAGGGGCCAGAAACCTCTGCCCGTCTGCGTGTAAATCTGGCGGGGTTGCAATTGGACAACCCTGTGGGGCTGGCTGCGGGATTTGACAAAAACGCCACGGCGATCGCGCCGCTCAGCGCGGCTGGCTTCGGCTTTATCGAAGTGGGTGCTGCCACGCCCCTGCCCCAGCCGGGCAATGATAAACCGCGCCTGTTTCGCCTGACCGAGGACCGCGCCGCCATCAACCGCTTTGGCTTTAACAACGACGGGATGGAGGCCATCTGCGCGCGTATTGCCGCTGCAAAACGCACCATCCCTGTGGGGCTGAACCTTGGCGCGAATAAAACCAGCACCGACCGCGCGGATGATTTTGCCCAAGTGATGGCGGCCGCCAAAGATCATGTTGATTTTGCCACTGTGAACGTGTCCTCGCCCAACACCGAGAAATTGCGCGACCTGCAAGGCAAAGCGGCCCTCGCGGGGTTGTTGCAGGGCGTCATGGCCGTACGTGGCGACACGCCGGTGTTCTTGAAAATCGCCCCCGATCTGACCGAGGCCGAGATCGCCGATGTGGCACAAGTGGCCTCCGAATCCGGTGTGGCTGCGATCATTGCGACCAACACAACCCTATCGCGTGAAGACCTGAAGTCGGCCCACCGTGATGAGATGGGCGGCCTGTCAGGCGCGCCTTTGTTCGAAAAATCCACACGCGTTCTGGCCCGCCTGTCAACGCTCACTGATGTGCCGATCATTGGCGTTGGTGGCATCAGCAATGCGGACCAAGCCTATGCAAAAATCTGCGCAGGCGCGCAGGCAGTTCAGCTTTATACAGCGCTGGTTTACGGCGGGCTGTCCATGGTCAGCGACATTGCGCACGGGCTGGACGACCTGTTGGCGCGCGACGGTTTCGCAACGGTATCAGACGCCGTGGGCAGCCGCCGCGACGACTGGCTGGATTAGGCGGCAGCACGCTCTAACGCGGGATAGCGCGCGCCCAACGTCACGGCGCGCGCGACGAAGGATACCAGCATGGCGCACCACAGCCCATGATTGCCCAACAGCGGCACCAAGACCAAAACACACAGCAAATAGACCCCGAAAGACAGCGCCATCATGTTGCGCATGTCGCGGCTGCGCGTGGCGCCAACAAAAATTCCGTCCAGCATGAAGGCCCCGCAGGCAATCACGGGCAGGCCAATCAGGTAGGGTAAATAGATCATTGCCATCTCGCGCACGTCAGCTGCGGTGGTCATCGCATCCACAATGCGCCCGCCAAAAAGACCAAAACACAGCGCCATTGCCACAGCCGATCCCAAGCCCCAGCCGCTGGCCAAAACGGCCGCACGGCGCAAGCGCTGCGGATCACGCGCGCCCATCGCCCGCCCCACCAATGCCTCCGCTGAAAAGGCGAAGCCATCCAACGAATAGCTGGCGATCATTAAGAATTGCAGCAGCAGCTGGTTGGCCGCCAAAGTCACATCCCCATCGCCCGCGCCCATGAACATAAAGCTCACGAAAATCGCCTCTAGCAACAAAGAACGGACCAAAATGTCGGTGTTCACCCCCATCATGCGCTGCCAGCGCGCGGCGTTAAAAACATGGCCCCACGCGCGCCATGCCACCCCTGCAAAAACCGTGCGACAATACCACAGGCCCAGCGCAAGGCCGCTCCACTCAGCCAAGACAGTGGCAAAGGCCACCCCCTGCACGCCCCAGCCCAGCCCCAATACAAACCAGATATCCAGTCCAATGTTCAGCCCGTTCATCCACAGCTGGATCACCAACACGGCGCGCGTGCGTTCTTGGGCAATCAGCCAGCCTGTGATACCATAAAGCGCAATGGCCGCAGGTGCGGACCACACGCGCAGGGCCATATATTGCCGCGCCAGCGTTTCTACCTCGGCACTGGCGGGCGAAACTTGGAAAGCGGCCCAAAACAACACCGTTTGCAACGCAATAATCGCCACACCAGCACCCAGACCGATCATCAGCGCACGGGTCAGCAGCGCCGCTACTTCGCCCGCATCCCCCTGCCCTTCGGCCTGCGCGGTCAGGCCAACAGTGCCCATGCGCAAGAACCCGAAAACCCAATAAAATGCCGATAAAATAACAGCACCGATGCCAACAGCGCCAATCGGCGCGACCAGCCCCATCTGCCCTACAACACCTGTATCCACTGCACCCAAAATGGGCACGGTCGCGTTGGACAGCACCACTGGCACGGCGATGGCCAACACGCGTTTATGGGTCAGCGGTCCTGCTGCGGCCTCGGCCATCACTGCCGTGCCGCGGCGTCAGCATCGCTGTCGCGCCGTGGCGCTGGCATTACAAAATGTCCCATTGCTTGGGCATAGAGACGGTCGCGATTGTCCTGCCATCCCTCGACCTGCACAGAGGCATAGCGCCGCCCCGCCCGCGTAATGCGCGCGCGGGCATAGGCGTCGCGCGGCAGGCCTGTGCGCAGATAATCCACGGTGAAATCCACCGTTTTGGGCAAGCGCGGCAAATCGGCGGGGGCTGCGTCTTCTAGGTTGATGCGGCCTGCCTCCAGATCGTCCCACAGATGCGCCCAATTCAATGTCATCACGGCTGTGATTTCTAAAAATGCCGCCGTGGCACCGCCATGCAACGCGGGCAGCAGCGGGTTGCCGATCAGATCTTTGCGGTAGGGCATGATCCCTGTCAGTTCGTCTCCGCGACGTTCAAAATGGATGCCCATCGTTTGAATATAGGGCACGGCCCCTGCCAAAGCGCGCAGGGCTGCGTCGCGGCGTTGTTTGATGACTTGAACGGGTTCTGGACGGCTGCGCGGGCTCATTTCAGCGCCTCCACGGTGAAAGCACCTGTTGCGGTGGCCACCGGATTATCGGCATCCTCATCCAAGGCAACCGCGCGCACGAAGGCAACCGAGCGGGTGATGTGGTAACATGTGGCACGTGCTGTGATTGTCTGGCCAGGGGTCGCCGCGCGCATATAGTCGATGCGCAAATCGATTGTGGCCGTACCGCCTGCATTTTCAGGGTGACACATCACCGCCGCGCCACAGCAGGTGTCCATCAACGCCGACACAGCGCCCCCGTGGATGACCCCCGTGACCGGGTCACCGACCAAATCAGCCTTATAGGCCATGCTGATCGCAGCCTCGCCTTCGCCCATTTCCTCTGGCTGCATCCCCAGCATTACCGCATGGGGCAATGCCTGAATGAACTGCCGTGCTTGCGCTGTCATATCGGCCATCGCGTCTCCTATCGGACCAAAACAATCCTTGATCTCAACTCTTTACAGCAGCCACAGCAACAAAGGGCAAGAGGGACCGTTGCACATCCGCCGCCGTGCTTCTAGCTTATACATGCGGAGGACACCTGAACCATGAGCGACGATACACGCCTAACCTTTAAAGAAATGTGCGCCCAATTCGACGTAACACCTCGAACGCTGCGCTATTATGAATATATTGAGCTTCTTGCGCCCGAACGTGAAGGGCGTGCCCGTTTCTACCTGCCACGTGAACGTGCCCGAATGGAGCTGATCATGCGCGGCCGCAGCTTTGGCTTTGCGCTGGAAGACATCCGCCAATGGCTGTTGATCTACGAAAACGAAGGAACTGAGGCCCAGATGCGCGCTTGGGTTGATATGGCCAATGGCCAGATCCAAGAACTGGATGAAAAGCGCAAGCAGCTGGAAGAAGCCTATACCGAATTGACCCGCCTTCGCGATGTAACGCTAGACGCTTTGGCCAGCAAAGCATAAGCGCCCAACCGCTAGCCCAAAAGCAGAGCCAGTGCTGATTTTTTGATCAGCACCGCCCGCGCCGCCCCTAAAACGAACTCCCCATCTCTCGCTGCTGTCATATGACGTAAAGTCACTTGGCGTAAACTATGGTATTGACGTAGGGTCTCACTACGTAAGCCAATAGAAACCAGTTATTCAGTCCCATGCGGTACCGTTCCGCCGGACCGCAGAAGCGAGAGTTTTATGACCACCGACACACTTACAATCCGCGAAATGTGTGACACTTTTGATGTCACCCCCCGCACCTTGCGCTTTTATGAAGCCAAAGAACTGCTGTTTCCCCAGCGGATCGGCCAAAAGCGCCTGTTCACCAAACGGGATCGCGCGCGGTTAAAGCTGATCATTCGGGGGAAACGGTTCGGGTTCTCGCTCGAAGAAATCCGGCAATTGCTGGACCTGTACTATGAAGGCGACGACCAGCTGACCCAGTTTGAGCAATGCTATGACCTTGCGTGCAAGCGCCTTGAAGACCTTCAAAAACAGCGCGCCGATCTGGACGACGCCATCAGCGATCTGTGCGACCAGCTGAAATGGGGTGAGAAGATGATCTCGTCTCTGCAGCAGCCGCGCAAAGTCAAACAATAACATTATCTGACGACCTAGGGAGAGACCAATGCCAAGCTACACAGCCCCCACCAAGGACATGCAATTTGTCCTGCACGACGTGCTGAAAGTCACCGAAAGCACGATCCCCGGCTATGCCGATCTTGAGGCCGATTTCACCTCCGCCATTCTGGAGGAAGCGGGCAAATTGACATCCGAGGTTCTCGCCCCCCTGAACACCGTTGGCGATCAAGAGGGCTGCCGTTTGGAGAATGGCGTTGTCTACACCCCCACAGGTTTTAAGGAGGCCTTTGAACAGGTCAAAGAAGGCGGCTGGACCGGTCTGGACATGCCCGAACAATACGGCGGCCAAGCCATGCCCTACCTCATGGGCACCGCCGTGGGCGAGATGTTCTCGGCGTCGAACCAAGCCTTCACAATGTATCAGGGCCTGACCCATGGCGCGGCCTCGGCCATTCTGGCCCATGGCACAGAAGCGCAAAAAGACAAATACCTGCCCAATATGGTCAGCTGCAAATGGACGGGGACCATGAACCTGACGGAGCCCCACTGCGGCACCGATCTGGGCCTGATGCGCACCAAAGCGGCCCCTCAGGCGGACGGTTCTTATAAAATCACAGGCCAGAAGATCTTTATCTCGGCGGGTGAGCACGACATGGCCGAAAACATCATCCATCTTGTGCTGGCCAAGATCGAAGGCGGCCCAGAGGGCATCAAAGGGGTCTCGCTGTTCATCGTGCCCAAATTCAACGTGAAGGATGACGGCACTTTAGGGGATCGCAACGGCGCGGCTGTCGGCTCCATTGAGGAAAAGATGGGCATCCACGGCAACTCTACCTGCGTGATGAACTATGACGAGGCCACCGGATACCTGCTGGGGACTGAACATAAAGGCATGCGCGCCATGTTCACCATGATGAACGAAGCGCGCATCGGCGTGGGCATGCAAGGCTTGTCAGCGGCAGATGCAGCGTATCAAAACGCGGTGATCTACGCCAATGACCGCCTACAGGGCCGCGCAGTCACAGGGGCTGAAGCCCCCGACAAACCCGCAGATCCGCTGATCGTTCACCCAGACATCCGCCGCTCCCTGATGGATCAGAAATCCTTCATCGAAGGGGCTCGCGCCTTTATTCTCTGGGGGGCGCAAATGATCGACGCCGCCCACCGCGCCGACGATAAAGACGCCGACGGGCTGATCTCTCTGTTGACGCCGGTGATCAAAGGTTTCCTCACGGATGTGGGCTATGACATGACCGTCAAAGCCCAACAGGTCTATGGCGGTCACGGCTATATCGAGGAATGGGGCATGTCCCAATTCACCCGCGATGCCCGCATCGCTATGATCTATGAAGGCGCCAACGGCGTTCAGGCGCTGGATTTGGTCGGTCGTAAACTGGCCCAAGACGGCGGCAAACACGTGATGGCCTTCTTTGATCTGGTGAAATCCTTCTGCAAAGACAACGCAGGACAGGACGACGCCTTTGACAAAGATTTCATCGAACCGCTGAAAGCCGCCTCAAAAGATCTGCAAGCCGCGGGCATGTATTTCATGCAAAACGGCATGAAGAACCCCAACCACGCGCTGGCGGGCTCCAATGACTTCATGCATTTGTTTGGCCATGTGTGCCTTGGCCTGATGTGGGGCATGATGGGCAAAGCATCGCGGGAAGCTTTGGCAAATGGCGCATCCGACGCCACGTTCCATGAGACAAAGATCACGACGGGGCGTTACTACATGGCACGCCAACTGCCTGCCACAGCGCTGCACCTGACACGGATCCAAACAGGCGCAGATACCGTTATGGCACTGGACGCGGCAAACTTCTAAGGTTGAGGTGGGGGACCATCCCCCACCCTTTCCAAAATCGGAGACTAACCATGCCAAAACGCTTTCGCCTCACCCGCCGCTTTCCTGTTGCCATGACCGAAGACGGCTACCGCCGCCTCAAAAAATTCAGCTCTGAAGCAGGCTTAGACGAAGGCGAGGCATTGTCGTTCATATTTGAGAACTTTTCTTCGGTCATGAACGAAGAAAACCTGACCGCACGGCTGCGCCTGTTCAACTCTGAACTCGAAACCCGCAAGAAATAATCAAATCTTTAGAAAGCACCAGATCCCCCCATGTCAGATTTCGCCCCCGCCACATCCCAATGGATGACAGACGAACACCAGATGCTGGCGCAGATGACTGCGGATTTCATTAATGCGGAATGGGCCCCGCGGTTTGAGACATGGCGCAAGCAATTCCAAATGGACCGCAGCACTTGGAACGAGGCCGCAGAGCTGGGTCTTTTGTGCCCCTCAATCCCTGAAGAATACGGCGGCGCTGGCGGTGATTTCGGTCATGAGGCCGCAATCCTGATCGAGGCCGCCCGCGCCAATCTGGCCAGCTGGGGCGCTGGCATCCATTCAGGCATCGTGGCGCATTACGTGTTGGCCTACGGCACCGAAGAACAGAAAAAACGCTGGCTGCCCCAAATGATTTCCGGCGACATGGTGGGGGCTTTGGCAATGACCGAACCCTCCACAGGCTCGGACGTGCAAAACATCAAAACCAAAGCCATCAAAGACGGCAACGCCTACCGGCTGTCAGGGCAAAAAACCTTTATCACAAATGGCCAACATGCCAACCTGATCATCGTCGCTGCAAAAACCGACCCTTCCCAAGGGTCCAAAGGCGTCAGCCTCGTGGTGGTAGAAACCGAAGGCGCCGCGGGCTTTCAACGGGGGCGCAATCTAGAGAAAATCGGCAAACATGCCTCTGATACATCCGAGCTGTTCTTCGACGATGTCGAAATCCCCCCCGAAAACATCCTTGGAGGGGAAGAGGGCAAAGGCTTCTACCAGATGATGCAGCAATTGCCACAAGAGCGCCTGATCATCGCCTGCGAAGCCGTGGGTGCCATGGAAGGCGCTGTTGCGCGCACCATTGAATATTGCCAAACCCGAGAAGCCTTCGGCGGCCCGCTCACCCAATTCCAAAACACGCGTTTCAAACTGGCCGAATGCAAAACCAAAACCACCGTCGCCCGCGCGTTCCTTGACCAATGCATCGCAGAACACCTGCGTGGCGCACTGACCGTGGACCGCGCCGCGATGGCGAAATACTGGCTCACGGACACCCAAGGCGAAGTGCTGGACGACTGTCTGCAACTGCACGGCGGATATGGTTTCATGCAAGAATACGCCATCGGCGAAATGTGGTCCGACGCCCGCGTCCAACGCATCTACGGTGGTACAAATGAAATCATGAAGGAGCTGATTGCGAGAAATCTCTAGGTTCAGCGCGCGCTGAAACTTCGGGATTGAGTTTAAAGGCAAAGAAAAGAAGCCTTTACCCCTGCCCGAACAAAAAATACGGCGCGCGCCCCGATGTTTCATTTTGCCTATAAACTCACGCGGGCTTGCCCGCATCCGACACCAACAACAGGATCCATCTTATGACAATTAAACTCTACTGCTTCGGCGAAAGCGGCAATGCTTATAAGGCCGCATTGGCGCTGGAACTTTCTGGTTTGGATTGGGAGCCGGTGAAGGTTGATTTCTTCGGCGGCGAGACCCGATCACCAGAATACCGCACCGAAATCAACAGTCAGGGCGAAGCGCCTGTGATGATCGACGGCGAGGTCAAGCTGTCTCAGTCTGGCGCCATCCAAGACTATATCTCAGAGAAATCTGGTAAATTCGGCGGCAAAGACAGTGCCGAGCGCCGCGAAATTTTGCGTTGGGTTTTGTGGGATAACCACAAGCTTAGCTCCATCGCTGGGATGACACGGTTTTTGGCGAACTTCCTACCCGCTGACAAGCGCCCCACTGACGTGATCGAATTTCACAAGGCCCGTCTGAAAGCCACTTATGATGTGTTGAACGCCCATCTTGAAGGGCGCGAATGGATGGTAGGCGACGGTATGACAAACGCTGATTTGAGCTGCTGTGGTTATCTTTTCTATCCAGAAGAGTTTGGCTTTGACCGCAGCGCATACCCCAACATCGACGCATGGTTGACCCGTATTCAAGAGACACCAGGGTGGAAGCCCCCCTATGATCTGATGCCTGGCTCTCCTGCCGATCGCGCCTGATAGCCCGCTGACCCTATCTGCCCCTGCGGGCCACGAAATACACTGGAGGAACACTAATGACCGAAGCTTATATCTATGATGCGTTGCGCACCCCGCGCGGCAAAGGCCGCAAAGACGGTGCGCTGCACGAACTGACATCTCTGCGTCTTTCAGCGCTGACGCTGAACGCCGTCAAAGAACGGAACAACCTAGAAGGCCACGCTGTGGAGGACGTGATTTGGGGGAATGTTACCCAAGTGATGGAGCAAGGCGGGTGTCTTGCACGTTCGGCGGTTCTGGCGTCAGATCTTGATGAGCATATCCCCGGTCTGGCGATCAACCGTTTTTGTGCAAGCGGCATGGAGGCTGTTAATCTGGCCGCGAACCAAGTCAAGGGCGGCGCTGGTATGGCCTATATCGCTGGCGGCGTGGAAATGATGGGCCGCGTTGCCATGGGCAGTGACGGTGCAGCGATTGCGGCGGACCCGAGCATCGCGATTGACCAGTATTTTGTGCCTCAGGGAATTTCGGCGGACATTATCGCCACGGAATATGGCTTTAGCCGCGCCGATGCCGACGCGCTTGCCGTTGCATCCCAGCAACGCGCCTACAAAGCGTGGGATGAGGGCCGTTTTGACAAGTCTGTCATCACAATCCGCGATCAGAACGGCCTTGAGATCCTCAGCCGTGACGAATACATGCGGCCTCAGACGGACATGCAAAGCCTTGGCAGCTTGAACCCTGCGTTCCAGCAAATGGGCGAAGTTATGCCCGGGTTCGACAACGTCGCGCTGTTGAAATACCCCCATTTGGAAAAGATCAACCACATCCACCACGCGGGCAACTCTTCGGGGATTGTGGACGGTGCGGCGGCGGTTCTGATCGGCAACAAAGAGTTCGGCGAGAAATACGGCCTCAAGCCCCGCGCGCGCATCCGCGCCACGGCGAAAATCGGCACCGACCCGACCATCATGCTGACCGGTCCCGTGCCCGTTACAGAGAAAATTCTTGCTGATAATGGAATGGACATCAAAGACATTGACCTGTTTGAGGTGAACGAGGCCTTTGCCTCTGTTGTCATGCGGTTCATGCAAGCCTTTGATGTGGATCACGACAAGGTCAACGTGAACGGCGGCTCGATTGCGATGGGTCACCCGCTGGGCGCGACAGGGGCGATGATCATCGGCACCCTTCTGGATGAGCTAGAGCGCGCAGACAAAGAAGTGGGTCTGGCCACGCTTTGCATTGCTTCTGGCATGGGCGCCGCAACGATCATCGAACGGGTGTAGCCAGATGGTGGGGGACATCCTCAGGCCGGCAAACGAGATCTCGGAGATGATCCTCGAGATTACAGGAAAGGCCCTGCTTGCAGCGGACTTTGACACATTTGCCAGCCGTTTCCATGTCCCTCACTTCATCAGCACCATCAAGGACAAAACCGTGTTGGAAAACAATGACGACCTGCTGCGCGTCTTTAAAAAGGTCACGCAGGATTATGCGATCAAAGGGGTCACCAATTTGGTGCGCATTTGCGAAGTCGCCGAATACCGCACGACCACTCGGATCGAGGCCACCCATACCGCGCATATGATGGCAGGTAACGACCGCATAGGGCCAGCGACACCGTGTTTTTCAGTTCTCGAATACATCGACGGCCTTTGGAAAGTAAGCAGCAGCCAATACGCCGTCGACACAAAAACAACAGTCGGGCACGCCCTGAAACTTCAGCGCGGGCCGTAGCCGAAACAACAGTAAACGATCAGGAAACACTATGACCGATTTTACAATGAACATTGATGCCGAAGGCATCGCGACAATCACTTGGGATGTTGCAGACAAATCCATGAACGTTATGTCCGTTGAGGGTTTGGAAGAACTCGACACGTTGACCGATCAGGCCCTGTCTGACGACGCCGTCAAAGGCATCATTATCACCTCAGGCAAGGCGGGATCGTTTGCGGGCGGGATGGATTTGAACCTACTGGCCAAAATGAAGGCCGACGCAGGCGATGATCCGGCCAAGGGCCTGTTTGAGGGCACCATGCGCATGCACCATCTGCTGCGCAAAATCGAACGTGCGGGCATGGACCCCAAGACCAACAAAGGCGGCAAACCTATCGCCTCTGTCCTGCCGGGCACGGCCGCTGGCATCGGGCTGGAGCTGCCGCTGGCCACCCACCGCAGCTTTGTCGCCAATAACCCCAAGGCCCGCATTGGTCTGCCAGAAATTCAGGTTGGGATCTTCCCGGGCGCAGGCGGCACAACACGTCTTGTGCGGATGCTGGGCGCTATGGCGGCATCGCCACTGCTGCTGGAAGGCAAGATGCTGGCCCCTGATGCGGCCAAGAAGGCGGGGATCATCCATGAGGTCAGCGATGATCCGATGGCCGATGCCCGTGCATGGGTTCTGGCCGCAAAAGACGCCGACATCCTGAAACCATGGGACGCAAAGGGATACAAAATGCCCGGCGGTGCGCCCTACCACCCTGCTGGCTTCATGACCTTCGTTGGGGCCTCGGCCATGGTGCACGGCAAAACCAAAGGCGTCTATCCAGCCGCCAAAGCCCTGCTGTCAGCCGTTTATGAAGGTGCACTGGTGCCCTTTGACACCGCCCTGAAGATTGAGGCGCGCTGGTTCACTTCTGTACTGATGAACCCCTCTTCCTCTGCCATGATCCGGTCATTGTTCCT
>JBDVSG010000031.1:0-7157 GCA_039967155.1 Sulfitobacter sp. | reverse complement strand
CGCCTTCGGAGAGCAATCCACGTGTAAGGCCGCCGGGACCGGGGCCAATTTCGAGCACGTCGCATTGGGTGAGATCGCCAGCTTGGCGCGCGATTTTTGCTGTAAGGTTGAGGTCCAGCAGGAAGTTCTGGCCCAGCGATTTGCGGGCCTGTAGGCCGTGATCGTTGATCACTTGGCGCAGGGGCGGAAGGGTGTCGATGCTGCTCATGCGGGGGATGCCATGCGGTGGGCCATGCGGAGTGCCTCTATCATGCTGGAGGGGTTGGCGATGCCTTGGCCTGCGATGTCGAAAGCCGTGCCATGGTCTGGGGAGGTGCGGATAAAAGGGAGGCCCAAAGTGACGTTCACGCCTTTGTCGAAATCCAGTGTTTTGATCGGTATCAGCGCCTGATCGTGGTACATGGCAATGGCAGCATCATAGGTGCTGCGGGCTTGGGCGTGGAACATCGTGTCTGCGGGCAGTGGGCCGCGGAGATTGTAGCCCTCGGTGGCCATTTGATCAATGAGCGTGACGATCCATTGTAGTTCTTCTTGCCCCATCGCACCGCCTTCGCCTGCGTGGGGGTTAAGGCCACTGATTGCGATGCGGGGATCGCTGATGCCGAATTGCTTTTGCAGCCCCGTATGGGTGATCTCGATCGTGCGGCGCAGCAGTTCAGGCGTGAGCGCGGTGGGCACATCGGCAAGTGCGATGTGGATCGTTGCGGGAACCACGCGCAGCTGTTCTGAGGCAAGCATCATCACAACGTCATTTTGGCCAGCAAGTGCAGCAAGGTATTCAGTATGGCCGGGGTAGGCAAAACCAGCACCGTCTTTGAGCGCTTTTTTGTGGATAGGTGCGGTGCAAATGGCTGCGGCTTCCCCCGAGTGTACCAGATCAACGGCGCGGGCGATGACATCGATCACGCCACTGGCGTTTGCGGGGGTCGGTGTGCCAGCGGTGGCTGTTTCCGCAAATCTATGGACCAGTACGGGCAGGGCATGCGCGCAAACGGATGCGGCCTGCGCAGCAGACTGGATGAGTTGATATGGCGTGTTTTCGGGCAAATGGCGGGGATCGCCCAGCCACACCATTGGGAGAGTTCCCGAAAGCGCCGACCATGCTTTGGCGGCGATCTCGGGGCCAATACCTGCAGGTTCACCGCAGGTCACAACAATCGGTTTCATTTAATGCTGATGCGGGCTTCGGCGCGCATTTCGGCCAGCAAACTATCCGCAAAACCTGACAGGCGGCTTTGGCGCAGCGAGCTTGCGACATCCTCGCGGCTGGCTTGCGCGTTTTGTTCAGCCGTGCGCCCGCAGAGCATCAAAAAGACCAAGGCCTGCCCGTCCGAGCGTGTCAGCGTGGTCGACACTTCGCCCTCGTCTAGCTTGCTCAGCTCAATTGCGAAATCGCGCGGAATGTCTGCTGGGGCTTTTGTCTCACGGTCCAGAACGCTTTCTGGTTGGTCTTTGGCAAAGGCATAGAGATCGTCACAAACGTCAACTTCGGCCTTTAGGTTTTCGGCCTGTTGCAAGGTCTCGGCCGAGCGGCCACCCGCCATGTAATAGGCAGCATATTCGACGGCAGAATATGTTTTTGTAGGGCTGCCAGTTTCTTCAATATCGCGCAGCTGAAACAAGGCGACAGCGTTTGGAATGTTCAGTGGCTGGGTCACCTCGCCGGGCGATAGTGACAGGATCAGGGGCTGCAGGGCGGGCGGCAAATTGCTGAGCGCCTGCCACGGCAAACGGCCGCCTGCACCACGGGTGGCTGTTGCGGAGTATTTGCGCGCATAGCTGGAAAATTCCGATGCGCTCGTACTTTCTGAGATATCTTCGGCGATTGCTGCGACTTGGGCGGCACGGGGGGGCGGTGCAGGGATGATGATCTCGGAGACCAGAACACGGATGTTTGACCCACCCGAGGATTGGCTGGACAAGGCGCGGTCGATCTCGGCCTCAGAAATGCTAACACGGCTGGCATAACGCGCGCGGATCAGATCCCGCCATGCGACACCGCTGAGAACAAAGTCGCGATAGGTTTCTTTGTCGACGCCCGCGCGGGCAAGGGCCGTCGTGAATTCGGCGCGTGTCAGGTTGGCGCGGCCCGCAAAATCTTCCATAGCGGCGTTGATGCTTTGCTCGCCCAGCTCCAATCCCGCATCACGGACTGCTTGGCTGCGCAACCGTTCGTTGATCAGGCTATCAATGGCGGCTTTGCGTGTGGCGCCGCGCGCGTTGAGAACCTTGAGGAAGCGCACCCGCTGCTGGACTTCGAATTCGGTCACAACAGTGTCATTCACTGTGGCCACTGGGGCAAACAGGTTCTGCGCAGTGGCGGGGCCAGACAGCATTGCAACAACGGCAAAGGCGGTGAGAGCAGGTTTTAATTTGAACATGAGCGGACGTATCTTTCTGTGCCTGTATCAGCGGAAAAGCCCCGCAAGCCGACGTTAAAGCCAAAATCGGTTGAGGGCTCAACACTTGTTGAGGATGTATAGCTGCGTGATATCTCAAGATCGAGTGTCACACATTCATTTTCGTAGCGCAGGCCAAGACCTGCCGTAGCCGCACGGTCTGAGGCCACATCGTAGCGCCATTCCGCAGAGGCGGTCCAGAACGGATTGATGTCATAGCTCCCATCAAGAGAAAACTCAGAAACGTCAGTCTCGCGGTCTTCGTCAGGATCTTCTTGCAGCCAGACATATGAGCCGCCAAATTGACCGCGTTTGAAGGAGAAATCACCGCGCAGTTCGGCTTTGGACAGGGACAGGTCATTTTCAAAAAGGGATCTCCCTGTCAGCAACAAGCCTTTGTTTGAAGTCAGCTGACCGGCAAAAAGAACATCCGAAGACAGCGTGTCCAGCCCAGATGTTGTCGAAAAATCGCTGTCGACGTCTTGGCGAAAGACCTGCCCAAGGCTAAATTGCGCATCCCACCCTTGGGGATTGAAACGCGACCACCCAATACCAACGGCCGCCGCCGCGCCGCGTTCGCGCCGATCAGGGCGGGGAAAACGAGACAAGGACAACAGGTTGCCTTGATCAAACTCAACGCGGGTGCTTTCATCATTAGGGATGTCCAGCCTGCTACCGTCCGTCCAGCCCAGTTGTAAAACCGGCTCCAGCACATGGCTAACACCTGATGCGGTGGTTTTTGCCAGCGGGTAGCGCAGGGTCAGCACCGCATGGGAGGTGAATTCACTAGGGTCATCAAGGGTGGTGTCATCTTGGACGATGTTGAACGTGCTGAATTGCACTCCCAGATCAGTGTCCGCCCGAAGACCGCCGCGCATGACATAACTGCGCAGCCAATCAATATCCGCATTCAACCGTGCCACATCGCGCCCGTCCACGATGTCGTCTTCGTCAGCGCTGTCAAAGGGCAGATCAGAGGTGCGGGTGTGGCTATGAATGCCGATGCTGGTTCTGATTTCGCCCCCAATGGATTTGGGGAAAAAGCGCCGCTCATACTCGCCGTCCAGCACAAGCGTTGGTAGGGTTTCGTTCTCTTCATCGTCGCGCAGGGTTTTGTAGTTGTAAAAACTGCCACGAATGAATTCGTCACGCCGCGCACGGCTGATCGTCAATTCCGAACGCAGACGGTCTGCATCCGAATAGCTATAGGTATCCAGATAGCCATCATCGCTGACAGTTTGGACCGCGAAATTCAGCACGAAATCCCTTGGCAGGGCAAATTTGCCTTCGCCAAACAAATAGCCACGGGTTTCAGAAGGGCGCAGATCATCACGGGTGATGGCGCCCTCAAATTCGATCCGACCATTGCGATACGCCTGACGGTAGCGGAACTCGAGCGTGGTGGTGGAAGACGACAGGTAAGGGGTGACGGTCAGGTCGCGCTTTTCGCTGAGCTTGATGAAATAGGGAACCTTTAGCCCTACGCCCAAATTTGATGTCGAGCGGATCGAGGGCACTAGAAAACCGCTGGCGCGTTTTACGGTGGGGCCAGGCAGGCGCAGGCGAGGCAGCCAAAAGACCGGCATATTCCCAATGCGGAACTGGGCTTCGTCAAAATAAAGCTGTTGCTCAAGCTCGTCATGGATCACGCGCTTGGCGCGGATTTGCCACAAAGGCGGGGTGCCATCATCGCAGACACGGCATGAGGTGATCGCGGTTTTATAAAGCTGGTTATAGCGGCCATCAACACGGTCAAGCTGCACCGCTGCCAGTTGTAGCTGTTGGTTCAGAACCAGCCGTGCACCCGTTAAAATGCCGTCGCGCAGGCCTGCATCCAGTTCGGCCGCATTGGCCAGAATAATGGTGTCGGTGCCTTCGGTCAGCGTGATCGGCCCCTCAATGGACAGCCCGCCGGTGTTTTGATCATAACGGATCGCCGATGCGCTGATGCGGATACCGTTTTGGAAGGCCTCCACATTGCCCGAGGCCACCAATTCGCGCCCCGCAGTAATATAGAGCTGGTCTGCCACCAGCAATGCGCCGGTTTGCTGTTGCGCATGGGCGCGCATCGGCAGGGCCAAAAGCGACAGTAGGGCTAGAAATCGCAACATTCAACCGTCCTCTCGGTGCAGAACCAGACCAAGGGCCAGCATGATTGCCGCAATGGGGGGCGCCCATGCGGCTAACAACACCGGTATCTGGCCGTTTTCGCCAAGGATCTGTGCAAAACTACGGATGAAATACAAGCCAAACCCCAATAAGACCGCAGAGAGCACGGCGATGCCTGTGCCTCCCGATCTGGTATGCCGCATGGTGAAGGCGCTCGCAACCAGAACCATAGCGATCAGGAACAATGGGCGGGCCAATTCCACCTGAAGCCAGACTTTGTGACGGCGCGGCGAGAAACCGGCAACCTCGAGTTGTGAAATGAAGGCGGGCAGATCGTAAATCGAAATTGCGCCTGCTTTGCCGAAACTGTCGCGGATGCGGTCCAGCGTCAAACTGGAGGGCAGGGTGAGCGCGTCAAATTCCTCAGCGTTGCCTTCGGCATTCACCCCTTCGCCCAGAGGCCAAGATTTTGCATTGAGCAATTCCCAACCTTGCGGCCCAAGCGCGGCTGATTTTGCCTCGATCCGGCGGCTGGGACCACCTTCATGGGTGTAGGAAATGAAGGTGACGTCATATAAAACCGATCCGTCATTGTTGGACCGCCATGCACGGATCACGGTTTGCCCATCAGGGGTGCCTTGGCGCAGCCACAGCCCTTCTTCCGAGATCGACAGCGTCGAGGCGCCGCCGTTTTTATATCCTTGGGACACTTGTTCATATCGCTTAGAGGTCGCAGCCACGATTGGATTGAACATGCCCACAACCAGCAGGCCAATGATGCCCGCAACGATCAAGGGCGACACAAGCGTCTTAAGCGCCGCACGTCCTGACGCGCGTGTAATCACCATTTCCGAGCTGCGCGCCATGCCCAAAAACAGCACCACTGTCGCCAGTACCATGTTCAGGGGCAAGATCAGATTGATCTTTTGCGGGGCGTCCAACAGGGTCAGGGTGACCAGATTGCCAAAGGTCACAGTCTCGGAATAACCGCGGCGGGTTTCCTCAAGCAGCCCCGTCAGCGCAATCAGGGTAAAGAGGATCGCTGTAATGAGCAAAAAGCACATCGCAAAGCGGCGGGCGAAATAAAGGTGAAGGATCATGCTGCTGCCCTTCGCCGGAATAGCTTTCTGCGCCACGCGGGATGGGCGGCATGGAGCAGCATCAACATAGAAATCACGGCGCCCACAAGCGACGGCAAATACAGCAGCGGCCAGAGTGAGGCCTGATCCGTCACAAGGCTGGTCAGCGTGCCACGCACCCCGTCGAGCACAATCAACAGGCCAAAGGCGATCACGATCTCGCGCCAGACCCCAAACCGCGAAAAACCACCAATCAACAGCGTGCTAAACCCAACCAAAGCCGCAACAATACAAAAAAGCGGCTGCGCAAGGCGCGTGTGCATTTCCTCGGCCACATCCCCGACAGAGCGCCCCGACATTTGGGCCAGCATGCTCCAGTTGCGGGTCAGCTCAGGGGTGAGCGCGTTGCGAATGTTAAAACTGTCTGAGGTCTCAGAGCTGGCCAAACCTGAAATATCAAAGGAGAAATCCGCAAATTTGGCTGTCGACAGGCGTTGGTCTGTGTTGTCCAGCCGCTGGGCTAGCCCGTCCACCATGATCAACGTGGTCGCATCGCCATTCCGCACCATATAGGCCTCTCCGGCGGTGTAGATGATGCCTTGGTCCGGATTGCGGCGATCGGATAGAAAAACATCGCGCAAGACACCGTCGGCATCAATGATGCGTGTGTAGAAGGTGACTTGTTTGCTGGGATGCAGGAAGGTGCCCTCGGTCAGCAGCCGCGCTGTCACGTTCTGGGCGATTTCACGCTCACGCTGCTCGAGTTGGGCTTGGGCCATGGGGACAAGAAAATTGCTGAGCGTCGCCAGAAACAGCGCCACACATATGCCAAATGCAAACACAGGGCGGGCCAGCCGCCATGGGCTGCTGCCTGTGGCCTGCATGACTGTCAGCTCGCTGTCAGTGGTGATGCGGTTGGTCACATAGACTGTTGCGGCGAAGGTCGCGATGGGCAGGACTGTTGCGATCAGTTTGGGCAGACCAAGGGCCGTGAACTCTAGGAAAACAAGGGCGGTTTGGCCGTCGCCGATCAATCGGTCGAACAAGACAACAGCACGGTTGATCCAAAAAATTGCCACCAGCACAAGCGAAAAGAAGCCAAACAGCACCAAGAGCTGCGACAGCATGTAGCGGTCGAACTTTGCCACCCGATTCCCTCCATTGGTCATGCTCTTACGGCGATTGACCTATTGTTTACCTCAAAGCGCGCGCGCAGGAAACTCGTATCTGGTCATGTGGCGCGAGGCGCGATAGGTCTTGTGCAAACCCATACCAAAAAGGCGTACCTGATGAGCACTCTGACCCCGATTTCCTTTGCCGCAACTGATCTGGATGCGGTGGCAGCCCAAACGGGCCGCGTTGCAGTATTTATCGATGCCGAGGGCAAGCTGGATCCGGGCGCGCGCCGTGTGAACCGCCTGACAAAAGGCGCCATTGCCCGCCTGATTGAGGCACCACGCTGGACGACGCTTAAAGACGGGGATGTGATCAGCTTGGCCTACCCAACAGGCATGGCAGCAGATGCGGTGGATGTGATCCGGCTGGAGCGGAACGCAAAGGGCATGGCCGC
>JBDVSG010000030.1:0-19287 GCA_039967155.1 Sulfitobacter sp. | reverse complement strand
CCCGCAGCACTACTTTCCAGCCCCGCATACAGGAGTGTCATACTGGGCGCTGTAGTCATCCTTGCCATTGCAAGAATCGCAAAGAACATCGCGCTAGTCGCGCCGATTACAATAAGTTGCCGCTTGATCCCAAGCTTCATCCAGACATCTAGGTATTGCTGCACAATGGCCTCCGTCACGCTGAACGTTCTGTCCAGCTTCTCCAAAGACAAATGACCTATCTGCCTTAACAACCCGTTAGTGCAATCGCGTCTATATCAGTTCCGATAGTAGAGGATGGAAACACCATGGCCGATGAAGCTGATACCGCTGAAGATAACGAACCTAAAAAATCTAAATCCCCATTAATATTGGGCTTAATATTAGCTCTTGTGGGGGGGGCAGGCGGTTTTTATGCAACGTCATCTGGGATGATTCTTGGCGGCGAGGAGGACACTCACGCCTCAGAAGAGATGGAAGAAATTGCAGATCCTTTTGGGGACATCGCTTTCGTCGCGGTTGAGCCAATGGTGATTTCAGTTGATTCGAGCTCGGAGCGCAGATTGTTACGGTTTCGCGCTCAACTCGAAGTACCTAAAGCGTACCAGGAAGATGTGACCTTGCTGCTCCCGCGCGTTGTTGATGTTCTCAACAGCTATCTAAATGCTCTCGAAATTTCTGACTTAGAAAACCAATCCGCCCTCATGCGGTTGCGCGCACAAATGCTTCGGCGCGTTCAGGTCGTTACTGGCCGAGACAGAGTGAATGACTTTTTGATCATGGAATTTGTGCTGACGTAAAGGAGCCACCTAATGGATTTGATAGCAGATATATTACTGGCCGCTGGTGCCATTGGAGCAGGCGTTTATTGTTTTGTACTGGGTCGCAGGCTTAACCGCTTTAACGATTTAGAAAAAGGTGTTGGGGGGGCCGTTGCAGTACTTTCAGCACAAGTTGATGACCTAAGCCGAACACTAGCAGCAGCACAGCATACCGCAGCAGATTCGGCACAAACCTTAACAAACCTAGCGGAACGGGCCGAAGGGATATCACGCCGTTTGGAGCTTCAAATGGCTTCACTTCACGACATTCCTGCCGCGCCCCAGTCTCCTACATCTCCGACAGTGGAGGCCCCCCCCAAAGTCGAAGCTGCGCCCACAAGTCCTGCCGCTCCATTGTTCTCCCGTCGTATTAACTCATCAGCTGGGGATGCAGCATGAACATTCCTTCAGTCAAGCGAATCATTGCCCCTGTTGGGCGCGGATCAGTAATGGTCCTTGCGTTGCTATTGTTTAGTTCAGCGTCGGTCCGGCTTATGACAAGCGCCAGCTCAGCATGGGCGCAGAATGGCCAACTCCCAACGACTCCGGATACTGCCCCACAAGAATCAACAACAGAAACAGAGCACGCCAAAGAAAGCCCTGCTTCAGCTTCCAGCGATTACGCATTAGCTCAAGATCAGGGTGAGCTTTCTGGACTAATTACCGCTTTAGCTGAACGTGAAACTCAAGTTTCCGAACGTGAAAAACGATTGGAAATGCGTTCTCGTGCGCTGTCGATCGCTGATGAAGAAATAGAAAAGCGACTTAAAGATCTAGCCGAAACTGAAAGCACTTTGAGAGCGACTCTCGCACTCGCTGATGCCGCCTCCGAAAAAGACATTTTGAATTTAACGTCTGTCTACGAAAATATGAAACCAAAAGATGCGGCAACACTCTTCGAGGAAATGGAACCCAATTTTGCAGCGGGTTTTTTGGGTAGGATGCGCCCAGATTCGGCTGCACAGATTATGGCAGGCCTTTCTCCGCAAGCAGCCTATTCAATTAGTGTAATTTTGGCTGGGCGAAATGCAAACGTCCCTAAATCTTAGGGCCTACACAGATTTCCTTAACCACATCCTGCGACACTCCTACAAAGAACTAAGTGAGGACAGATATGTTTGGCATAATTGGCATAATCGTAATTTTCGTGATGGTCTTTGGCGGCTATCTGCTTGCTGGCGGCAAGATGGGCATCATATTAAAATCCCTTCCATTTGAAATGATGATGATTGGGGGGGCTGCTGTCGGCGCTTTCTTCATTAGTAATGATGGCGCAGGGATCAAACACACTCTGAAAGACATGGGAAAAGTTTTTAAAGGACCAAAGTGGAAACACGAAGACTATCAAGATCTTCTATGTTTGCTTTTCGAGCTCATTCGCTTAGCGCGCCAAAACCCTGTCGCCATTGAAGAACATATCGAAGGGCCGGAGGAATCATCGATTTTCTCCAACTACCCTAAAATTCTCAAGGACAAAGAAACAATCGCGTTAATATGCGACACCATGCGTTCGGCATCGATGAACTATGACGATCCCCATCAGGTGGAAGAAGTCTTGGACAAACGCATGGAGGCCAATCAAGAGCATGCGATGCATTCTAGCCATGCTTTGCAAGTCGTAGCTGATGGCCTACCTGCTCTTGGTATTGTTGCTGCCGTTTTGGGGATTATTAAAACCATGGCGCAAATCGACCAACCGCCGGAAGTTTTGGGCGGCCTCATCGGTGGCGCGCTTGTTGGTACGTTTTTGGGCGTTTTTCTCGCCTATGGCCTCGTCGGCCCATTTGCAGCGAAGGTCAGTGATGTGACTAAAGACGAAGGGCACTTCTATCAACTTATTCGGGAAGTTCTAATCGCCAATCTGCACAATCACGCCACCAATATTTGTATCGAAGTTGGTCGCCAAAATACACCATCCCATTGCCGACCAAGTTACGGCGATCTAGAAGAAGCGCTCAAAGCGCTCAAGCAGAATGCGGCATGAAATTTGCAGCCATTTTCATATTCAGCGCTATCGGCTTTGTTACTCCAGTAACCGCTCAACAAATTTTAGTTCGCTCGGGTGACCACTCGGACTTCAGTAGATTGGCAATTTCCTTGCCAAAATCGCAAGAGTGGGAAAGCCAACAAGTTGGAGAGGACATTGAGTTTAGCCTCCCTGGATTCACGGGCAGCATTAATATTGATAGTGTATTTACTCGGATGCAGCGGGACAGAATATCCGACATCATCGTGAAAGATGACAGACTAGTTCTTACCCTCAATTGCGATTGCAATGTTTCGGCGTTCCAAGAGGGGCAGCTGCTAGTTGTCGATGTCTCCGATGCGAACCACCAAGCGCAGGGCAAGGTCATCACCCAAACGAAGAAAAGATCTCTTGAGCATAACGTGCTCCCAACACGCAATTCAGTTGCCCTGCCTTGGATTGGCGCCAACTCACCATTTGCCGCAAATTCTCTCGACATCACTTCAGAATTTGAAAAAAAACCACAAATTGATGCTGGGAACGGACTGCCAGTTCAAGCGGGAATATTGCAACAAACTCAGCAAAGCCTAGCTGAAGAAATTGCTAGCGCTGCAAGTATTGGCTTGCTTGAGAGTAACACTCCCATCCTGCCATCTGCTCCAGAGCTTTCAAATTTGCCCGCCCGATCGCCGGACATTCCCCCCAAACCACTTCCCGAGGCTATCGAAATGTCAGCAGGGAACATTCGTTTAACTAACAGCATGGAAATGAATCCGGCCGATGTAGCACCACATTTTCAAACTGCTGCCACAGCCCAAATTTGCCCTGTTGAGGAGCTGTTTGCCATCGATCGATGGGGAGATAGCAGCGGGTTTTCTGCACAAATGGGCACTGCTCGAGATGCACTCGTGGACGCACGGGACCGCCTTGATGATGAAGCAGTCAAACATCTAGCTCAACTCTATATCTATTTCGGTTTCGGAGCCGAAGCCAATGAGACCTTACGCACCAGTGAATTTGCCCAACACGCCCACCCACATCTCGGTGTGGTAGCCGAAATATTGGAGCACGGTTCTATTTCGGGCCCAAATACCCTAAGTCAATACACAGATTGCGAGTCTGACGTGGCTCTGTGGGCAAGTTTAAGCCATGCTTCAATTCCCTCGGGAACATCCATCAACACTGATGCGGCGCTTCGCGCCTTAAACAATTTACCCAAACACTTGCGCATCATTTTAGCGCCTGAGCTAAGCGATCGTTTCCTACAATATGGGGATGCTCAGCCAGCCGCAGCTGCAATGCGCAGCATCGAAAGGCTCCCCAATAAGCAAGAGCCCAATGCATTGCTTGCTCAAGCCGATCTAAAAATTGAGTCAGGGAGCTCTGCCGAAAAACTCCTTGAAGATTTAGCAGAATCTAACACAGCAGAATCTCCGGAGGCTCTTATCAAACTCGTTGAAGGGAAGTTGGCCCGAAATGAACCATTATCGCAAGAGCTCGCCGACCTCGTTGAGGCCTATTCGCAAGAAATGCGTGGAACCCAGATTGGAAACCAACTGAAGCAAACCCAAATTATCGCTCTCAGCCAATCTCTACAATTCATTGAGGCTTTTACGCTTCTTGCAAGCCTAAGAGCCTCAGCCGACAAAGAAACATACAACCGATTGAACCAAGCAATCATACGGCAGCTGAGTGAAAAAGCAGAAGACGTAAAGTTCTTGGAAATAGCTTTCTCGTTGCAGGACAGCGACGTCAAAGCAATTTCTACAAGTACAAACCTGATTTTATCAAAAAGATTGCTCGACTTGGGTTTTGCATCAAAAGCACAGGAGATCCTATCTCACATTGGCAATGCCCCCCAGCTTGAGGAGCGCCAATTGTTGACAGCACGAGCAGCACTGGCTCTTCATCAACCCTTCCAAGCACAAGCTGCTCTCCTAAGCATTTCGGGGTCTGAAGCCCAGCACTTGATGGCCGAAGCAAAAGAAATGGCAGGGTCCTATCGAGAGGCCTCAGAAATGTTCGTAGCTTCAAATTCCACAGAAGCAGCAACTCAAGCTGCTTGGCTGTCCGAAGATTGGCGAGAACTGGTGCCGCCAGACGACAACAGACTAGGTGCAATCACTACTTTAGCTGAAGATTATTTCGCCCCCACGGAAGAAGTTTTAGGCCCATTAGCTCAAGCAAATCTTGCCTTAGAAGAAAGTAACAAAGCACGAAACACTCTCAAAAATCTTCTCGAAGATCCCTCAATGCAACTGACGCCAGAACAGCAATAAACTTGGCGATGGATAAAATTAACTTAAATGCAACGCGAGTGGTCTACCCTGTAGAATACGGGAAAAAAGGAACGCAGAATGCAACAATACGAGGGTCGTCTTTTCACCCATGGTCTGCAGAAAGCTAAGATAGTTTTTGGAGATGCGTGCTCAGCAAGATCAACGAGCTTGCAACCTTGGGATGCTCCCAGAATTTCCAACGACGCTTCCCCTAGTCCTATCCATGAAGGCACGTCTTTGGGGGAAGCACAAAGATGAACCTCTCTGCCCGGGCCCTTTTTCAACCAACCATTTTGCTCGCTGTGGCACTAATGGCTATCATTATAATGATGATCCTACCCATGCCAGCTTGGGTTTTAGACACAGGCCTCGCAATTTCCTTTGCGTTGGCAATCCTAATCTTCACTGTCACTCTCTTCATCGAACGCCCCCTCGATTTCTCCGCCTTTCCGACCATCTTACTTGCGTCTCTTATGCTACGCCTCTCGCTGAATGTTTCTTCTACGAAACTGATTATCGGCCAAGGGCACACTGGGACCGGTGCGGCAGGCGACGTTATTGAGGGCTTTGCTCAATTCGTCATGGGAGGCTCGGTCTTTCTTGGGCTCGTTGTTTTTTCTGTTCTACTTATCGTGAACTTCATGGTCATTAACAAAGGCGCTACTCGTATGGCCGAAGTCGGAGCGAGATTTGCCCTAGACGGAATGCCTGGGAAACAGATGGCCATTGACGCGGACATGTCAGCCGGAGCGATTAATCACGAAGAAGCCAAAAACCGACGCGCCAGGGAACAACAAGAAACTACATTCTTTGGCTCACTGGATGGGGCATCAAAGTTCGTCAAGGGAGACGCAATTGCTGGCTTACTTATCACCCTAATGAATCTAATTGCCGGCTTGATCATGGGTACATTGGTCCACGGCATGCCAATAGGTTCGGCCTTTGAAACCTACGCAATTTTGACAGTTGGGGATGGTTTGGTTTCGCAGATTCCTGCAGTTATCATTTCCATCGCTTCCGCATTATTGTTAGCTCGCGGGGGTGCTCAAGGTTCAACAGATCTCGCAATTTTTTCGCAACTCACGAAACACCCTGCGGCTCTTGCAACTGTCGCATGCATGATGGCGCTATTCGCTGTCGTACCTGGATTACCCTTTCTCCCATTTATGGTTGGCGCTCTGTTTCTTGGCCTACTCACCTATAAACTAATTAGAGGCGCCGCTTCCCCCCCAACAGAAATCGAACCAGACGAAACCGCCCCTTTACCAAGGGAAAAGCCACTTGGCGATATCCTGGAACTTGATGACATCCATGTTGAATTTTCTCCCGACCTCGTAAGCATGGTTCTTGATCCGGGAACCGGTTTAGACGCGCGAATTGTAAATATGCGCACGCATGTTGCATCCGTATTTGGGCTAATTTTACCAGAAATTCGATTAACCGATAACCCCAGCATTCCCTCAGGGACCTACCTTATTCGAATTCAAGGGGTAGAGCATGCCCGCGCACAAGTTAACCCAAATCAGATGCTAGCGCTTGCGCCAGAAAATCCTAATACGCTTCCAAGTGGCGTAGACACGGTCGAACCCGTTTATGGAGCGCCAGCGCGATGGATCAACAAAAAGGATCAAGATAAAGCTGCCTTAGCGGGCATAACCCTCGTCAGCCCTGCCGAAGTTCTGGCCACCCACCTCCTCGAAATTGTAAAGCGGAACTTCCCGCGCCTTTTGACACTAAAATCTCTTAGGCGTCTGTTAGAAGAAATGGTAAACATCTCGTCTCCGAGCCGCGCTGAAGCAAATCGAAAACTCTTGGATGAGCTAATACCAGATAAAGTACCAATTGATGTTCTGCATTCGGTGTTGAGGCTATTATTGGCCGAGCAGGTATCAATTCGCAATTTGCCATTGATCCTTGAAGCAACAGCAGAGGCCCGCGGCCAGAACGCACAACCAGAAGGGATTTGTGAATTGGTACGCCAAAGGCTTGGTTTCCAATTAGTCGCTGAAATTAAACGCCCCGATGGAACCTTGCCTTTGATCCAACTTTCCCCAGATTGGGAAGACATGTTTAGCACATATCAAACAGACGCTGATCGAGGGTTGGACATCGCCCTGCCCCCAGACCTTTTTAATCAGCTTGCCGATGGCGTATCTCAAAAACTCAATGAAGCGAGTAAAAACGGCATTTCTCCGGCCGTCGTTACCAGTACACGCAGACGCAGGTTCTTGCATACAGTAATGCGTGCAAAGGGGATCAACTCTCCAGTATTGTCATTCGAAGAAATTGGCCTAGATGCACGCCCCTCACTTGTCGGTGTTGTTCCCGCATGATTGAGACTCTTTCAGAGCTATCGCCCTTGACGGAAGCTCTTCTGTGGCAGGGCTTAACCATTTTCTTTCGTCTCAGCGCAATGGTTAGCCTTTTGCCTGCGTTTGGGTCCCAAATTATCCCGACCCGAATAAAGCTGGGAGTAGCAATTTCTTTCACTTTGATTGTTGCACCAGCAGTTGCAGCAACGCCACCCTCCGTAACATTAGACGCAATAATTTGGCTGTCTTTCACTGAGATCACAATAGGTCTGCTTCTGGGTATCGGAATACGTATTTTTATCCTAATGTTGCAAACTGCAGGATCAATCGCAGCCCAATCAACTTCTTTAGCACAAGTCCTTGGTGGAGCGATGGCTGAACCAGTACCAGCAATGAGCCAAATTTTTGTTATGGCAAGCTTGGCACTCGCCGTAATGACAGGGTTACACGTCCGCCTCGCAGAGTTGATGATTTTGTCTTATGAAATATTACCGATGGGCCGTTTTCTCGAGGGATCTGATGTTGCCAGCTGGGGAGCAGATCAGGTTCGCCGTGCCTTTTCGCTGTCATTCACTTTGGCCGCCCCTTTTGTCGTGTTATCTGTTCTTTATAATTTGGCACTAGGGGTCATCAATAAGGCCATGCCGCAACTGATGGTTGCTTTCGTAGGCGCTCCAGTTATCACAGCTGGCGGCCTGCTCATACTCTGCTTAGCAACACCGCTCATTGTCTCAACTTGGGTGGAGCACCTCAACAATTTCATCATCAACCCATTTGCAGCTGTCCCATGAGCGATCAAGACGATTCCGCCGAAAAGACCTTCGACGCCACACCGCAAAAATTACTGTCGGCGCGGAAAAAAGGCGATGTTCCCAAATCCACAGATTTAATAACTGCCTGTAGCTACCTGGGGCTATGGATCGCATTATCTGCTGCTGGCGCATCAAGCTTAGGTAAGGTCGGCACCGCCCTAATGAGCTTAATCGACCAATCCGATTCATTCTCAAAGGACGTCTTTGGTGACGGTTCCGGCAACCTCGCTCTGGGGCTTTTTCAAGCTGTCGGAAACGGGATGTCCCCAATGTTCGCCTTACCCGCCATTGGTGTCGTGCTCGCCGTTTTTGCGCAACGCGCTTGGGTATTTGCTCCCAGTAAGCTTGAACCGAAACTGAGCCGTATCTCAATTCCGTCAAATGCTAAAAACAAATTTGGTAGAGATGGGTTATTCGAGTTCTTCAAGAGCTTTTTGAAGCTTATCGTTTTTTCTGTTTGCCTAGCCGTCTTCATCTATATCTGGCTACCCCAAATGATCGGATCGTTACAAACTGACCCCCATACCGTGATTGCCCTTCTTGGCAAAATTTGCATGACGTTCTTGGGAGTTGTTGTTGTTGTCTCTGGAGCCATTGGAGCCGGGGACGCACTTTGGCAACACGCATCACACCTGCGGAAAAACAAAATGTCCAAGAAGGAAATCACAGACGAAACAAAGGAAAGTGAAGGCGATCCCCACATGAAGCAAGAGCGTCGCCAACGAGCGCTCAATGCTTCGCAAAATCAAATGATGAAGGATGTACCATCTGCAGATGTCATCATCGTAAACCCAACTCACTACGCCGTCGCTCTAAAATGGAACCGCAAGCCAGGAGAAGCTCCAGCTTGTGTTGCAAAGGGTGTCGATGAAATCGCCGCGAACATCCGGCGCATAGCTGGTGAAGCCGGTGTACCCATACATTCAGATCCGCCAACCGCTCGAGCATTATATGCTGCCGTAAAAATAGGTGATCAAATTCGAGCCGAAGATTATGCACCGGTTGCCGCGGCTATTCGATTTTCAGAAGACATGCGCCGCCGCGCAAGAGGGACAGTATGAATACGCCTAGTGAAATAGCAAAGATACAAAAATTGGTAGATCTGAAATACCATCAACAACAAGAGAGTTTTTCCCGATTGTTGGCACAAGAAAACCGCTTGCGGGGCTCATTATTTCAGCTAGACCAGCAGCTCTCAGACAGTCGCAATACCACAGATACGCAACAACAAGCGATTGGCGCAGACATATTGTGGCAAGCTTGGATCGGCCGGAAAAAGCGCGATTTGAATTTACAGCTGGCTCAAGTTCTGTCCGTGAAGGAGCGCCATATTGAGCAAGTTCGAAGTGCATACGGTAAAGTAGTCGTAGCAGAGCAACTTTACCAACAAGCCTGCGACAAAAGAAAAGACAAAATGGCGCAGTTCGAACTGAACCGCGCCATATCATTATTACTTTATTGAGTGCTTAATAGTCTTGGCGCGCAATTTCTTCAATCAACACATCAAGCGCGACCTCTTCACCGAGGTCTTTCTGGGCAGCCTCACTTAATGATGTGCGCAAGCGCCCCAACACTTCTGCATCGGTAAAGTTCCCCTCAAAACCACCTATATTTGCGTGATCGAACAACACCCTAAGGAAACTATCTCTCAACTTTGGTTCGCGTTTCTGGACCACCAATGCTTGCCCCAAAGGAACTTCAACGCTCAATGCGAGAACCATCAAGGCTACCACCTTCTCTGCCTTGACGATCGGAACCACAAATTGATTGTGTAATTTAACAAACTCACTTTCGATCAGTTCCTCGCCCTCATCCCCCGCATCTGTGCCATGGTCAACTTCATGGTTTTCTTCAGAATCGACTTCACTAACGTCAGTCTGTGCCGCTTCATCTGCTATTTCACTAACTGCGGCAGGCCGTAGGGATATTCCAGCGCCGATCCCCCCCCCGACGCCTATCAGCAAAAAGATCAATGGAAGAAGTTTTTTCATGACATTTCCCCAAAGTTAGAATGGCAAAACAGCGTCGAGGACCTGTTGGCCCAAGCGTGGTTGTTGCACGTCGCTGATTTGACCTCGACCACCATAGGAAACTCTTGCGGACGCAATTTTGTCATATGTAACCTCATTTTGCCTAGAAATATCCTCTGGTCGAACGAAACCAGTCACAAGAAGTTCTCGCAATTCAAAGTTCACGCGTAGTTCCTGATTTCCCGAGATCGAAAGTACACCATTCGGTAATACGTCAATGACAATCGCAGCGATCCGCAGCTCTAGTTTTTCATTCCTTTTGACGGAACCATCACCAGAGGAACTGCTCTGCGAATCTATTCCGACCAAAGCATCGGAAGATGCTCCTTCAGGTAATTTTGTATTCAACCGCTGCGGCAAGCCAAACAAACTGGGGACACTAAGGCTTTCTGAGCCAGATCGACTGCGATCTGATGAATTAGATATTTCCGCTTGCTCGTCGATTTCAATTACGACAGTCAAAATATCCCCTCTTACGACGGCACGCCGGTCCCCCAACAACGAAGCCCGAGAGGGTGACCACAGAGATGCTTCATCAGCCGGCCGTCGTTCAAGCAGGACAGCAGGCAAGCCTGGATCAATCATCGCTTTTGCTTCAGGGGCCTCATTCACCGGAGTAAAACTAGGCGGTTTGCCAATATGACCCGTGCGTGCGCATGCCATAGATAGACCAAGGACAAGCAGACCGCCGATCTTGAGTGGAGTATGCATTTTTTAGTTCCTCACCTGAATTGTACCGTCTTCTAAAATGTGACCAAAGACTGTCGCACGGGAACCTAGATTCATCACGCGAATGCGGTCTCCGACCGCACCCCGTTCCAGTGCACGCCCTTCGGTGGCAATGTTGATCCCCTGTGAAAAATAATGCAGGCTCACAATCTGGTTCCGCGTAACGATCGCTGGGGGGCCAATGTCTCCCACCAAGATCGGTCGCCCAGCATAGAGAGCCACCCGTGCTTCTTGACCCACCACATCCTGGGGCAAGGAAAACCCTGTCGGAAGCTCACCCGCCACCAATGCAAGGTCGCTCTCCAAAATAATCTGGGTAGGACGGATCGTACGTGTAGGGACTATCGTGTCTGCAAAGACTGGCAGAGCAAAGAGCGTTGCTAAAACTTGAAGAGTTCCTTTCATCAGCGCACCTGTGTCGTCGCGCCCATCATCTGATCCACAGCGGAGATGACTTTGGCGTTCATTTCATAGCCACGCTGGGCCTCAATAAGTTCAGTAATTTCTCGTACTGCATCAACTGAACTGTCTTCCAAATATCCTTGCCGTAAGGTTCCCAATCCATCCTCTCCTGGAGTTGAAGCCAATGGAGGTCCTGATGCCTCTGTCTCAAGAAACATGTTGCTCCCAATTGCTTCCAACCCTTTTGAATTGGTGAAGCCCGTCAGCGTAAACTGGCCCAAAAGTTGACCGGCAGCTGCTTCATCAAAATAGGCATATACCTCCCCATCCGCATTGATGGAGATGCTTTTTGCGTCTGACGGGATGGTTATCTCTGGGCCAACCGAAAAGCCTTCGGAAGTGACGATCAACCCGTCACCCGTACGCTTTAGCCCGCCATCCCGAGTATATGCCGTTTGCCCGCTGGGCAACGTAACCTCCAAATACCCTTGACCGTCGATAGCGACATCGAGATCACCTTGCGTAGCTGAAAGTGACCCCTGCTCTAAGTTCAAACTGACAGCCGCAGGACGAACACCAAGGCCCAGTTGAACACCAGTGGGAAGCACTGTCCCATCGGACGCATTCACGGAGCCAGCTCGAGCCATTTGTTGATAATGCAGATCGGCAAACTCTGCCCGTCGGGCGTTATAGCCTGTCGTACTCATGTTCGCGAGATTGTTGGAAATCGTCTCTACCCGCATTTGTTGGGCACTCATACCTGTGGCGGCAATTTTAAGGGCACGCATAGGATCGTTATCCTTTATGTTGTTTCAGTGAGGGTTTTGACGGCAGCGCGTACGCGTTCGTCTTCTGTTTTGAGGAAACTCTGACCCATTTCGTAGGCGCGCTGCACTTCAATCATGCGCGACAACTCCAACAGAGGATTCACATTCGATCCTTCGACAAACCCCTGCAGGACGCGCGCATCTTCCGCTACCTCATCGCCAGCATCTGCGCGAAACATCACGCCGTCTTCTCGCACCATTTCCAAAGGTTCCAACGGCCGCACAATCGCCATTTGGCCAATAGGCGTTCCATCCATACTCAATGTACCGTCTGACGAAACGGCCAATGTTCCCGCCTCGGCAGGCACAAACAACGGAGCACGCCCCGCATCCAAAACCGCATATCCATCCGGCGTAACCAATTCACCTTCAGCATTAGGTGAAAATGCACCTGCCCGTGTCAGCCGGTCACCGAGTGGCGTCTGAACAACGAAATACCCATCTCCCTCGATTGCGAAATCAAAGGTGCCACCGGTTTGCTGCAGCGCGCCTTGTTCGAAAGACGTTTTACCGATATTGCCTTGCCCCATCGACAGAGATGGACCGACGTCCACGGACTTCACATACTCTGAAAAAATGACCCCCTCAGCACGAAAACCAGTGGTTGCGGCATTCGCGATATTGTTCGCCACAACTTGCATCTCTCGCTGCAAGCCCGATTGGCGGCTCAAAGTAATATATCCAGTGCTTTCCATCGTTACCCTCCGATTATGAGTGGGATGATCTGATTGTGAAAAAAGGCGACAAGCGTGTTCGTCATGAAGTGCATTGACATCCAAAAGACGACAGCAATCGCACCAAGTTTAGGTACAAACGTCAGGGTCATTTCCTGAATTGACGTTAATGCCTGGATCAATCCAATGGACACACCCGATACCAATGCGGCGACCAGAATCGGAAGTGAAATCAAAAAAGCGACCCAAAGCCCCTGACGCAAGGTGTCAAAGAACACCACCTCATTGATCATCAGACGGGCATCCGCAAAATTTCTTGATATGCTTCTACAACTTTGTTCCGAACATTGATCGCCGTCTCAACAGCGAGCTCGGTTTGCGCCAACGCTTGAACAAGTGCGTGAGGATCTGCCTCCCCCATCATGTTCGCTTGGGCGACTTGTTCGGATTTTGCCAGAGTAGCCGCAAAATCATCTGCTAAGCCCCACAGCGTTGCTGCAGCACCGCCTTCCCCTTCTGCCGGAGTGGTCGCCGGTTTAGCTGAATTGTAATTCTGAATTGCGGATAAGGATTTCATTTCCATTCTGGAACTCCATTTAGTGATTAGGCTGGTTTACAAGCGACGGTTCAAATTCTTACTTGCGCAACAATTGCAGCAAGCTGCTCGACATTTTTCGAGCTTGATCGAACATTTTTAGGTTTGCTTCATAACTCCGCTGCGCCTCGCGGGCGTCTGAGAGTTCAAGTAAAAGATCCACATTCGATCCCGAATACTCTCCCGTTTCACCAGCCAGCGGATGTGAGGGATCGTAGATCGTAGCCAGATCACTTTGGTCCAAGTGAACACGACTGACATCAACTTTTGACACCCTATCGCCTTGACCCAGCGCCGTTTCAAAAGATACCAATTTCCTGCGATACCCAGGGGTGTCCGCATTTGAAATATTCTCAGACAGGTGCCGCAATCGTTGGGCTTGGGCTTGCATGCCACTTGCCGAAACGGAACGGGCAGATGAAAAGTCAGACATTTTTTTCTCCTACTTACTACTGCCGGCCATGCGCAGCACATCCAGCGCCGATTTGTAGATCGCGAGCGCGCGGTCGTGGTGGCTTTTGGCTTCCGCCGCTTTCAGCAATTCATTTTCTAGTGAAACAGAGTTGTCGTTGGGGTTATCTCCGCCGCGCATCTCAATCACAGCCATGGCATGGTTTTCAGCGTTTCCATGCAAATGCCCTGCACGTGTGGCGCGCTGCGTTCCACCAGCGTCAGGTGACGCGTATTGTGACGCAAAGGGCACCATATCTTTACCAACAAATCCTGGTGTGTCGGCATTCGCCACATTCTGAGAAATGAGCGCTTGGCGTTGACCTGCGTGTTGAGCCATCGCCGAGGCCGTCTGAAAGACCGTTAAATTTTCGAACATCGGGATTCTCCCTGCTTCAATTTCAATGAAGGCTTAATGGTGATTCCTTTAGAAACAGTGAGCAGCAGATAAAGGAAACTCTATGTCAGACGCATATCTTATCGATGGATTGGTCGCTCACATCTCACAGCAACGGCCTGTCAGAGCCGTAGGAAGGGTCAGCCGCGCCGATGGATCTACTATTTATATCAATGGACTATCGCTTGATGCTTCTATCGGTGACGGCCTGCAGGTTTACCGAAAACGCGGATCTCCCTTGCGGGGGGAAGTCGTTCAAATAATCGATGATACGTTAGTCATGTTGGCCGAAGAGCCTCCAGTAGGAATCCGTTTGAACGACCCAGTGACCTTATTTGCGCCAGCAGAAATCGCGCCATCTCCTGAATGGTTAGGCCGAATTATTGATCCCGCTGGGGAACCTTTGGACGGAAAACCACTTTTGCGAGGCGCCTATACCCGCCATCTTCTTAGCCCGCCTCCGAATGCAGCAAATCGTAGGCCTTTCGGACCGCGTCTGAGTACTGGGTTAGCAGTGACAAACACCCTTCTTCCCATCGTTGCAGGTCAACGGATCGGGATGTTCGCTGGATCAGGGGTCGGGAAGTCGACCCTTTTGGGGCAGCTCGCCCACCATATGAGCGCAGATGTCGTCGTGATCGCTATGATAGGCGAACGGGGCCGCGAATTACGCCACTTCGTCGACGAAGTCCTAGGGAGCGAAGGATTGAGCAGAACTGTTGTTGTCGCCGCAACTTCAGATCAATCACCTCTGCTGCGTCGGCGTTGTGCGTGGACAGCTATGGCTGTCGCAGAACACTACCGCGATGCTGGCCTTTCAGTGCTGTTCTTGGCTGATTCAATTACACGCTTTGCTGAGGCCCACCGCGAAGTGGCCGTAGCTGCGGGTGAAGCGCCAGTGCTACGCGGGTATCCCCCGTCCACGACCCACTTGATCACCTCATTGTGCGAACGCGCAGGGCCTGGTGCAGCGACCCAGGGGGACATTACTGCAATTTTCAGCGTCCTTGTCGCAGGTTCAGACATGGAGGAACCGATCGCTGATATCCTACGCGGTGTTTTAGATGGCCACATCGTTTTGGATCGGACCATTGCAGAACGCGGACGTTTCCCAGCGGTGGATGTTCTTCGTTCTGTCTCCCGCAGCCTTCCAGCCGCTGCGAGTACGCGAGAAAACGCTATACTTGGACTGACACGAAAAATGCTGAGCCTATATGATAGTAATGCCATCATGATACGTGCAGGGCTCTACACGCATGGGAGTGACCCAGAGGTCGATAAAGCGATTCAACTGCACCCAGAGTTTGAGGGTTTTTTCGCCAGAGCAGAACCTGATGATCCACAGCGAAGCTTTAGCCAGCTAGAGCTAATATTGCGCAGGGCGGGTCTCTCCCTGCCCTAACTGCCTAGCAACAGCGTTAACGCAATTGAATTGGAAGAGAAGCTTGCGTTGAAATCCGCGAGCTGGTCGCGAACAACATATTTGGTAATCAAATCCTGCACGATTTCTGGGTCACTGAAAATGCTCAAGTCATCAGAGCCGAACTCTCTCCTTGCACGTTCTTTGAACACATCCAACTGTTGCTCAATATCAATTTGCGCAAACTCACTGGGCAAGTTCAGAGCTGTTTCAAACATGCTGCGCAAAGGCGCTTCACCCATCATCGTGTACCACTTTGCATCGTTGGAAATGTCCTCATTTGCAAGCAGCCCCAATTCGCGTTCTGCATACAATGCATAGCGCATGGTTTCATCCTGTTCGCCCGCAGCGACTTCAAACTCGATGGCTTCGTAGCGATCGATAATAGTTTCTACAAAAGCGGACTCGCCGACTTTGAGATCTTCACCTGGTCCGAACCCAAAGGCTGCCGCCATATCCTGATATCGGGAATCGCTGAAGCGGTTTGCCAGAGCATCTTCATTTATGCTCCCTTCTTCTAGGATCTTTTTGATGAAGAACTGGCTGTTAATGTCATCTTGTAAACTGAATGCCCCCAAGGCGACCGTAAGTAAACGCCGATCGTCAACCAACTCTTCAGCGCTTGTTACATTGCCGATGTTTTCACGGAAATAATCGACGTCTCTCTGCAACTCCACACTTTGTGTGAATGCCTCAAATTGGCTATCGTAGGTTTCTTGTAAAAACCGCCAACCGCCTAGGCCGCTAATTGGAATAACTGGTTGAAACATTAGCTTAACCTCACGGCCAAAAGCCGATCTTCCCTTGGCAATAGAGCCTTTAACGCCTTTAGTGTTCGATAGTGTTGGTTCTCGAATACACCCTGGCTGGCTTCTGACAAAATTTGACGGCTATCAGTGTCCGTAAACACCTGACTCAGTTCCTCTATTTGCCGCAGCAACGGCAAATGGGCACTATCAGCATCTTTGTCTCCAGACAGCACCAATTGCACTGCGAAAAGAGCGCGCCGAACTGGAGTCTTTGCATCTTCAGGATGAATTGCATCTCGCAAGCGCAAAATCTTCGCGTCAGAAGTCATGATTGCCAAACGACTGCGCCGATCGCCATTTTCAATAACAGCGCCGTTGATTAGGACCCGCTCTTTTGGGCCGAGTTTCAGTACAAGACCGCTCATGTTGGATTCCAATCTATTTAAGGCCACGCATTATGGCGGTGTTCACTTCGATAAGTGGCTTGGCGGATGCTTCGCGTTGCAGCGCTTTGCGTGTATGGTGTTCAGTAAATTTGGCCAGATAAATAAGGTTTCCCCTTAGATCGTCTGGAAGAAGGTTGTCTGGATGAGCAACATCAAGCGATAGCTTTCGCCATAACGTTCGATTTTCATGTAGCGCATGGACAAGCTTCACGAAATCCTTGGCCTTCATGGCCGCAGCGATGCGTGATGTTATGCGTGCTATGACATCGTATTCTATCTTGCGTGCAGATTTTAGCGGGGCGGCTGCTGTTCCATATCCGCGCTGTGCAAGTTCTGTTGTATTCACAGGTAATCCTTACTCATCAAATTTGGTACCAAGGGCGCGGGCAAACGCGCCCTTGGTGAGCTCAATTCGATCAACCTTAACGGAAGAGGGATAGGATAGTTTGAGGTGCTTGGTTCGCAATCGACAACGCCTGCACGCCCAATTGTTGCTGGGTTTGCAATGCTTGCAGTTTCGAAGACGCCGCTTCCATATCCGCATCAACAAGCGAACCGATACCCGAGGTCAGTGCGTCAGACAGCTTCGAGACGAAGTTTGATTGGTCATCCAACCGCTTCGAAGCTATACCAAGTTCAGCAGCACCAGAAATCGCCGCTGTCAGCATTGTCTCTAGCTCGGTATAAGTCGTCGCAGCATCCGCGGTATCCGCCGTGCCCGTCAATGTGACGTTGGTGACATCAGTTTCGAGGTCGATTGTTGCAATATCAATTGTCGTGGCTGTCGCCGCACCAGCACCGACACGATTGATTTCGCTTACAACAGACAGACCCGTTGCACCATTACCATCCGTATCAGAATTCAACAGGTTCACCCCGTTAAACTGTGACCCGGCAACGATGGAATCCAGCTGCGCCTTTTTCGCGGTCATTTCAGCATCAATCTGCGTAAAGTTCGCAGATTCAGATTGGGCGGAAATAGCCAAAGCCTGCATTTCCTTGATCGTTTCAACGATCAATTCGGCACCCGCACTCGCCACACCAACAGCAGACTGACCAACAGCAAGGCTGTCAGATACAGCGTCCAGGCCCGACACGTCAGATTCCATAACTTTGGAAATAGCCCAAACAGATGCGTTATCTTTTGCTGAGCTGATATCCATACCTGTCGAGATCGCGTTTTGCGTGTCGTTCAGGTTAGAGTTGATGGATTTAAGAGTTTGCAGCGCAACCATTGCGCTATTGTTTGTATTGATGCTCGACATTGAAGCATGTTCCTTTTCGTGACGGCGCTTTACGCCGGATAAAGTCCACCTATGAAGTTGGACAGGAATGCCATTCTGACTTCTACAGGTACCCGTTTGGGATAGTGTGCCACCCGTGTATCGGATGCAGCCCAACATTGCGCATTGTCTGCTTTCCAAAACCTTAACCGGAGGCGCAACAATTCAGGGCATTTGATTCAACCTTTTCGGATACTTGCTCGCCACTCAAAACAAGAGGCGAGCGCCGAAATTATGCGTGTTTTTCAACTTGTGACTTGCCTTGCATTGTCACCTGTTGCCTGCGGCCATTTGCATCATATGTGTCTAGGCTGGTTCGAACATGGCGCAACGCTGCCAATCGTTCGGAAACTGCGCGAATGCCTTCCATAGCACCGTTTAACAAAAGCTGATTCTGGTTCAGCTTTCCTTCCAACGGCAGAAATACCTGCGCTGGGGTCTCTTCCCCCTCCAGCAACCCATCCATGAGCTTTTCTTTTTCTGGTAACAGCTTTCCCAATCCCTCTAGATTTCCGTCCAACAAAAGCAGCCGCTCTTGCTCTAACAGTGTTGCCAATTTTTCGATTTCAGTTTTATCATCAGCCATTTACGTTTTCCTTCAATGCTTCGAATAGTGATTGTGCTAATCCGATCCCTCCTCCCGCGACAATTTGCTTGGCTTGTTCTTGAATTAGGAACGAACTGAACTGGTCTTCACCAGCGCCACCACCAAATGCTTCGCTCGTCTTCCCCAAGCCTGCGGATTGCAGCATCTCTGCCAGGAAGGCAGCTTCCAGGTCTTGCGCAGCGTCCATCAGCGCTGTTTCGCGCTGGGGTAAATTCGTCGTCGCAGAAGGTGGGGATTGTGGGATCGGGATCATCCAAAAACTCCTTAAATTGAATGGATTTTCCCAAGCATGTGCGCAAAGCGGTAAACATCCGGTAAGGAAAGACAGCGATATTAAGGCTCAATCGTGGAAGAACCCCGAAAGGCACTCAATGAGTTTATTCGCTGGCGCAATCCCCCCTATCGCCGGGGCCATTCCCACTGCAGACAGTGCGAATGGCCAAGCAGTCCTGCTTGCTAAAACGGTCACAAAGGCCAAAGATGGTCCCGATTTCACTGATATTCTTGCG